>JANMHX010000085.1:0-30404 GCA_031375485.1 Gemmatimonadota bacterium | reverse complement strand
CGGCGACGGCGCGATCATTGCGACCGCCGCCGTGGTCACGAAGAACGTTCCCCCGTACGCCATCGTCGGCGGGAACCCCGCCACCGTGCTCCGGTATCGCTACGACGACACCGCCATTGCCCGGTTGCTGGCCGTTCGATGGTGGGACTGGGACCTGGAGAAACTGACCCGCAACGTGAAGAGCCTCACGGCCGGCGACATCACCGCCCTGGAGCAAGCAGTCTGACGGGCCCGGGGCCGTGGAACTTTCCGGATCAGGGCTCGTCTTGGTAAGTCACGGCATGTCATTGAAGGGTTGGTGCGTTGGTGATCCGCTTCTTCGCGACTCTGGTCGGGGTGCTTCTGTGCAGCCCCCGGTCCGTCAAAGCTCAGGGGCCCACCGACAGCGCGGCGGCGGCCTGGGCCTCGAGTCACGCCCTCCCATTCTCACTCGATGGCGACGGCCCGGTACCGGGGCTCGCCACATTGGTCGCCCGATCCCGATTGATCGGGGTCGGTGAAAGCGTCCATAACCAACCCGAGTTTCTCGCCCTCCGGTTTCGGCTCCTGCGGGCGTCGGTCATTCATCATCGGGTCACCGCCCTGGTCCTGGAGTCGGGGCTTCCCGAAGCGATCGCGCTCGATCGGTGGATCACCGGACGTTCCGACACCGTCGACTTCGATGCCGCCTTGCAATTCGGGTATCGGGGCCATGACGAGGTCCGCCAGGCGATGCAGTGGCTCCGCCGCTGGAACTTGGGGCCTGGGAAGCGGCGTCCGGTTCGGGTCTACGGGGCCGATCTCCCGTCGGCGGCCGGCAGCATCCTGCCGGCACTCGACCAACTGGTGGCGCTCGCCGCCGGTGATGCCGCCCGAATCGCCTGGATCAACACCGTCGTCCGGCCGCTCGCCTCCCGCGTGAGCGGGCCGTTCTGGCGGCCCGCGATCATTCGGTATGACAGCCTCTCGCCATCCGCCAAAGACTCGTTGCGATCGGCGGTGGCCGAGTTGGTGGCGAAGACCCGCGACCGGTCGGATCTGGAGTTGCGGGTGGCCCTCGTGGCGGAACAAACCGAGACCATGTTCCGGTTCGGGGCCTACCATCCGGCCAATCCGCGCGACCAGGCCATGGCCGCCAACACTGAGTGGGTCGTGTCTCACCAGCACGCGGGAGACCGGGTGGTGCTCTGGGCCCACAACGCGCACGTGCAGCGGGTTCCGATCGAGGGGCCCCAAGTGCCGGGAGGATCCTCGCCGTCAATGGGAACGATGCTCCGTGCCAAACTCGGTGTCGGTTACATGGTGATTGGGACGAGCTATGGCGGCCCGTCGGTTGACAGCGCTCTGGCCCCGATGGCGGGGAGTGTCGACCGGCTCTTGAGCGGAGTCGCCACGGCGACTCCCTTTCTGGTCCCGCTGCACCAGCTGCCGGCCACCGGGTCAGTGCGAGGCTGGTTTGACGCCAAACGGCCGATGCGCTTCCAGGTCGGTCACCTGGTGCTTGCGCTCGGTCAGGCGTTCGATGGCGTTATCTTTTTCAGCCAAGTTCGACCCGCGAATTCCGCCGCCAAGGACGACGAGTAGCCGTGGACCCCAACAACCCGATCGTTCGGCTTTGTGTCAGCGGGATTCAGGCCGAGCAGCAAGGCCGAATGGCCGAGGCCCACGCCAGCTATCAACAGGCGTGGACCGAGCATTCGACCGACTTCGAAGGGTGCATCGCCGCCCATTACCTCGCCCGAACCCAAGACAATGAGCCGGACCGCCTCAAATGGAACGCCGAGGCCTTGGCACGTGCGGATGCCGCCGATCCCGAACAGACCCGCGGGTTCTACCCTTCGCTCCTCCTCAATCTTGGCCGGTCGCACGACGTCCTCGGTGACCTCGTGGAGGCGCGGCGTCTCTTCCAGGTCGCGGCAACCCGGGTCGATGAATTGCAACCCGGCCCGCTCGGAGACATGACTCGCAAGGGCATCGCGAACGCGCTCGAACGAATGGGCTGATCCAATCCCTCCCGATTACTTTCCACCATGCGCCTAACCCTTGCAACCCTCGGCCTGTTGGCAACGGGGACGATTCCTCCATCCCCGGCCATTGCCGGGATCGAATACCAGTTGGTCTTCAACCGCGCCACGGCGGCCACCCGAACCATCGGCGTCACGATGCGATTCCAGGCCTCGTCGGCCGGGCCGGTGGAACTGTCGCTCCCGGCCTGGACTCCCGGCTCCTACGAGATCACCAATTACGCCCGCCGGGTTTCCTCGTTCGGCGCCGTTCAGGCCGCGACTCCTCTCCGTTGGGATAAGACCGATTTCGACACCTGGCGGGTGCAAGTGGCCGCCCCTGGTCCGGTTACCGTGGCGTTCACCTTCACCGCCGACACGCTCGACAATGCCATGGCGTGGTCCCGCGCCGATTTTGCCTTCGTCAACGGCACCAACGTGCTGCTCTACCCCGAGGGCGCCGGATTCGATTTCCCCGCCACCCTGTCGGTCGAAACCGAAACCGGCTGGGGTGTGGCCACGGGCCTCACGTCGGCCGGTCCGCGCCGGTACACTGCGGCCAATTTCCATGATCTCGTGGATATGCCCCTGTTCATTGGCCGTTTCGATATCGACAGTGTCGCGATCGGCGGGGTCATGAATCGGATCGCGTCCTATCCCTCTGGTACGCTGGCGGGCGCCTCCCGCGCGCTCCTTTGGAAGCAGTTGGGCACTATGGTGCCGGCCATGGCCAAGGTGTTCGGTGAAACGCCCTGGCCCAACTACACCACCTTGCTGGTGTTTGACTCGGCATTCGGTGGAGGCAGTGCGCTCGAACATCAGAACTCCCACCTCGGGATCTACACTCCGGAGTTTGTCGGCACCCCGATTCTGGCGTCGATTACCGCCCATGAAATTTTCCACGGGTGGAACGTGAAGCGCCTCCGGCCGGCGGAAATGGTTCCCTATCGCTACGATCGCCCCCAGCCCACCCCGCTGCTCTGGGTCAGCGAGGGCATCACGGACTATTACGCCGATTTGGCCTTGGTGCGCGGGGGCGTCATCGATTCAACCATGTTCCTCAACGTGACCCAAGGCAAGATCGAGGAAGTGGCGGCCGCCCCGCCGATCGCCCTCGAGGATGCCTCGTTGTCGACGTGGATCCAACCGACCGACGGCACCGCGACGATCTACTACCCTAAAGGCTCACTGGCGGGGCTGTTGCTCGACATCATGATTCGGGATGCGAGCGACAACCGGGCCTCACTCGACGAGGTCATGCGGACGCTCTATCGGTCCACCGTTCCCGCCGGCCGTGGATTCACGACCGATGAATGGTGGTCCACCGTCAATACCTTGGCCGGCCGCGACCTCGCCTCCGGCTTCGGAGCCCGGTACATCGACGGCCGCGAGCCATTCCCGTGGTCGCGCATCGCGCCGCTTGCCGGCCTTCGCTATGTGGTGGACAGTGTCTCGGAGCCGAGGCTTGGCGTGGGCACGACGACCGTGGAGGGTCGCGAGATCGTCACCAACGTCACCCCGGGCGCGGCGGCAGCGCTCGCGGGCCTTCTGCCCGGAGACCAACTCGTCAGCATCGGTGATCTCAAGGTCGATCCGAATTTCGGCCCGGCGTTCCGCACCCGCTACCGGTCCCGCATCGGCGCCACGGTGCCACTCGTTGTTCGCCGGGCGGACGCCGAGATCAGCTTGTCCCTGGTGGTTCGAGCCGAGCTGCGGGTCGATGGCCGCCTCGAGTTCGATCGTCGCCCTTCCCTGAAGGCGGCCCGAATTCGCCATGCGATTCTTTCCGGTACGACGGACCGCTCATGAAGATCTTCGACCAACTGGACCACCTGGGCCATGAACAGCTCAGCCTCTGCTCCGATCCGGCCTCGGGCTATCGGGGCATCGTCGCCATCCACTCGACCGCGTTAGGCACCGCGGTGGGCGGGACCCGATGGTGGCACTACCCGTCCGATGAGGCCGCCATCACCGATGCCTTACGGCTCTCGCGCGGGATGTCCTTCAAGAACGCGCTGGCGAATCTGCCCCTTGGCGGGGGAAAATCGGTCATCTTGGGCGGGCCGGCCGCGTCCGATCGCCCCGCGATTCTGCGGGCCCATGGCCGGCATATTGACCGGCTCCACGGCCGCTACGTGACCGGGGAAGACGTCGGGACGTCCCCGGCGGACATGGAGTTCATCGCCGAGACCACCGCGTATGTGGCCGGCCGGGCCGGCTCCTCCGGCGATCCGTCACCCCATACCGCCCGGGGCGTGTTCCGCGCCATGCAGGCCGGCGCCCGAGTCCGGTGGGGGTCCGATCAACTGGCGGGGAAGACCGTCGCCCTTCAAGGCTGCGGCAACGTCGGCTACCATCTGGCCGCCCAACTCCACCGGGCCGGGGCCATGCTGATTGCCAGCGACATCGATCCCGCCAAACTGGCCCGAGTCGTCACCGAGTTTGGCGCTACCACCGCCCCGGTTGACCAAATCCACCGAGTCCCCGCCGACATCTTCGCGCCCTGTGCCCTCGGCGCCGTCATCAACGACGACTCCCTGCCGGACCTGACCGCGGCGGTCGTCTGCGGCGGCGCCAACAATCAGCTCCTCGAACCGCGGCACGGGGCCGACCTGTCCACCCGAAAAATCGTCTACGTGCCCGACTACGTCGCCAACGCCGGCGGCGTCCTGTTCGGCGGATCCATCGAAGTCCTCAAGCTCGGCCTGGAAGCGACCCTCGCCCGCATCGACGCCATCTACGACACCACCCTGATGGTCCTCGAACGAGCGACTGAGGAAGGCATCCCCCCCTCAGAAGCCGCCGACTGCCTAGCCGAAGAAAAAATCCGCTCCGCCCGCCAATAAGCAAAGGGTCGGCCTCACAGCCGACCCCCCCATTCCCCGCCGAGTGCCGAGCGCCGAGCGCCGAGTGCCGAATCTCACTTCCCCTTCGTACTCGGCCCCGATGCCAGCGCCAACAGCTGCCGCTGGGTCACGCCGCGCTTCAAGTAGTCCAATGCCGTGGTCAACTGCCGGTCATACCGCACCGACCGGCGGAACGCAGCGGAGTCGCCGAAAGCCAACTTCGCAACCCATTGTTCGAGCGAGCGATCGACCAACGGCAGGCCGGCGTCGAACTGCGCCCGAGTGACATTGATCTTGGACTGCTGCACCTTGCTCCACAGTGACTCCCGCCACGCTGCTTGGACCTCAAAGTCGGGCTTGACGCCCTTCTTGAGCTGGAGACTCGTATTGTAGAGCGCCACATACCACTGCGAGTACTGCGGCTGGTAGGCACGGGCCAAGTCGCGCTCCAGCGTCGGCAGGGTGTCGGGCGTCATGACCACGTCGGGGGTAACGCCGCCGCCGCCGAGGATCGTCCGGCCGCCATCCGACTTGAACTCGGGCCGCTTCCGTTTGCTGGTATCGGTCGCCGCCGGCCCGTCGCCATCGGCGTACTCGACGAACCGCTCGTCGCCCAACCGGTCGTGGTCGGCCTGGATCGACCGCCCGCTCGGCGTGTACCACTTGCCGGTCGTGATCTTCATGGCCCAGCCACCTTCGATCGGGAACAGCGTCTGGACCAAGCCCTTTCCGAACGACGTCGTTCCGATCACCAATCCCCGGTCATGATCCTGCAGGCTGCCGGCCACGATTTCGGACGCCGACGCGCTGTAACCGTCCACGAGGACCACCACCGGGATCGAGTCGATCACCGACGCCCGGGTGGCCCGGTAGATCTCCGGCGTCCGGCCCCGATGGCGGACGCTGGCCAGCTCTTGCCCCGGTTTGAAGAAGAGGTTGTTGATCTCGAGCGCCTGTTCGAGGCTGCCGCCGCCGTTGCCACGGATATCGAGGACGAAGGCCTTGGCGCCCTGGCCCTTCAGCTCCATCAGCGACCGCTCGACGTCCTGCGCGGCCGACTCGTTGAAGCTCTGCAACGGGATGTAGCCGACCCCCCCGTCGAGCATCAGGGCATACGGCACGGCCGGGACCCGGATGACCGCCCGCTTGAATGTCTGTTTGATGACTTCCGGGGCGCCGGCCCGTTGGAACGTGACCTTCACGTCGGTGCCGGGGGTGCCGAGCAGTTTTTGCGAGACCTGCTCGAGGCGGAGACCGGTCACGGCCGAGGAATCGACGAAGAGAATCCGGTCGCCGGCGATGACGCCGCCTTTTTCACCCGGAGTGTTCGGGAAAATCCGGGCGACGATAATGGCGCCTTCTTGATTCTCGATCTGCATCCCGACGCCGCCGTAATTGTTCCGCAGTGTATTCCGCTGGAACGAGGCCAGCTCCTCCGGCGAATACAGATCGGCGTACGGGTCGTTGAGTTGCTTCACGAGGCCGCGGGCGGCGCGTTCGAAGATCGCCGCCCGGCTGATCGAGTCCACCGCGTTCTCCTCGATCCGTTGCAGCACTTGGGAGAAGAGGCGAGCCCCGTCCTGGGGTTCCTTGCTCTGCTGCAAGAACGCGCCGGCCACCAAAGGAAGACCGATCAGAGCCGCTGCGGACAGCCAATACCGACGTCGCATCTCGAGAACCCCCGTTGGGCACGAATGGGGGCCCCGGGTCGGAGCCCCCAACATGGATATGGACCTGCAGGGTTCAAGCCACCCTGACAGCCCTTATATAGCTAACTCGCCCGCCCGGGATTCGCCATCGATCAATCGCGAGGCTTAGTGAGGATGTCTTCGAACAGCGCCAGCGCCCGCGGATCGTCGGACTGGCCGAGCCAGAACATGGCCTTTTTCCGGATTTCTCGGTCCCGATTGCCTGTGGCGACCCGAATAAGCACCGGCACTCCTCGTTCCTCCGGCAGTTGCGAGAGCGCAAAGACGGCTTGCTCCCGGACTTCCCGGTCCTCGTCCTCGTCGCCGGCCAAGTCGCTCAGGCCTTCGGCGGCCTTCTCGCCGGCGGCCTGGCTGACCCAAAACACGGCCTGTTTGCGGGCTGACCGAGGCGCCGACTTGTCGCGGGCCAGCGACAAAAAGGCCGGCCACACGACGATGCTGTCGGCGAGCGTCAGGGGCAATAGGAGGTCGTCGGAGGCTGACCCCCCTTTGCGGGTCAGCTCGATGAACCCGGCAAGCGCTACCCCGGGGCTCACCTGGCCGAGGTTGGTGGCCGAAGCCTTGTCGGGCCAGTTGCCCCCGACGAACACCTTGGCCGAGCGGACCTGCCCGCCCCGCACCGCGAGCGCCACCCGGACCGGGCCCTCCTCGCAGGGTCGATTCCGCCAGCCCCGGTCGTTGCCGTTCCAGTTCCGGGTCATGAAATAGTTGTCGCGGTTCCGATCGCGAATGAAGGTCTCGCCATCACCACAGAGCCCCTCCCGGGCCGCGAACGCGACCCGGACTTCGCCATCGGGTGAGGCGCTGACTCTGGTGGCGAGCGCTGATTGGGCCTCAGCGCCCGCCGGAATCATCAAGGCCACGAGGGTCGCTTGCTGGAGCATGCGCATGGCTTCGCTCCTCACGGCTTCGAGAGGATGTCTTCGAGCACCTCGACCACCCGGGGATCCTTCGACTGCGAGAGCCAGAACAAGGCCTTCTTCCGGAGTTCGCGGTCTTTCTCGGTCTTGGCGATCGACACCAACTTGTCGACCGCGGCCTTCTCGTTGCGCTGCGAGTAGACGAAAATCAGCTGATCGCGCATCTCGCGATCGGTGAATCGGTCGTAGAGAGAGAACAGCTCCGGGAGTGACGTCCCGCTCGATTGTCCGAGCCAGAACAGGGCCTTCTTCCGGATCTCGATCGACTCGCCCTGATTTCCCGCCACCTCGACCAGCCACTGCTTGGCTTCCCGGCCGTCGCCCTGCGACACCGAAAAGATGATCTTGTCTTTGAGCTCTTCGTCGTCCACCGTCTGATAGATGCTCTTGAGCCAACGGACGTTGTCCGTTCCCTCCGACTGGCCGATCCAGAAAATCGCGTTTTGGCGGAGTTCGGTCGGGGCTGACTTCTTCATCGCGAAGTCCCGAAGCGACTGCATGGCCTTCGGGGAGCCTTGTTGGGACAGCGCAAAGATCGCTTTCTCCTGAACCTCGGCGTCGGAGGACGATCGGAGAATCGAATCCAACGCGGACGCCGCGTGTTCACCACCCGACTGGCCGAGCCAGAACACCGCCTGCTGCCGAACCTCGCCGTCGGGATCCTGGCGGACCGCGGCCAGCAACATCGATTCGGCGTCGTCGCCGCTGTGCTGCGAAATCAGGAACACCGCCTTCCGCCGAAGGCAGATTGACGCCTCGTCCCGCCGGGCCATGACCTTCTTGAGGATCGGCAGGGCCCGGTCTTCATCCATCTGGAGGAGCGCGTTCAGTGCCGCCATCTTGTCGTCGTCATCATCATCGCTGCACTCGCTCCGGCCTCGCCGGCCCGATGAACGAGTGGTGCCCCGGCTGGTTCCGCTGGTCCGGCCGCCGGAACTCGTGACGGTGCTCGTCGGGCGGCTGTCCGCGGCCGCCTCGGCCATGGCCACTACCTCTTCGGCAGCCCTCGCGTCACCTCCGCGGGCCAATCGGGTGTTAATCCGGGCCCCGAGATCCTGGGCGTCCCCGCTCGTCTTCGCATCCGGAAACAGCCGGCGTTGCTGGGTCAGGAGTTCCCGGGCCCGGCCGAGGTTTTCAGACGAGCCGTTCAGGTACCGAGTGTAGGCCTCCCAGTAATAGGCATCCGGGGAATAGGTTGACTTCGGATGCTGGGTGTAGATCTGGGAGAACAAGTAGGCGGCCTGGGTGTAGCTCCGCCGGTTGAGGGCCTCGCGGGCCGCCCGATAGAGCGAATCGGCCGGATCTTGGGCGTTCCAGGCGTTCGGCGGGGTGTTCCGGCCCTCGCTCCCGAGCCGGGCGGTCATCTGCTCGGTCCGGCCCGCCAAGACCCGGACCCGCTGGGTCATGGCGTCGACTTGGCTCCGGAGTTCCTGGGTTCGCTGCTGCCCGATGGCTTGCCCGGTCAGGGCCGTCACCAAGGCCGCAATCATCATGGGGTGTCGCATGGTCTGTTCTCCTCGATCTATGTGTTAGGCGGTCGGTCCGCCCGGAATCGCGTCCCGGAGCCGGAGCCGAATCGCTCGCTCGGCCATGTTGTCGTCGATCAACTCTCGCTCCTCCGCCTGGCCATTCTCTGCGGGGGCGAGTCGGGCTACCTGCACCAGCAACAACTCGAGATCTTCGAGCAGCCGGCGGGTCGACGGATCCGACAGCCGTTCAGCGCTCAGCAACAGCCGGGTCCGGGCTAACAGCTCACGGGCGTCGGCGTGAAAGTCTTCGGTGATTGGGCCCGTGGCGTAGTCGGTCAGCAGGGCATTGACCTGACC
This sequence comes from Gemmatimonadota bacterium, assembly GCA_031375485.1. Lineage (GTDB taxonomy): Bacteria > Gemmatimonadota > Gemmatimonadetes > Gemmatimonadales > GWC2-71-9 > SHZU01. Next base: position 21,121 of record JANMHX010000085.1, on the reverse strand, counting down.
GAAATGTTCTTGGGCGGCGAATCGGACCACCTTGTTGGCCCTGGCCGCCTGAGCCGCCGCCGCCACCTCGGGATTCGGGTCCGGCATGATCGTCAGCCGTCCGATGCCGATCCCAACCAGGAGCGTGGCCGCCATCGCGACCAAGGGGCCGATCCACGGCGCCCGGCGCCGCCCGGCCAAATCGATCACCTCGACGGGCCGCTTTGCGTGGTGGGCCCGGCTCGCCGCGATCCGGGTCCAGATCTCGTCGCGGGGCGTCGGAGGCGGGGCGCGATACCCCTTGGCGGCCTCCTTCAGGAATTCATCAAAGTCGTCGGTCATTGGGTAATCCACTCTCCTTCGAATGCCGCCAGAATCTTCCGCAGCTTGGCCCGGGCCCGGCTCAACTGGGCTTTCGAGGTGCCTTCCTGAATCCCGAGGGACGTGGCAATCTCGTCATGGGTGTAGCCCTCGACATCATGCATCACGAACACGGTCCGATAGCCGTCCGGGAGTCCTTCGATCGCTCGTTTCAGGCTGACTTTGAGATCAGGCTCGGCCGCTCCCCCAGTCTTGGCCGGAGTCCACTCTGCTACTTCCAAATCGACTTCGGTGGCCCTGGCCCGTTTGACCCGCCGAAGGCCGTTGTAGATGACCGAGTACGCCACACTGGTGATCCAGGTCGAAAGGGCCGACTCGCCTCGAAACGTCGCGAGCTTGTCGAACACCTTGATGAACGTCTCCTGGGTACAGTCGGAGGCTAGGTCGCCGTCCCCTGTCAGCCGGTAGGCGAGTCGATAGACCCGGTCTACATGCTGGTCATAGAGTTCCCGCTCGGCCAACTGGTCGCCCGCCAGGACTTGGCGAACTAGTGCGGTAACGGTCACGGGGTCCGGTCGTTCATGGTGAACTGGTTCTACGTTCGTTGGGACATCAAAGGGTCAAGAAGGGTTGCATGACCCCGGTCGCCGAAATCCTGCACCGGAGAATGTTGCCTGGGTCGGACTGAGTGGCGGCACAGTATTCTGGTTGCAATCCACTACCCTGCAAATGATTACCATATTGACTGAATGAACGATTCAGTTATTATATCTTGCATGGCGCGCGGAAGGGACCCCCTCAGAATCGATGAAATCGCCTCGGCGGCCGCCGAGGCTTTCATTGAATTCGGATACTTCAGGGCCAAGGTCCATCAGATCGCCGACCGGGCCAAGGTGGGGCCGGGCACGGTCTACCTCTACGCTCAGGACAAGGAAAGCCTCTTCGAGCTGGCCCTGCTCCGGGCCCTCGAAAGTCCCCTGGCCGCGAACCCCATCCTCCCGTACCGACGAACCCATCCGCGGGCCCGGCGCCAATTGATTGAGGACTGTCTCCGTGAGGTGGCCCAGTTTCCCCAGCTTTGGGTTGCCGGCCAACGGCGGAATATCTCCGAATCATTAGAGGAGTATCACGGAATACTACTAGAGTTGTGCGCCTGGATGCGCCGGTACCGGTCCCTGATCCTGCTGACCGAACGGAACCGGGTTGACTGGCCGGATCTGGCGGAGTTGTTCCAGCACGTCATCTGGTCGGACCTCCATCACCGGCTGACGGCCTACCTGGCCACCCGAATGCGGACCGGCCACTTGGTCGCGGTCGGCGACCCGGCGGCGGTGGCCCGTCACACCCTCGACGCTTTGGTGGCCACCCTGGTCCTGGGCCCGCTGGCGCCGAAGATCGGCACCCAGGAGGACGAGCTGGTCGTCCGGCTGGTCTCGGCCGCGGTGGTTGGCGGGGGATCAGGGAACCACTTGCCACTCCCGCCCCATCCTGGCGAGCACCCCGCCGTATAGCTCGATCCCGTCCCAGAGATTCTGAAGGCGGAGGTTTTCGTTCTCCGCGTGCTGGTTGTTGTCGTGGTTGACGATCGGCAGGATCGCGAACGGGATTCCGAGGAGATCCACGAAATCGAAGAGCGGGAGGCTCCCGCCGAGGGTCGGCACCCGGATGATGGGATGGCCGAGCGCCTGGTCGGCGGCCGCCAGGAGCGCCCTTCCACCAGGGTTGTCGAGGCCGGTTCGGGCCGCGCCGTAACCCCCCGTCCAGACGACCCGAATGATCTTCGGGTATTGCCGCCGGGTGGCGGAGTCCGGTGCCGCCGTAACCACGTGAAATCCCTGCCGCCGGAAATGATCCTCGACCAGGGTCCTGACCCGGGTCGGTGTTTGGTTGGGCACCAGCCGAAAGTCGAGATAGGCGTCGGACTCCGCCACGATCACATTGGCGCCGCCACCGGCGGCCCGTCCGCCGGACAGTCCGCTCAAATTGAGGGCCGGCAGTGCCAATTGCTCGGCCAGGCCGGCGGGCGCCCCTTCGGTCCGACCGAGCCGGAGCTCGCCGGCCAGTTGCTCTTCGACGGCCGGCATGGAGCGAAATGCTGCTCGGTCCGCGTCGGTCAGCGGGGCAACGTCGTCGTAAAACCCCGGAATGTTGATCCGGCTTTCAGGATCGCGCATCGACGCCAGCAGGTGGACCATGAGTGCGTTGGGGTTCGGAGCCCAATTCCCATAGTGCCCACTATGGAGCGGCCGAGCTGGCCCATAGATCGTCAGGTCGGCCCCGATGACGCCCCGGACTCCGAACACCGCCTGGGCCGCCCCGGACTGGTGCACCGGCCCGTCGCCGAAGATCCAGAAGTCCGCCTTCAGCAGGTCGCGGTATTTGGTCAGGATGGTCCGGAGGTTGGCAGATCCGGCCTCCTCCTCTCCCTCGAGGAAGAATTTCAGGTTTACCGATCTGGGGATCTGACTGGCGGCGAGCGCGTCGAGCGCGGCCAGCATGGCCACGATCGGTGATTTGTCGTCACTCGCCGAGCGGGCAAAGATCCGCGCCTCCGGGTCGAACCGGCCGTTCGTTCCCGCCAGCGAGAGCTCCTTCGTGCCGGGGCCAAGCGGGCCGGAGCGGAGGATCGGCACCCACGGCTTGCCCGCCCATCTGGTTGAGTCGACCGGTTGGCCGTCGTAATGCGCGTAGAACACCACGGTCTTCGTGGCGCCGGGTGCGAGCAATTCACCGTAGACGGCCGGCGGGGCGTTCCCGGCCTCCAGAATCCGGGCCGTAACACCCCGCCTGCCCAACATCGTCACCAGCATTCGCGCATTGGCGCGGATGTCATCGACGTTGGAGGCGACGTTCCGGAGGGCCAGGAAGTCGGCCAACTCCCGGACGATGGCGACTTCGTGCTGCTCGCGGTACCGCCGGATCTGCTGCTGGTTGGTGGTCTGGGCCGCCACCGACGAAGCGGCGGCCACGAGCCCGACGATGAGGGGTCCGAAGCGCATCACGAGGCTCCTTGGTACAGCCGTTCGGTGAGTTCCTTGACGAACTTCGCCGCCACCAGTCCGGTTCGGGGCGACGGGTCGTTGACGGGATTGAACTCCACGACGTCGGCCCCGACGAATCGTTCGGCCGTGACCCGTTGGATCACGGCGAGCACCTCGCGAACCGTGAGCCCGCCCGGTTCGGGATGAGAGATGCCGGGTGCGAAGGCTGGATCGAGGACGTCGATGTCGAGGGAGACATAGAGCGGACCCTCGAACGAGAGACTCAATGGCCCGGTCCACTGCCGCATCTCGTGGATCTCCACGCCGAATCGCCGGGCCTGGTCGCGTTGGTGGCGACTCAAGGTCCGGATCCCAATCTGGACCAGCCGGGTGGCCAGCTTCTCCTCCATGATCCGGGCGAATGGGCAGGCATGCGAAAATCGACCGCCCTCGAACGTATCGTACAAATCGGCGTGGGCGTCGAAGTGCAGGATATTCAGATTCGGCGTCCGGCGGGCTACGGCGCGGAGGACCGGATAGGTGATCGAATGATCGCCGCCCAAGACCAGCGGGGTGGAGCCGGACTCGAGCACCTCGGCCACCCCGGCTTCAATCCGGGCCCGAATGGCGGCCGGGTCGAGGCCGGTGAAGTCGAGGTCGCCGGCATCGATCAGCACGCCGGGATCGGCCAGATCGAGCCCGCCTTCGGTCGAGGTGTTGCTCGATTCCCGGCGGAGGGAGGCCCGGATCAGAGCGGGGGCCAGGGCCGGCCCCCGTTCAAACGATGACTCGGCGTCGAAGGGCACGCCGAGGAGGGCTACGGTTCGGGGCATGGTGATTGGCTCTAGGGTTTGGGGATCCAGGCGGCCCGCCGCCAGGGCGACGTCTGAAAGAGATCGTCCGTGACCGCCGGGTTGATCTTCCAATCGCGGTAGACCTCGCGGAAGAACTCTTTGCCGTTCCGGAGAAACAGCACTTCGGTGCCGATCCAGCCGCCGCCGAGCTTGACGTACTTGTTGAAGCTGATGTCCGTCGAGGAGCCACCGGGTCCGGGCTGGATGGCTTTGAGAAAGAGCAATCGGTCCTTTTCGATCCAGAGTTCGCGGCCGTCCCCTCCGATGACGTAGGCCGCTTTCCCGGCCCATTCGGCTTCCCGGAGCTTCGACAGGTCGAATCCTTCGCCGGTGACCAACGCGATCGTGCGTTCGGGCGCTTGGCCGTACACATCGAATCCGAGGATGGCGAGGATGTTCTGTCCCGCCACCGCGCGAACCAGCTTGCCTCGTTCGAAGACGTAGTTTGAATCGGCCTTGTACATGATGGTCCGGCCACTGTCGACCGGCGCGACGTCGATTCGGAGCCGCCCGGGAATCAAGGCGGCCTCCCACCACTCCTCCTCCGGTCGCCCGTCCGGATAGATCGCCCGTTGGACGAAGGACAGGGTTCGGTACCACTTGCCCTGGTAGCGGGCATGCATGGCGCGGATCACCTCGGACCCGGTGGCCGGCGGTTGCGGGATCCCGCCGAGTAAAGCCGTGACGATCAACCAGAGCGAAACACCGGGCATAGGGGCTCCGTATTCGAGGGGCGTTCGGGGTGCGCGATGAATGTAGCTTGGCTAAGTTACGAGCAACTATGGCCAATGTTTCCGATAAGAGCCGAACGGTCGCGCTGGTCCTGGGTTTGATGCTCGGCGTCTTCGGGGCTCACCGATTCTATGTCGGGAAGTTCGGGACCGGCCTGTTGATGCTCTGCACCGCCGGCGGCCTCGGGATCTGGTACTTGATCGACAACATCATGATCGCCGCGGGCGGGTTTCGCGACAACGAGGGCCGGCGGGTTCTCCGCTGGGACCCGGAAACCGCCGACGAGCTCGCCGGGGTACCGAAGGAGTTGCTCGACGAACTGTACGCTCTCCGCACCGAAATGAACGAGCTGCACGAGCGGGTCGATTTCAACGAGCGCCTGCTGGCGGAACGGACCGGTCCCCCCGCGGAACGCTAGGCCCGGGTTTCGACGGTCAGGGTGTCGCCCACGCGAAGGGTCCCGGGTCCCCGGTGCACCACGTTCATCCCGAACATCACGCCGCTTCCCTGTTTCCGAAACGTGGCCAGGGTTCGGAGGGGTTCCACGGCCCGCTCGCCGGTGTCCTGATCGGTCGTCGTCATGACGCATCGGGCGCAGGGCTTGACCGCGTCAAAGGGCACTGAGCCATTCGAGAATCGCCGCCACTGATCCTCGTCCCACGGCGCGGTGCCGCTCACGACGACATTCGGCCGGAACCGGTTCATCGGGAGCGGGGTGGTCAGGCGCTGATTCAAATCATCGAGCGATGCCTGACCGACCACCAAGATCGGGTAGCCGTCGGCGAATCCGACATCGCTCCCGATCGGATCGTAGTCCCGATCGGTTCGTCGGGTGGCCCAACCCGGAAAGTAGGTCAGGCGGACGGCTTGACCGAGGAAATCACTCAGCCATTGGGCGGCGGGGTCCCCGGCGTCGACGGCTTCCACCTGATCGTCCCACACTCTGACGGTGCGCCGAGGGGCGTGGTCGTCTCGGGGTACGTCCAGGGCTTCCTGGCCCGGAGCCCGAAGGGTGAGCCGTTCGGGGGCGGGTGTGGCCGCCACGTGGCGGAGCGCAACGATCTCGCGTTGAGTCACCAGGACTCCGTCGGGGTCGACGACCATCCAGCGGCGGTCGTTCTCGGGCCCGAAGCGATCGAGGTCGAACCGGTCGACGGCGATGCCCGCGCCGCTCTTGAGCGGATAGATGTTGAGATGGGTGATTCGGATCATACCGCTAATTTCTGGAGACTCGCGGGCCCGTGGCCCAACACGGTGATCTTTTGCCAGATTTTTCGGGACAGACCGCTGGTGAGCGATTCGATGTCGTTGACGGCCGAGATGGTGACGGGGTCGTCAAAATCCTGGGCGTAGACGGCGGCGCATTTACTGAGCAGGGACAACAGTTCGCTGCAATAGTCCAGGTATCGGGACAGTTCGAAGGCCGTCATCGCCCTCACCGGCGATGAGGCGGTGTTCTCCCCGTGGTGGGGGTTCACGATTCGCTCGGGGTCCTTGGTGAGCTGATGCATGTCGATGACGTGGGCAATCGACCGGAGTTCGTGGATGGCCCGGAGGGCCCGGCGCCGCTTCCGGCGAACTTCGAGACTCGAGAGAAAGATGATGGCGAGGCCCAGGAACACCACCTCGCTGATGAAGGCGTCGACCGCCTGGACGACATCAGCAATGCTGGACGAGGCGGGGAGCTTGGCGACGGCCAGGAGCGTTGCAACGAACACCAAGATCAGCAACAGGATGAAGAAGCCGACGGCGATTCGGAGCGGCCAATGGGGCTTCGCAAACCAAGCTCGGCTGGCGGCCGTACTCTCGGTAACTTCCACCACTTCAACGGCCACCCGCTGGAGCCCGGCTTCCGGGAACCGTTCGGTGACCCGCTGGCGGACCTGCCGGGCGGTCTCGACGATCTGGGCGGGGTCGAGGCGGCGGAACATGGAACCAATCTGAGGGGTATTCGGGATGACGGCAATCACCATCGAATCCGGCCGGCTCCGTCTGGTGCCGGCCATCGACGAATACCTGGCGCTCGATCCGACGGATCGGGCCGGGCTCGAGGGCCGGATCGGGGCCACGGTGCCGCGAAATTGGCCCCCGGAAACGAGTGAGGCGCCCGGCTGGGTGACGTGGTACCTGGTGTTCAAGCACCCCGTCGATGGCTCGGGCGTGGTGGCCGGCGTGGCCGGGCTTCGAGTCCTGACTGACGATCCGGCGAGCCGGGAGATCGGCTGCGTCGTGTTGGAGCAGTTCCGGCGCCGGGGTATCGGCGCCGAAGCCACCGCGCTCTTGGTGGACCGAGCCTTTGGCGATCAGATGGTGGCCCGGGTGACCGGCGAGGTTTTCCCCGATCAGATCCCGGTGATCGGGGTCCTGATGAAGAACGGCATGACGATGAGCGGTCCGGGTTCGGAACCCGGCACGATTCGGTACGCCGTGTCTCGCGAGGTGTGGCGGGCCCGGCCGGGCCGGCCAGTATAGTTTTGGGAGCGCGGTTTCAATTTGGGGGACGTGATGGAGCAGAGTTCGGTTGATTTCCTGAAGGCATTGCTCAATACCCCGGGTCCGTCGGGATTCGAGGCGGCACCGGCATCGGTTTGGCGGACGGAAGCCGCCCGGTTTGCCGACCAAGTAACCGCGGACGTCAGCGGCAACTCCCTGGCGACGTTGACCGGTGCCAAAGGCGCTCCGGTCGTCATGTTCGCCGGCCATATCGATGAAATCGGGCTGATGGTGCTCAATATCGATGAGCACGGCTACCTCTGGTTCGACACGATCGGCGGATGGGACGAGCAGGTGTTCGTCGGGCAGCGGGTGGTGCTGCTGGGCCGGGCCGGGCCGGTGCGGGGCGTCGTCGGCAAGAAGGCGATCCACTTGATGGAAAAAGAGGATCGTGAGAAGGCCAGCAAGGTCAAGGATCTCTGGATCGACATCGGGGCCGCGTCTCGGGCGGAGGCCGCCGAGCAGATTCGCGTGGGCGACGCGGGCGTCATCGACAGTTCGGTGCTCGAGTTCCCGAACGGCCGCTTGGTGAGCCGGAGCATCGACAACCGGATCGGGGCGTTCGTGGTGCTCGAGGCGCTGCGGCGGCTCGCCAAGGACCGCCCATCGGCCACCGTCACCGCGGTCGCCACCTCGCAAGAAGAGATTGCCTACACTGGGGGCGGGGCCCGGACCTCGGCCACGGCGCTGGTGCCGACGGTGGCCATTGCCGTCGACGTGACCCACGCCACCGATACGCCCGGCATCGAGAAGAACCGGCACGGCGACGTGAAGCTCGGCGGCGGGCCGGTGCTGTCGCGGGGTTCGTCGGCCAATCCCCGGGTCGTTGAGCTGTTGGCTCAAGTGGCCGAGGCCGAGGGCATTCCGTTCGCCTGGCACGCGTCACCCAAGTACACCGCAACCGACGCCGACGCGATTTTTACGTCGTTTCGCGGGGTGGCCACCGGTTTGGTGTCGGTTCCGAACCGCTACATGCACAGTCCCAACGAGATGATCGTGTTGGAGGACCTTGACCGAGCCGCGGCGCTGTTGGCTGGATTTGCCCGGCGGGTCACCAACGACACGTCGTTCATTCCCTGATTCAAGCGAGCGGGCCATGGTGTTACGTCGAGTAGTGGTGGGGGCCGGGTTGGTGGTGGCGGTAGCCTCGGAGCTGGCGGCGCAAACCAGCGCCACCCGGGCAATTCGTGAGGACATCAAGTATCTCGCCTCGGACGAACTTGGCGGCCGGTTTACCGGCAGCGAGGGCGGCAAGCGCGCGGCGCAGTACTTGGCGCGTCGGTTCGGGGCGGTCGGGGCCAAGCCCGGCGTACCGGGGTGGCTGCAATTGTTTACCATCGCCGGCGATGTGCCGGGCGTCAAGGACCTGCCGGAGGGCAGCCGGCCGACCGGATCGATCAATGTGGTGGCCACCATCCCCGGCCGCGATCCGGCCCTTCGCGGGGAATTCGTCATCGTCGGGGCCCACTACGACCATTTGGGCCAGGGCAACCGTTCGAGCTCGCTCGGGACGGTCGGTGAGATCCACAACGGGGCCGACGACAATGCCTCGGGGTCCGTTGCGTTGATCGAGATTGCCCGACAACTCGCGGCCAAGCCGGCGGGCCGGTCGGTCGTGTTGGTGGCGTTCTCGGGCGAGGAACTTGGTCTCCTGGGCTCGGCGGCCTACGTCCGGTCGCCGGCGGTGCCGATGGAGAAGACGGTGGCGATGGTCAACCTCGACATGGTGGGGCGGCTTCGGAACGACCGGCTGCTGGTGTTCGGCTCCGAAACCGCCACCGAGTTTCCGGCCTTGCTCGATTCCTTGAATACCGGGCCGAAATTCGATCTCAAGTATTCGGGCGACGGGTTTGGCCGGAGCGACCAGCAGTCGTTCTACGTGGCTAAGAAGCCGGTGCTCCACGTGTTCACCGATCTGCACGAGGACTACCACCGTCCGAGCGATGATTGGGAAAAGATCAACCTGGCCGGGCTCGAAAAAGTGGCGACCTATACGACGTCGATCGTCCGGGCCCTCGCGGATCGCACGGTGCCGCTCACCTTTGTGTTCAAGGCGCCGCCGCCGCCCCAGCCGGTGGTGGCCAATCAACCGGGCGGAGCGGCGTCGCTCGGGACCATTCCTGACATGGCTTCCGGGGGTCCGGGGGTTCGGCTCTCAGGGGTGCGGCCCGACAGTCCCGCGGAACGGGCCGGGCTCCGGGAGGGCGACATCCTGCTCGGTCTGGGGCCGCTCGACATTGCCGACCTGCAAGGCATGACCGACGCCCTCCGACAGCACCGCCCCGGCGACACGGTGATGGTCCGGTTCAAGCGCGGGGCCCAACCAGACTCGGTCAAGGCGGTTCTCGGCCGCCGGGGCGGGTGACGGATGCCGATTCTCGATGGCGACAAGATCGTGGCGGCGCTCCGCGGCGCGTTTACCCGGGATGTCGGGCGCCAATCCATGCTCCAACTCGCGGCCGACCGGATTCGGGCCGCGGGGCCGCCGTACACGTCGGTGTACCTCTACATGCTGCATGGCGAGGTGCTGGAACTCGAAGCCTTTGCCGGGCGAGTAACGGACCACACCCGGATTCCAGTGGGCAAGGGTGTCTGCGGCACCGCGGTCGCGACGAGTGAGGACCAGAACGTCGGCGACGTGCGGGCGGTCGGCAATTACTTGGCCTGCAATCTCGACACCCAATCGGAACTGGTGGTCTTGATCAAACGGGGCGCGTTGATCTTGGGGCAGATCGATGTCGACAGCGATGTCCCCGACCCCTTTACCGCCGCCGAATACGGGGAAACGAAGAAAGTCGCTGACGCCCTGGCCGTCCTGCTGTAGGATGTCTCCCGCCGTCTGCCGGGCTTGGTCGTCGGCGCGGTGGTCGATCGCGCTGCCCGCCGGGCACCGGTTTCCCATGGGCAAGTATCAGATGATTCGGGACGGGGTCATCGCGGCCGGTCTGCTGCCGGCCGAGGCGATTCGGGAACCGGAACGGATCAGCCGCGATGCGTTGGGGTTGGTGCACGAGGCGCGCTACATCGATGCGGTGATCGACGGGACCCTGACTGCCGCCGAGGTCCGGCGACTCGGGTTTCCCTGGAGCCCGCTCCTTCCCGAGCGATCACTGCGGACCGCCCAAGGAACCTTGGAGGCGTGCCGCGATGCCTTGGCCGTCGGGGCCGGGATCAATTTGGCGGGCGGCACCCACCACGCGTTTCCGGATCATGGGGAGGGGTACTGTGTGTTCAACGATGTCGCGATTGCGATCCGAACCCTGGAGCGGGAAGGCCGGATCGGTCGGGCGGCGATCGTCGATCTCGACGTCCATCAAGGGAACGGGACCGCCAAGATTTTCGAGAATGATCCGGATGTCATGACGTTCTCGATGCACGGGGCACGGAACTATCCCTTTCGGAAAGAGCGGAGTTGGCGGGACGTCGAGTTGCCGGACGGGACCGGCGATCTCGAATATCTGGCGGAACTCGACCGCCATCTCGACGGGGTGCTCGACTCGGCCCGGCCGGACGTGGTGGTGTACATTGCGGGCGCCGACCCCTACGCGGGCGACCGGTTGGGCCGGCTCAAGCTGACGATTGATGGACTTCGGGTCCGCGATGCCCGGGTGCTGGACGCCTGCCGGCGCCGGGCGGTTCCGGTGGCCGTGGTGATGGGCGGCGGCTACGCCCACGACTTGGCGGATCTGGTCACGATTCACGCGAACACAGTGCGGGAGCTCTTGGCGCGGTATGGGTGAAACGACCACCTCCCGGGAGGTTCGCGGGGCGTCCCTGTTCGAACGGCGGATCGGCGACGGCCCGCCGACCGTGGTGTTGCACGGGGGTCCGGGAGCGCATCACGACTATCTCCTGCCCGGATTCGACCGGTTGGCGGGCGGCCGGACGTTGGTGTACTACGATCAACGAGGCGGCGGCCGCTCGGCCGTGGATCGGGATGTGGCGGTGGGCTGGCAGGAGCAGGTGGCCGACCTCGAGGCGCTTCGCGGTCTCTGGGGGCTCGACCAATTGTCTCTGGCCGGCTACTCCTGGGGCGGCCTACTGGCGGTGCTGTACGCGCTCGAACATCCGGCGCGGGTGGCGTCGCTCGCCCTGGTGTCGCCGGCGCCCGTGTGGCGCGGGGCCCGCGAGGAGTATGAGCGCCGGCTGGCGGCCCGGAACGCCGCGCCCGCCATTCTCGAGGCTCGGCAACGGGTCCAGGCCGGCGGCCTTCGCGAACTCGACCCGGAAAGTTATCGTCAGCGCATGTTCGAGTTCTCCGTGGCGGGGTACTTCCATGATCCGGCCCTGGCCCGGGACCTCCGGCCGTTCCGAATTACCGGCCGGACCCAACAGGCCGTGTGGGAGAGCTTGGGGGAGTTCGACCTTCGGCCCCGGCTCGGGATCCTTACGGGCATTCCTGCCGTCGTGGTCCACGGCGACGACGATCCGATTCCAGTCGAGACGGCCGAGGTGCTGGCCGGTTTGCTCCACGCTCCGTTCTGCCGGATACTGGCCTGTGGTCATGTGCCCTACGTCGAAGCGCCCGACCAGTTTGTTGCCGCGCTGGATTCGTTTCTGCCAAAGAACTCGGTATGACGTTGCGTCCCCACCCCTTTGATGCGGTGTTCGGTCCCACGGCCGACGAGCGGTTTCCGGTCCTCCGCCAGGGCATTGAGGCCGCTGGGCGCGACGGGCGGGACCGGGAGGCCTTCGTGTTGGTGCGGGAAGTGATGGAGTTGCTTCGGGAACTGCGACCGCCGGAGACCGAGAGTGGCGGGGTCGACGAACTGGTCGGCTTCCTCCACGCCGCCTACTTGTTTTGGCTCGATGGGCATCGCACCGTGGTGGTGGATCGGGAGACCCTGGATGATCTCATCACCACCGTCCCCGAGCCGGGGCCGGAACCGGCGGGTTCCTCCTATTACGTGCAGCTCGCGCCGCAGCGGGTGTGGGGTGAGTCGCAGCCCGGGGCGCCGATCGAGCCGCTGGACGGGTGGTTTGCCGTGCCCCGCGCGGGGGAACTTGCATTGGTGGCGGTCTTCGGATTCCACCCGAGTCGAGACGGGTTTACGGTCGTGACGGTCGGCGGGCCGAAACCGGGTCGCTTGGTGCGGCCGGACCGGTCGGCGCTGTTTTCGCCGGGCTTCGAGGGCGCTCTGGCGGCTGGTCTCTGGCAAGTGCTCGGGGGTGAAGAGGTGCTCGAATTGGCGTATCGGTGTCAGGCGCTTCTCCCGCCGGGCGGAGTTCCCGCGGGGGTGGAGCGGGTGAACACCCGATGACGGTCGATCGGCACGCGGTGGCCCGGGTTCTGGACCAGATCGCCTCGCACCTCGAACTCCAGAATGAGAACCCGTTCAAGATCCGCGCGTTCCGGATGGGGGCCCGGACCATCGTGGGAGTGGCCGGGGAACCGAACCAGTGGCTGACCGAGGGCGTGCTCGATGACGTGCCGGGCATCGGCGCCGGCATTCAGGCCGTGATCCGTGACTTGGTGCAGGCGGGCCGGTCGACGATGCTGGACGAACTTCGGGAGCACGTGCCGCCGGGACTCATCGAGATGCTGAGGATTTCGGGGCTCGGCGTGGCCAAGGTTCGGACCATCCATGAGCGGCTTCATCTGGAGTCGATTCCGGAGCTCGAGGCGGCCGCCCGAGATGGCCGGCTGGCCGCGCTGCCCGGGTTTGGTCCGAAGACGGCGGAGAACGTCCTCCGAGGGATCGCCCGGCTCCGTCAGGCGACGACCTACCGGCTGATTCATCATGCGGGCGAAGAGGCGGCTCGGCTCGAATCGACGCTCGGCCAGGTGCCCGGGGTGACGGCCGCCATCGCGGCCGGCGAGGTGCGGCGCGGACTTGAATTGGTGCGGGACATGGTCGTCGTGTTGGTCGCCAACGAGCCGCCGGAGCAGGTCCTCAAGGCCATCGCGGCGCTGCCCGGGGTGGATGAGTTCGGGGGCCAGGACGAGCGCCGGGCCACGATCCGGTTTGCGGGGGGTGAAAGCGCCCAGGTCATCGTCACGCCCGAGGCCAATCTCGGCGCGGTGTTGCTGCAGGCCACGGGCAGTGCGGAACACCTCGAGCAGTTGGTGGCCCTGGCGGGCACCAAGGGCTACACCCTCCGGGGCGCGGCACTCTGGCGGGGGAGTGAGTTCGTGGCCACGTCCGATGAGGCCGCCGTGTACCAGGCGTTAGGCTTGCCTTGGATTCCTCCCGAACTTCGCGAAGGGGCCGGCGAGCTCGAGGGCGGGTTGCCGCCTCTGGTGGAACGATCGGATCTCCAGGGCCTGATCCATTGTCACACCAGCTATTCGGACGGAAGCTTTTCGGTTCGGGATCTGGGCCGGATCTCTCACGAGGCGGGGTACGGCTATGTCGGGATTACCGACCATAGCGGCACGGCGGCGTACATCGGCGGATTGAGCGAATCCGACCTGCGGCGCCAATGGGATGAGATCGACCGGGCGAATGAGGAACCCGGGGGCGCCCGGGTGCTCAAGGGCATCGAGGCCGATATCTTGGCCGATGGCCGGCTCGGGTACTCGGATGCCCTGTTGGAGGGGTTCGATTTCGTGATCGCCTCGGTGCACAACCGGTTCGAGATGAACCGGGACCAGATGACCGAGCGGATCCTCACGGTCATGGACCATCCGGCCGTCACCATCCTTGGTCATCTGACCGGCCGGCTCCTGCTGTCCCGGGATCCGTATCAACTGGATCATGCCAGGATCTTTTCCAAGGCCGCCGCGACGGGTGTGGCCATCGAGATCAACGCCGACCCCCAGCGGCTCGATCTCGATTGGCGTCTGGTCCGGGAAGCCAAACGGGCCGGGGTCACGATTTCGATCGGCGCCGACGCCCACTCGGCGGCCGGCCTCGACAACGTGCGGTTCGGGATCACGATGGCTCGGAAGGGGTGGCTCACGGCCGCCGACGTCCTCAATGCCCGCCCGGTCGAGGGTTTTCTCGACTTCGCGGCGGCCCGGCGGAGGTCCTAATGGCGGAATCAGCGGCCGACCGCACCAAGCGGGCGAAAAAGATCGTGGCGAAACTCAAGGCCGAGTATCCCGACGCCCATTGCGCCCTCGATCACCGCACCCCGTTCGAGTTGCTGGCCGCCACCATTCTTTCGGCGCAATGCACCGACGTCCGGGTGAACATGGTGACGCCGGCGTTGTTCGCGAAGTATCCGACCGCCCGTGACCTGGCCGCCGCCCGGCCCGAGGATGTCGAGGACTTGGTCCGCTCCACCGGTTTCTTCCGGAACAAAACCAAGAGCTTGATCGGCATGGCCACGGCGGTGGCGGAGCGGCACGGTGGCGAGGTTCCGAAGGACATGGAGGCACTCCGCGTGCTGCCGGGCGTCGGCCGGAAGACCGCGAACGTGGTGTTGGGGACCGCCTTCGGCATCAATGACGGGGTGGTCGTCGATACCCACGTGGGCCGCCTGTCGGGGCTGCTCAAGCTGTCCAAGCACCAAGATCCCGAGAAAGTCGAGCGCGATTTGATGGCGCTCGTGCCCCGGGACGACTGGACCCTCCTGTCACATTTGTTGATTACGCACGGCCGGGAGGTGTGTATCGCCAGGCGCCCGCAGTGCGGGCGCTGCGTCCTGGCGAAGCTCTGTCCCTCAGTTGCCCCCGCCGAGTAGCCGATCGAACAGGCTCGGCCCCTTGCTCTGACTCGAGGGGAATTTTTCCTTGACTTCCACCGAGCCCATGAAGGCCTTGCCCGTCACCCGGATCAGCAGGCCGTTCGGACTGGCCCCCCGGGCGCTCCGAGTCGAGTGAGTCGAGCTCGAGAGGGTCTCCTCGACCTCGTTTTCGACCTGGGTGCCCGCCGGCACGATCAAGGTGAACGATCCCAGGGCCACGTTGATCTCGATGTCCATGACGTCGGCGCCGAACACGGCATCCCGGAGATCGATCGTCATTTCGCCGAACAGGACCTTGGCCGCGAGGGTGTGGGGGGCGGTCCAGGACCCGGCCCGCGTGGTCGAGCCGAAGACGCTCGAGAGGCGGAGGTGCTCCGCCGGGGAAACCGGCGCCACGCCGGTGTGATCGGCCACTACCGGGTACCGGTCGCTGATGATGGCCGGCGGGAGCGCCAATTCGTCCAAGTCCGCCAGGATGGCCGCGAGCGTGGCTTCGTTGGGGGCATGTCGCACCTGCTCCAGGCGGGACTCGAAGGCCTCGACCGACAGGTGGTCGTGAGCCTGAGCTTGGCAGAGCACCCGGATGGCTTCGCGGCGGGCGGAATCGAGGTCGGACATGACGTCCGGAAGATACTCGCGCATCGGGCATCCTGGGATTGGGTTGGGTCTGACGAACGCCGCCGGCCCTGAGTTTCACCGGGGGGCGTCCGGGCTTACTTTACCCGCCAACACTACCTCAGGAACGACCCGTGAAAACCGCTACGATCGAAACCGCGCGCGGGACTATGGTGGCCGAGCTGTTCGACACCGAGACCCCGAAGACGGTGGCCAACTTCGAAAAGCTCGCCAATGAGGGCTTTTATGACGGCACCCGATTCCATCGGGTCATCCCGGACTTCGTGATCCAGGGCGGCGATCCGCTCTCGAAGGATCCGAACAACCCGCGAGTCGGCACCGGGGGCCCCGGCTATCAGATCAAATGTGAGTGTCACCTGAATACCCACAAGCACCAGACCGGGAGCCTCTCGATGGCGCATGCCGGAAAGGACACCGGCGGGAGCCAGTTCTTCGTCTGTCACTCTCCGCAGGCGCACCTCGACGGGAAGCACACCGTGTTCGGCCAGGTCACCACCGGGCTCGAGGTCATCAACACCATCAAGGCCAACGACCTGATCAAGTCGATCCGGGTGGCCTGACCCGGTGCACGTCGATTTCGCGGTGTTGGCCGACTACGCCCTGATCGATCAACAGGGCAAGCTCTCCGTCTTGGGGATCTTCCAGCACGTGTGGGTGGCCAGCTTTCCCGCCACCCACCCGCGGACCCATTTGGTGCTCCGGGTCAAAGGCAAGCGCACCGAGATCGGCGAGCACGCGATGCGGATCCGGTTCGTCGATGACCAGGGGCGCGAGTTGATGGGTGGCGACGGCACCGTGCAGTTCGGCGAGCCACCGGCCGGGGTCACTGAAGTCGAAGCCGGGGCGGTGTTGGTGTTCGATGTGCCGCTGCCGCATGCCGGCACCTACGCTTTCGAAATCGGCCTCGGCGGAAACCTGGTGCGGGTATCCCTGTCGGCCGCCCTGATTCCGCCGCCGCCGACCGGTCCCCTTCACTGAGTCCTCCGATGCTCGATCGCGCCGCCGCCTTGGCTTTGGTACATGAGTACACCGCATCCGACGCCCTTCGGAAGCATATGTACGCGGTCGAAATCGCGATGCGCGCCATGGCCGGCAAGTTCGGCGCCGACCCCGACTATTGGGGCGTCGTCGGGCTGGTGCACGACTTCGACTACGAACGGTTTCCGAATCCCTCCCGCTCGGCAACAGAGGAGCACCCCGCGGAGGGGGTCCGGATCCTCGCGGCCCACGGTCTTCCCGACGACGGGCAACAGGCCATTCTCGGTCATGCCACTTATTCAGGGGTTGCCCGCGCCACGCCGCTCGCCAAGTCGTTGTTTGCCGTCGACGAGTTGTCGGGCTTCCTGGTGGCCTGTGCACTGGTGCGGCCGTCGCGTTCGCTCGCCGATCTGGAAGTCTCCAGCGTCAAAAAGAAGCTCAAGGACAAAGGCTTCGCCCGGGGGGTCAGCCGGGACGACGTCTATGGGAGCGTCGAGGAGCTCGGGGTGCCGCTCGATGAGCACATCGGATTCGTGCTCGCGGCGCTCCGTCCCCACGAAACAACGTTAGGACTCGGCCCGCAGTGAGTTCGGGCGGCCGCCCCCATCCCCTGGCGGCCGACGCGGTCGAACGAGCCTTCGATCGCGCCACTGGAGGCCGTCCAATCCCGGGCAATCGGGTTGGCCTGCTCTTCGACGGGCCGGCGGCGTTCGAGGCGATGCTCGGCCTCATCGGCGGGGCCGAGCGGTGGATTCACTTCGACAACTACATCTTCCGGTCCGACCAAACCGGGTTTCGATTCGCGGAGGCCCTGGCGGCCCGGGCTCGGGCCGGGGTCAAGGTTCGAGTCTCGGTCGACTGGCTCGGGTCTTTCGGTACCAAACGGACCCTGTGGCAGCTCCTGGAATCTGCGGGCGTCTCAATTCATTTCTTCCATCGTCCGGGGCTGCTCGATCTCCCCTCGTACTTGAGCCGCAACCACCGCAAGCTGGTGGTGGCCGATGGCCGCCGGGCCATACTGGGCGGCTTCTGCATCGGAGACGAGTGGGCCGGTGACCAAGCCCGGGGCCGACTGCCCTGGCGGGATACGGCCATTGCCGTTGATGGACCGGCGGCGGCGGCGCTCGACCGGGCCTTTGCGAGGACGTGGGCCATCGGGGCGCCCCGGTTACCGGACGATGAATTTGTGAGCGAGGTCGAGGCCTCTGGTTCCGCGTTCGTTCGGGTGCTGGCGGGCGAGCCGGCCAGCGAACGGGCCTACCGGGTCACGGAGTTGCTGTTGGCGACGGCGGCCGAACGAGTCTGGGTGACCGACGCCTACTTGGTGGCGCCGCGCCGGCTATATCGGTATCTGGTCGACGCGGCCACCGAGGGGGTCGATGTCCGGCTGCTCGTGCCGGGTACCAGCGACATTCCGCTGGTACGGAACCTGACCCGGTTCGGGTACCGCGATTTGATCCGCGCCGGGGTTCGGATTTACGAGTGGAACGGCCCAATGCTCCACGCCAAGACGGTCGTCGCCGATGGGCGCTGGGTCAGGATCGGGTCGAGCAACCTCAATCACTCGAGCCTGGTCAGCAACTACGAACTCGACGTCTTGGTCGACGCGCCCGATCTCGCCGGCGAGATGGAGGCCCAATTCCGGCGTGATTTGGATCAGAGTGCCGAAGTGTCCACCCGTCCGATTCGGGCTCCGCGCCGGCTCCGCGGGGTTCTGCCGCCGGCCCTCTCGATTCCGGCAGCGATCGCCGCTCGTCATGCCCGAGGGGTCCGGGAACGGGGGAGCCGTTCGGTGCTGGCCATGCGAACCCTGGTCGCCGGAGCCCGCTTGGCCCTCTTTGGCCCCCTGGCCCTTGGATTCGGCGTGATCGGAGTTTTGTTCCTGGTGATACCCGGTCCCATGGCCATAACCTTTGGTATCGCAAGCAGTTGGCTCGCTCTGGTCGCCGGCGCGGAAGCCCTGCGCCGCCGCCGCGACAATGCCGACCACCCCCGCTGATCCGCCTCAACGGATTCCCGCCGACTTGCGTAGTAGCGATGTGACCGAATCAGGATGGGCTGAAGCGGCTCGCACCGGCGATGCCGATGCGTATGGGCGCTTGGTCATGGCGTATGCGGTGGTTGCCCGGCGGGTGGCCTACTCGTTCCTCCGCAATTGGGATGAGGCCGAAGACGTGATCCAAGACGCGTCGCTGGCCGGCTGGCAGGCCATCGAACGATTCGATCCAGCCCGGTCGTTTCGGCCCTGGTTTCTGCGGATCGTCGCGAATGCCGCGCTCGATCAACTGCGCCGGCGCCGGGTTCGCGACGCCGAGCCGCTGCACGAGTCGTTGCCGAGCCGGGGGCGGTTGCCGGATGCCGACGCCGGCCGGGTCGTGCTGCGGGAGAAGATCGACGCCGCCATGGCGGAGTTACCGGAGCGGCAGCGAGTGGCGGTCATGATGTTCGACGGTGAAGGCTATAGTCACGCGGAAGTGGCGAGCGTGCTCCAGGTACCAGAGGGTACCGTGCGCTCCTACGTGTTTCATGCCCGGCGGGCGCTCCGCAAAGCGCTCGCCACTCTGGTGGAGGAACCGGCCTGATGGAGCAGATGCCATTTGGAAACGAGCCCGATCGGGAGCTGGGCTCGCTGATCCGAGACGCGAATCAAGGGCCCGATCCGGATCGATTCTTGGCGCGCCTGAATGGGACGCTCGGGACGTTGCCGGCTCGAGCGTCGCAGTGGGATGTCCTGGCCACATGGGCGCGGCCCAGCGTGGTCGCGGCGGCGGCGGCCGCGGCGTTCTTACTCGGGGTGGCGTTGTGGCAGAGCTGGCAACGCGGAGCCACCGATCCGGCTCTGGTGGCGCCATCAGTCTCAGTGGCGATCCTTGACGCGGCGGCGACCCCGCCCGGCGAGACGCAGATCCTCTATGCGGTCCTGGAGGGACGATGATTCGATCACGTTCGGCCGCGATCCGGCTCCTGGCCCTGGCCTTTGCCCTTGGCGGGCTGGTGGGTGGTGCGGCCACGATGCTGGCCGATCGCGGCAACCATTCCCGGTCCGACCACGGTCAAGATGGGCGGCAGGGCTACGTCGCCCGCCTCGACGAAGAACTCGGCTTGACGCCGGAGCAGGAGGGGACGGTGAGTGGGGTGTTGCGCCGGCATGAGCCGGTGATGGATTCCATGTTCCGGGCCATTCGGGCCGAGCACCCCGAGTTGGATCAGCAGCGGATGGCCATTCGCCAGGAGATTCGAGCGTCGCTGACGCCGGAACAATCGACCAAATACGATGCAATGTTGGCTCGGCGTGACAGCGCGCATCGAGCCCGGGAAGCGACGAATGGCAACAAGTAGCGAGATGTTCGGAGTGTTGGTGGCGATCGGTCTGTTGGCTGGACCGGTTGAGGCCCAGACCAAGCCGGCCGTGACGCTGGCTGACGCCCTCGAGCGATCGGAGCGGGTCCAGCCGCGGGTGGTCCAGGCCAAGGGTGTGGTCAAGAACGCCGACGCCCGGGTCCGGTCGTCCAAGGGCGCCTATCTCCCCAACCTCAACGTGTCGACCTCGGCGGCGGAGTTCTTTTCCGAAGGCCAGCGGGTCGACCAAAGCACCGGTCAATTGGTCGCGACCAACTCGAGCACCACGAGTCTCAACGGCAGTGTCAACAGCTCCATCGAACTGTTCGACGGATTTCGGCGGGGCGCGGAGTCGCGTTCGGCTCGCGCCAACCGGGAGTCCGCGGTCGAGAGCCTCGAGGACGCCCGGTTCCAGCAAGGTCTCCTGACGACCAACCAGTTCTTCGACGTGCTCGCCGCCACCCAGTTGGGCCGGGTCCGCGAAGCGAGTGTCCGGCGAGCGGACGAGCAGCTCAAGGTCTCGATCGCCCGGCTCCGGGCCGGCGCCGCGATTCGCTCCGATTCGCTCCGGTCCCTGGTCACGTTAGGCAACGCCCGGGTGCAATTGATCAATGCCGCCACCCAGCTGGCCACGGCCGAGGCCAATCTGGGCCGTCTGATCGGGCTGGATGGGCCGGCGGCCGCCATCGACGATTCCGGGTTTTATCGGGTCACCGAGGCGCTCGACACCGTCGCGCTTCGCGCCGAGGCGCTGGCGCGGGCCCCGCAGGTGCGCTCGGCCGAGGCGGCGGCGCGGGCGGCGCGGGCTTCGATCGGCGTGGCCCGGGCCGGCTACTGGCCGACCTTGACGCTGGCCGGCTCGAATTCGATCAACGGAAGCGAACAGAACGATTTCAAGTTCCTCCAGCAGCGCCAGGCGAGCTTGACGGTCAACTGGGCGGTGTTCAACCGGTTTACCCGGGAGCAGAACATCGCCAACCAGACCTCCACCGCCGAAACCGCCGAGGCCAACGCCAACGAGGCCCGGCGCCAAGTGCTGGCGAGCCTGACGACGCGATTGGCTGAATTGGACGCGGCCCGGGTCCGGACCGGGATTGCCCAAACGAGTCTTGCCGCGGCCACCGAAGACGTTCGAGTGCAGCAGGAGCGGTACCGCCTTGGCGTCGCGACCATCGT
>JANMHX010000056.1:0-3143 GCA_031375485.1 Gemmatimonadota bacterium | reverse complement strand
AAAGGAATGAGGTCGAAGTTGCACCATTGGTTGGCGTCAGGCTCACGTCAGTCGGCAGAAACGCCACCGCCAGCCAGTCGCCGAGGGATTGGCCGACCCGCTCGGCCTCGACCCCGTCGGTCACCACTCGTTTCCGCCGGCCCGCCACTTCAAAGCCGGCCTCGGCTCTGGTGGTGCGGTCGCCGCGCTCGAAATCCAGGGCCACGTGGAACCCCGGTTCCCCGAATTGAACCAACGCGGCGTCTCGGGCACCCCGGACGCTGCGGTAGAGAACCGGATAGTAGATCAGTTCCAGCAGATTGGTCTTGCCGTGGCCGTTGTCGCCCAGGAAGACCGCTCCCCCCTGGGGCAGCGCGAGATCGAGGCGCGCCAAGTTCCTGAAGCCGCTGGCCTCGATTCGGACCGCCCGCATGAGGAAGAAATTTAGACGGACGGGGGCCCGGATTCTACCCTATTTCCCCTCGAACTTCGGGCTCCGTTTTTCGAGAAACGCCCGGGTCCCTTCCGCCGCATCGGCGGTTTCGAACAAGACCCCGAACATCGTGGTTTCGAAGGCCAGCGCTTCGTCCATCGGCATGGTCTCCGAGAGATTGGCCAGCTCGATACAGGCCGTCACCGCCAGCGGGGCATTCGCCAGGATGGCGCGAGCCAGTTTTTCGGCCTCGGCCATGAGCTGCTCGGCGGGGTACACATGGTTGACCAACCCGATCCGGTCGGCTTCCTTGGCGTCGATCATGCCGCCAGTCGTCAGCAGTTCGAGCGCCCGGCCCTTCCCGATCAGGCGGGCGAGCCGAATCGTACCTCCGTATCCCGGCGGAATCCCGAGCTTCACCTCCGGTTGGCCAAAGCGAGCGGATTCCGAGGCGAGCCGGATGTGGCAGGCCATGGCCAACTCGCAGCCCCCGCCGAGCGCAAAGCCGTTGACGGCCGCGATGTAGGGCTTGGGGCTCTTCTCGATACTCCGGAAGATGCCCGACCCCTTGGCGGAGAGCCGACGGGCTGACAGGCCGCGGAGATTCTGGAACTCGGCAATGTCGGCCCCCGCCACGAAGGCCTTGGGGCCGGCCCCGGTGATGATCGCCGCTTTGATCTCAGGCAGTTGCCGGACTTGGTCGATGGCGCCCCCCAGGTCCGAAATGACCTGGGCGTTGAGCGCGTTGAGCTTGTCGGGCCGGTTGACCGTGATCACGGCCAGGCCGTCGTGAATCTCGAAGAGCAGGGTCGAATATGTCATGCCGGAAAGTAGTGGGATCGCCGGGGTTCAGGCTATCATTCCGACCACTCATTTTCTCGGGACACGCGATGGGGCCTTTGGGTTGGTTCGGGTTGGTGGTCGGATCGGTGGTGTCCGTGGCCGTGCTCCAGTTGATCTACCTCTCCATCGTCCTCAAGTGGGAAGACGATCGGACCGTCGGACTCGGCTACTACGGTCTCCATTCCACCGAACGGGCTCGATTCAAACAGACCCTTCGAACCCATGCCCGGCTCCTCACCCCGATTCTCCGGCTCGGCATCCGCTTCATCCGGCTCGATTTTCGAAAATCCCGGTTCCAGTATCGTGGCGTTTCCGGTCCGATGGGCAGTTGCAGTGCCGAGACCTTCGCGGCCGCGGCCGCCGTCAAGCCGCTCCCGGAAGACGTCTTCGTCGTCACCCAGATGAAGTGCGGGACGACGTGGATGCAGCACGTCGTCTACGAGGTGGTGAACCGCGGTCTCGGCGATCTCGTCGCCACCGGGACAACGCTCTACTCCCAATGCCCCTGGCTCGAAGGGCGGAAGAGCGTGCCCCTGGAGCTCGCCCCGCGCTTGGGGCGGGAGCGGCCTTCCCGGATCATCAAGACCCATCTTCCGGCTGAGCTCTGCCCGTCGGAGCCGCTGGCCCGGTACATCTACGTGGCCCGGCACCCGGTCTCGTGCTTTGCGAGTTGCGTCGATTTCGTCCGGACCAATGTGGGGGCCATGGCGCCGCCGCTCCCCGTGTTCGAAGCCTGGTTCACCGATCGGGATCTGATGTGGTGGGGCACCTGGTCCAACCACGTGAAGGGGTGGTGGGACCGAGCGGCCCGCGACTCGAACGTCCTGGTGGTGCTGTTCGAGGACATGAAGAAAGATCTTCCCTCCGTGGTGAAGCAGGTCGCCGCTTTTCTCGGGGTGGCGCCGCTGTCGGAGCCGGAACTCGATTTGGTGGTGGAGAAGTGCGGCTTCCAATATATGCAAACCCACCAGGATCTCTTCGAGATGCACCCGCCCCATATCCTGCAAGTCGACGCGGAACTCTTCGTTCGCGGCACCGCCGAGCGACACAAAGACGTCCCTGCCCAGACGCGGGAACGGCTGGCGGCCTGGGCCGTCCGCGAGATGGCCGGCAGCAGCTTTCCCCTGGCGCGGGCCTATCCCGATCTCCGTTGACCCGCCGGTGGACCCCTCGGATCGGGTCGAGACCACCGCCCTTGGGCGGCCAGTTTAGGGGGTACGGTCGGGGTTTGATCGGACGGGGCTGATTTTGGGGCAACAGACGCTATCGGACGTTCCCACCCGCCATGGCCGAGTCCGATCGATCTGTTAACGTCCGTTCATGGAACCGGATGGTGTTCGCGGCGCTCCATTCTTGCTATCTTTCATCCATGAAACCTGGGACCAAATTCGCGCTCGGCGCGACCGTCATCGTTCTGGCCATCGGCCTGTTGATCTACACGGGGGTCAGCCAGACCGGGGTGTATTTCTTGAGCCCCTCGGAGTTGCTCGCCCGGACCGAGACCGACCCGAGTTTTCACGACGTCGGCCTCAAGGTCGGGGCGAAGGTCGTTCGCGGATCGATTCATCGGGACGCGCCGGCCCAGCGGATCAACTTCGTGGTGTCCGACAGCACCGGACAGTTTCCGGTAACGTATCAGGGGATCGTGCCCGACACGTTCACCGACGAAAACGAGATCGAAGTCATCATGGCCGGCAAACTCGGACGTGATGGGGTCTTTCACGCCACCGAAGTGCTGGCCAAGTGCGGTTCCAAGTATGAGTCGGAGTTGTCGAAGATCTCGAAGCAGATGAAACAGCAGTCGTTAATCTGTGAGGTGGGGGGGGGCGCGGCCGGGCCCCCGCGGCGCCGGCGCCCCCCGTAGTGCCGGACGAGCGCGCCATGGGGT
>JANMHX010000031.1:0-3992 GCA_031375485.1 Gemmatimonadota bacterium | reverse complement strand
CTCAAGGGCCGTTCGCGGGAGGCCCTTGCTGAGGTCGACCAAGCGCTGGCCCTCCGGTCGCTCGCCAACGACGCCTGGGACGGCGCGGCCAACGAGGTGACCGCCGCGGAAATCGCGGCCGTGGCCGGCGATGCCGATCGGGCGATCGCCCATCTGGAACGAGCCCTGGCCCATCCGGGGCCGAGTAGCCCCGGCCTGCTCCGGGTGGACCCGATGTTCAGGTCGCTGGCGGCCGATCCTCGTTTTCGGCGCCTGGCCGGCCTAACGCCCAGTTGAGGTAGCGGGGCGGGTTCGCTTGCGCTGAAACAGCCTGGTGTCGCGCTCTTTCGGTTGACACGTTGAACCCCCGATTCGCCATGGTGATGGTCACCCCATCACGCGAGACCCCGTGGCGCTGGCCGACCTCCTTTCCAACCTTACCAATCTTCGGCAGCTGCCCGAGGTAGCCTTCGAGCTGGGGTTCACCCCGACCTGGCACGAATTGTCGCTCAGTTCGCTCAAACTCCCCGCCTTGGAAGCGCCCGCGGCAATCGTCGGGCGCCGGGCGGGGCTCTTGTTCCTGGCGGTTGAAGCCCCGCCCGCGCCCCCGGTGGCCCATCGAATTGCCCGGCACCTCGCGGCCCGGGGCCAGTTCGCCGTCGTGGGGGTCGTCGACCCGGCCGCCCGCCAACTGGCGCTCGCGGCCTCGGTGGCCGATTGCCCGGTGGCGACCATCGCGCTCGACCGGGTCCGCCCGGTCGATCTCCGGATCCTCGAGCGAGGCCGGACCGCCACCACCGACTCGACGTTAGGCTGCTGCCTGGCCTGGTCGGAAGCGCTGGCCGGCCGGTCGCTCGATCAGCGGTTCTTCGAGCGATTCCGCCGCACCCTCGAACAGGCCATCGAGGCCCTGCCCCGCCGGATTCCGAAACCGGACCGGCATGCCTTGGCGTTGCTCGACCTGACGCGGGTGTTGTTCCTCTACTTCGTCCAGGAGCGAGGGTGGCTCGACGGCCGGAGCCGGTTCCTTCGGGAGGAATTGGACCGCTGCCTTGCCGCGGGCGGTCAGGTGGAGCGCCGGTTCCTGAAGCCGCTGTTCTTCGGCACCCTGAATCGCCCGCGCGACCGGCGGA
Organism: Gemmatimonadota bacterium; assembly: GCA_031375485.1. Lineage (GTDB taxonomy): Bacteria > Gemmatimonadota > Gemmatimonadetes > Gemmatimonadales > GWC2-71-9 > SHZU01. Next base: position 2,880 of record JANMHX010000031.1, on the reverse strand, counting down.
CGGCGGTGGCCCGGGGCTTCGGGGCGGTCCCGTTCCTCAACGGCGGGTTGTTCGAATCCCACCCGCTGGAGCAGCGATGGCCCGACGACCTCCCCGATTCCGTCTGGCGGGAAGCGTTCGACGACCTGTTCGAGCGCCATCACTTCACGATCTCCGGCACCACCGACACCCGGGCATCCATAGGGCCCGACATGCTGGGCCGGGTCTTCGAAGGGGTCATGGACCCAGACCTCCGCCGGACCACCGGGGCGTTCTATACGCCGAGCGATCTGGTCGACGAGGTGGTGGCCGCCAGTCTATCGGCCTGGGTGGCCACGGCGCTCCGGTGTTCGACGGACCAAGTCCCGGAACTGATCGCGGCCCCGACGCCGGCGTTGCTCGAACGGGTCCGGACCGTCACGGTCCTCGATCCGGCGGTCGGAAGCGGGGCGTTCTTGCTCGGCGCACTCCGGCAGTTGGTGGCAATCCGGGTGCGAGGCGGGGAATCTCGCGGCGCGGCCACCCGATCGGTCGTGGCCAGGAACCTGTTCGGCGTCGATCTCAATCCGAACGCGGTCCGGCTGACGGAGCTCCGACTCTGGCTCGAGGTCATCGAGGCCGACCCGAGTACCACCGCCGAGGCCGTGGCGCCGCTCCCGAATCTCGATGCGTTGATCCGCCAAGGCGATAGCGTGTTCGAACGGGTCGACTTGCCGTTCTCCGTGGGGGCCACCGACGCCGGCGCGCTAGCCGATCTCCGGCGAACGGTGACGGGATCGACCGGGCCGGCCAAGCGACGGGCCCTGGTTTCACTCCGCCAGGCGGAGATTCGGGCGGCTCAACGTGCGCTCGAGGGTGCGGTGGCCAGTACCGAATCGGCGCTCCGCGACTTGACTTCGGCCCGACGGTCGCCCGGCCTGTTTGGCGAGCGGGTCCCGCTGGCCCGGCCGCACCGGGCCGAATTCGAGCGGCTCCGGCGCCATCGAACCCTGCTTCGCCGGTGGCTCCGACGGCTCCGCACCGAGCCCGCGCTGCCTTGGTTTCACTACGCCTCGCAATTCGCGGATATCGTCGGGGCCGGTGGTTTCAGCCTGGTGCTCGGCAACCCGCCGTGGGTCCGCGCCGAGAGCCTGAGCGGGCCCGAGCGCGTGGCCCTGAAACGCCGGTACCGGTGGTTTCGAAGCGGCGGCCGGACCGGCCGGACGTCGGGATTTGCCCCGCTCCCCGATCTGGCGGTGGCGTTCCTGGAACGGGCATTCGAGTTGGTCGAGCCCGGTGGCGTCGTCGGGTTGCTGTTGCCGGCCAAGTTGCTGACGGCGCAGTACGCCGCGGTGACCCGGGAGGCACTGGCTCGGGGCACCTCACTCTCGGTGGTGGCCAACCTCAAGGACCGCGACAAAACCTTCGACGCCACGGTCTATCCGATGGCGTTGGTCGGGGTCCGGGCCGCTCCGGGACCGGAGCATCGGCTCGCCACCCGACTTCGTGGGCCAGGCCAGATCCTCCAAGCATCGTTAGGCGCGTCGCCTTGGTCCTGTGACCCCGCTGGGCCGGCCCCGGTCGAGGTCCCGAACGCCGCGCGCCTCGCCGACCGGTTTCGGATCCGGGTCGGGGTCAAGACCGGCGCGGACGAAATCTTCATCGATCCGCCGGTTCCGATCGAAGCCGAATGGCTGCGGCCGGCCGTTCGGGGCCGGGATGTGTTGCCGTTCGCCTACCGGAGTGAGCGCCGGATCGTGTGGGCCGTCGACCGACGCGGTCATCCGGTGGCCGAGGTACCGGCTCAGGCGGCTCGGTACTTCGCGACCCACCAACGCCGCCTCGCGCTCCGGGCCGACTATCAATCGGGACCCCCCTGGACCCTGTTCCGGACCGAGGCCGGCTTGGCCAAGTACCGGGTGATTTGGCCCGATCTTGCCCGCCAACTGCAGGCGGTGGCGCTGATCGGCCCGGCCAGCCGGCTGGTGGTCCCGCTCAATACCTGCTACTGGATCGCCACCGAGTCGCCCGATGAATCACTGGCGCTCGCGGCGTGGCTCAACAGCGGGCCGATCCGCGAGCACGCCAAGCGGCGGGCCACCGTTGCGGCGTCGGGCTACTCCCGGTTCAACGCCGAATTGGTCGGCGGGGTGCCGCTCGTGACGGAGGCGATGACCGATCCGGTCCTGCTCGCGCTGAGCCGTGCGGCACACGTCGAGGGTCTGATCGATCAGGGAGCCATTGACCGTCGGGTCGATGCGTTGCTGGTGGGCGGGTGATTGCCGTAGCGGGGGCGATTGCCCGGCTGCTCGAGCGGCCTGAGTCGTCGGTGGAGCCGCCCTCATGGCTGCTGCCGGCCCAGGGTTCGCCGTTCCGTCAGGCGGTGGGGGCGCTCGAGGCATACGGCGGTGTCCTGCTGGCGCTTCGGATCGGAAGCGGCAAGACCTACGTCGGTTTGGCCCTTGGAGCGCACTTCGCCGCGGGCGAACCGATCGATGTCATCGGGCCCGCCCTGCTGCGGGAGCATTGGCACCGCACCGCCCTGGCGCTCTACCTCTCGATCCGGTTTACCAGCTTCGAGGCCGCGAGCCGCGGCCAGGCGCCGCGCGGCCCGGGCCCGGTGGTGATCGACGAGAGCCATCGCCTCCGCCATCCGAACACGCTCCGGTATCGCGCCGTCGCGCCGGCGGTGATTGGCCGGCCGGTCGTGCTGTTGACGGCCACGCCTACGGTCAATCGAACCGCCGACCTGGCCGCGCAACTCCTCCTCGGGATTCGCGACGATGCGCTGCGGGGGCACGGGGTCCCGTCGATCGCGCGGCATCTCGACCGCGGCCCCCCGACGGCGCCGTTCGCCGCCGTGGTCATCACCAACGCGGAGCATGCCGATGAGCGGCCGGCCCGGCGGAGTTGCCCGGTTCC
>JANMHX010000386.1:0-8332 GCA_031375485.1 Gemmatimonadota bacterium | reverse complement strand
CGCGGGCCACGTCGCCGCCGGCCTGCTCCCCGTAGAGGCGGGGCTTGATGGCCTCGAGGTACCAGTCGGCCAGATCGTTCCAGAGGAACCGGTACACCGCGTTGGCGGCATCGTTGAGCCGGAGCTTCTCGAATCCTTCGGTCGCCTCCCGCACGGTGGCGTCGCAGCGGGCGATGATCCATCGATCACCGAGTGACAGTTCCTCGCGGCGCACCACGTTCGGGAAGTTGCCGGCCAGCGGCCGCACCGGTCCGTCCAGATTGGACAAGATGAACCGGCCGACGTTCCAGAGTTTGTTGGCGAAGTTCCGCCCGCTCGCAAACGAGGTATCGAGGTCGGCCGGATCGAGAATTACGTCGGTCCCGACCGCGAGCCCGCCGATGACGGTGAAACGCAGGGCATCGGCGCCGTAGCGGTCCACGACGTCGAGCGGATCGATCCCGTTGCCGAGCGACTTCGACATCTTGCGATGCTGGGTGTCACGCACCGTCCCGTGGAGGTAGATCGTGGTGAACGGGACGGCGTCGCGGAACTCAAGGCCCGCCATGATCATCCGGGCGACCCAGAAAAACAGGATCTCGGGGGCGGTCACCAAGGCGTGGCCGGGATAGTAGCGGGCCAGATCGCTGGTGGCCTCCGGCCAGCCTAACGAACTGAACGGGACCAACTGGGACGAGAACCAGGTGTCGAGGACGTCTTCGTCTTGGCGGGCGCTGCCCCCGCAGGCGGGGCACCGCTCGAGGTCCGTCCGGCTCGCGGTCATGGTGCCGCAGGCCGCGTCGTCACAGTACCAGACCGGGATCCGGTGTCCCCACCAGATTTGCCGGGAAATACACCAGTCCCGGATGCCTTCGAGCCACTGGGCATACTCGACCCCGCGGCGCTCGGGCACGAAGGTCAGGGTGCCGTTCCGGTAGGCCTCGAGGGCCGGCGCGGCGAGCGGGGCCATTTTGACGAACCATTGGTCGGAGTACCGCGGCTCGATGACCGTGTCGCACCGGTAGCAATGGCCGACGGCGTGGCGATGGGCGTCGACGCCCACCAAGAGGCCCGCGGCTTCGAATTCCGCCACCACTCGTTTCCGGGCCTCGAACCGGTCGAGCCCGCGGAATCGCTCCGGGGCCGCGTCGTTGATCCGGGCGTCGGGCGTCATGACGTCGATCGCCTCGAGGCCGTGACGCTTGGCGATCTCGAAGTCGAGCGGATCATGCGCCGGCGTCAGCTTGACGGCGCCCGTGCCGAAAGCGGGATCGACCGCCGAGTCGGCCACGATGGGGATCAACCGGCCCACCAGCGGCAGCCGAACCGCCCGGCCGATCATGTGATGGTAGCGTTCGTCGTCCGGGTGGACCGCCACGCCGGTGTCGCCCAGCATGGTCTCGGGCCGGGTGGTGGCCACCACCACCTCGCCGGAGCCGTCATCGAGCGGGTATCGGAGGCGCCAGATTCGGCCGTCGGTCTCTTCCTTCTCGGCCTCTTCGTTCGAGAGCGCGGTCAGACACCGGGGGCACCAGTTGATGATGTACTTGCCCCGGTAGATGTGGCCCTGGTCGAACAGGGCGACGAAGACTTCCCGGACGGCACGGGAGAGGTCGTCGCTGAAGGTGTAGTAGGTCCGGTCCCAGTCGCAGCTCGCGCCCAAGCTTCGGATCTGATCGAGGATGGTCGCCCCGGTTTCGGCCACGTAGGCCCGGACCCGCGCTTCGAACGCGGGCCGGCCGACGTCGAACCGGGTGAGTCCCTCCTTGGCCAACAGTTTCTCGACCACGTTCTGGGTGGCGATGCCCGCGTGATCGGTGCCCGGGACCCACACGGCGTCCCGGCCGCGCATCCGCTCGAACCGGATCATCACGTCCTGGATGCTCAGGTTGAGCCCATGGCCCATGTGGAGCTGGGCGGTGACGTTCGGCGGCGGCATCATGATCACGTACGGCTCGCCGCGGCCCCGGGGGCCGAACCGGCGGTTGTCCCGCCACCACTGGTAGAGCGGGGCCTCGACGGATTTTGGCTCGTACTGGGGTGGCAACGGCTCGGTCATGCGGACTCGGGCTCCTCGCGGAGCGGGGTGTCAGGGATCTCGGAATCGTCTTCGCCCCACACCAGGAGACGATCGACGAGGGCAATGTCGAATGGTAACGCGGCGCGGACCGTACGGATCGCGCGGGTGCGGGTCGGCCGGGAGGCCACCCAGCCGTGGAGCTCCACGGCGTGTCGGCCGACCGCCACGAGGTCGAGCAATTCGGATTCGGCTCCCAAGGCCTGCTGGAGCGCGGTCTTGAGGTGACCGGTCAGTTCGGCGGGGCTCTGGCGGGTGTCCGCGGGCCGGCGAAGCCGGCGAATGACCCGCCGGATCGCTTGGCGGCCACCCTGGCCACCAAACAGCTCACCCAAAACGAAACCGGCTGCCAAGCCCAGGCCGAGGCCGATCAGGGCGGCCGGGCCGGCGTCGGTTGATTCCGGGGTCCGTATGCGTCGATACTGCATACGGTTAAGTTAATGGAGTCTGCCACCTTCACGAAGCGTTTTCGATGGCCAAACGACCGATCGGACGAATCCTCGCGCTTGCGGTTCTGATTGCCCTGGGTTTGGGGCTCTATTTCTGGTTTTCGCCCGGCACGCCGGTCGTGGTCCAGCCGGCCGAAACGGAAACCACCTCTTAGGACCCCCGACTATGTTTGCTCCATGAGTGACCTCCGATTGACGCTTCCGGATGGCTCGGTCCGGACCTTGCCGGCCGGCTCGACCGGCCTCGATCTGGCCCGGGCCATCGGACCTGGTCTGGCCAAGGCCGCCCTGGCGATCCGGTTGGACGGGCAGATCGTTGATTTGAACCGTCCGATCGAGCGCGATGCCACGGTCTCGATCCTGACCGATAAAGATCCGGACGCCCTCGCCATGCTCCGGCATTCGGCGGCCCATGTCCTGGCCACCGCGGTTCGGAAACTCTTCCCAACGGCGGGCATCGGGTTCGGTCCGTCGATTGACGATGGCTTCTACTACGATTTCGAAGTGCCGCGGCCGTTCACGCCCGAGGATCTGGTCACGATCGAAGCCGCCATGCGGGAGGTGGCGGTGGCGGACTACCCCTTTGCCCGGGAAGTCGTTGACCGGAGCGAAGCCAACGCCCGATTCGCCGATGACGCCCTGAAGCTCGAGCGGATCTCGGAACTGGGCGACGACGAGACCATCACCATCTACACCGACGGTCCGTTCGTGGACCTGTGCCGCGGACCGCATGTGCCCTCGACCGGCCGGCTCAAGCATTTCAAGCTGCTGACCACCGCCGGCGCCTACTGGCGGGGCGACGAGCGGCGCCAGATGCTGCAGCGGATCTACGGCACGGCGTGGTTCAAGAAGGACGACCTCGACCTCCATCTCCACCGTCTCGAGGAGTCGAAGAGGCGCGACCATCGCCGGGTGGGCCGGGAACTCGATCTGTTCATGTTCCACCAGTTCGCGCCGGGGGCGGCGTTCTGGACCGAACGCGGCACCACGATGATCAACGTGCTGAACGACTATTTGCGGGAGCTCCAGCGCGACGACTACCAGGAAATCCGGACGCCGCTGCTCTACAACAAAGGGCTCTGGGAAATCTCGGGGCACTGGGGCAAGTACCGCGAGAACATGTTCCTGGTGCTCGACAACGAGACCGGGGAACACGACTTCTCGCTGAAGCCGATGAACTGCCCGTCGCACTATTTGATGTACGCGGCCAAGAAGCATTCGTACCGGAATCTCCCGCTCCGTTTCAATACCTACGATGTGCTCCATCGGAACGAGGTCTCGGGCGCGCTCTCGGGCTTGACTCGGGTCCGGCAGTTCCAGCAGGACGACTGTCACATCTTCCTGATGGAAAGCCAGATCGCCGACGAGGTCCGCCGCCTGACCCAGTTCATCCTCGGCTACTACGAGACCTTCGGGTTGACCGCCACGCTCAAGTTCGCCACCCGGCCGGAAACCCGGGTCGGGAGCGACGAGATGTGGGACCGGGCGGAGGCCGCCCTCAAGGCGGCGCTCGAGGCCACCGGCCTCCCGTACGAGCTCAAGGCGGGCGACGGCGCGTTCTACGGGCCGAAGATCGACTTCGACGTGTCCGACTCGATCGGCCGGAAATGGCAGTTGGGCACGATCCAATTGGACTACGCCGCTCCGGAACGGTTCGATTTGACCTACACCGGCGATGACAACACCGCCCACCGGCCGGTGGTCATCCACCGAGCAGTGAGCGGATCGTTCGAACGGTTCATGGCGATCCTGATCGAGCACTTCGCCGGGGCGTTTCCAGTCTGGCTCGCGCCCGAGCAAGTCCGGGTCGTGCCGATTTCCGATACCCAGCGGGACGCGGCCGTCGCGATGACCAAGGAACTGCGGGCGGCCGGGGTTCGGGCCGTCCTCGATGACGGCAACGATACGCTCAACTACCGGATTCGGCAGGGTGAGCTGATGAAGGTGCCGTACCTGGCGGTGGTCGGACAGCGCGAGGCCGAGGGCGGCACCGTGGCGGTTCGCACCCGGGGGGCGGGGAGCAAGCAGGACGTGATGACGGTGGGGGCTTTCAAGTCGATGTTAACGGACGCGATTCGAACCAGGGCCAAGGTGCCTGAATAGCGTCCTCGAGACGTTTCTCAAACCAAGTGGATTTCTATGTCAGACGCTACGACGCCAGTCATTCTTGCCGCGTGCCGGACGCCGATTGGAAAGTATCTGGGCGGGCTCGCCGGATTTACCGCCCCCCAACTGGGCGCCTTGGCCATCAAGGAAGCGGTCAAACGCGCCGGGATTGACGCCGCGGCCATCGACGAGGTCATCATGGGCCATGTCCTGCAGGGAGGGACCGGGCAGGCGCCGGCCCGCCAGGCGATGATCCATGCCGGGCTCAATGGGGTGATTCCGGCACTCACCATCAACAAGGTGTGTGGATCGGGACTCAAGGCAGTGATGCTCGCGGCCCAGTCGATCAAAGCCGGCGACAATCAGGTCGTGGTGGCCGGCGGGATGGAGTCGATGTCGAACGCGGCCCACTATGTCCACGGGATCCGGGGCGGGGTGAAGATCGGCAACCAGACCATGCTCGACGGCATGATCCACGATGGGCTCTGGGATTCGTTCGGCAACGTCCACATGGGAAGTCTGGCCGAGTATACCGCCCAGAAGGCCGGCGTCACCCGCCAGGAGCAGGACGAGTTTTCCGCCGGCAGTCAGCGGAAAGCCGCGGCCGCGATGGAGGCCGGGCGGTTCACCGCCGAGATCGTCGGGGTCGAGGTCGCCTCACGGAGCGGCACGGTCGTCTTCTCCCAGGATGAAGGCCCCCGGAAGGACACCACGGTCGAAGGCCTGGCCAAACTCAAGCCGTCGTTCCAGAAGGACGGCACCGTCACCGCCGGCAACGCCTCGACCTTGAACGATGGATCGAGCGCGGTCATCGTCGCCTCGCTCGCGTTCGCCAAAGCCCACGGCCTCAAGCCGTTGGCCAAGGTCACCGGCTACGCCACCGGCGGCGGGGAGCCGAAGGACCTCTTCTTTGCGCCGATCTTCGCGGTGCAGAACCTGATGAAGAAGGCCGGCACCAAGATCGGTGACTACGGTTTGATCGAAGCCAATGAGGCCTTTGCCTCGCAGTGCCTTGCCGATGGCCGGGGCCTCGGCTGGGACGCCGACCGGGTCAACGTCAACGGCGGCGCCATCGCGCTCGGCCATCCGATCGGGGCCAGCGGCGCCCGGGTGCTGACCACGTTGATCTACGCCATGCGGGATCGAGGGGTGGCCACCGGATTCGCGACCCTCTGTCTCGGCGGTGGCAACGCGGTGGCGCTCTCGGTCGAAGCGGCCTGATCCGTGGGGTCCCGAGTCGGGGCCGTCGCGTGGTCGGTCAGCTTCATGGTGATCGGGTACGTGCTGTCGATGACGGCGGGCACCGTTCTGTATGGGGCGGCGGCCTCGCGCGATCCGGAGATCATGGGCGGCCCGACGGCGGGGCTCCTGATTCAGTCGGTGGCTGGGATCGCGGTCTACGGCATCCTGACCTGGGCGGTCGGCCGGCGGGCCCTCCGGCTCTCCTTCGCCGAGTTGGGCTTTGCCCCCGCTCGGTCGGGAGTGCCCGGGTTCTTTCGGGGTTTCGGTCTGGCTCTTGGGCTCGCCGCGCTGGCTCAGGCCGCAGGGCTCGTCGCCCACTCCGAGTGGCGGTTGGATGGGGGAACCCTCGGCTCGTACGCGGCCCGAGTGCTCGGACTCACGGCGTTGCTCCTGCCGCCGGCGTTCATGGAGGAGTTGGCGTTTCGGGGCGCGGCGATCGGTGGAATGGCCCGCGGTGCTGGAAGGGTTGGTGCCATCGCGGTGACCGCCATCGTCTTCAGCCTCGCCCATCGGAACAACCCCGGCGTCACGCCGATCGGGTTCGGTAACATCGCTCTTGCCGGAGTGTTTCTGGGCCTTACGTTCTTCACCCGGGGCGGGCTGTGGACCGCGACCGGTGCACATCTGGGCTGGAACCTCGCGCTGGCGGGCCTCGCGGCGCCGGTCAGCGGGAATGCGTTCGAGATTCCATGGATTGACTTCGAGCCAGGCACTCCGGCCTGGCTCACGGGCGGAAACTTTGGACCTGAGGGTGGGTTGCTGGCGACCGGCGCGTTGGTACTTGGCGTGCTCGTGGTGAGCCGGTGGCGGCACTCCGAGGAGATCGTGTGAAGCAGGCAGCGGTGATCGGGGCGGGGACGATGGGGAACGGGATTGCCCATGTCTTTGCGCAGTTCGGGTGGAGTGTTACGCTGATCGACGTCTCCCAATCGGCGCTCGACAAGGCGCGGACGACGATTCAGGGCAATCTCGATCGTCAAGCGAAAAAGGGGGCCATTCCGGCCGAGGCACCGCTCCAGATCCTGGGCCGGATCCAAACCGCGACGGCGCTCGACGCGGCGGCGTCCGCAAACTTCGTGGTCGAGGCGGCCACCGAGAATCCGCCGGTGAAGTTCTCCTTGTTCGAAACCCTGGACCGGGTTTGCGCCGACGATGTGATTCTGGCGTCGAACACGAGCTCGATCTCGATTACGGAAATCGGGGCCCGGACCCGGCGGCCCGAGAATGTCATCGGGATGCATTTCATGAATCCGGTCCCGGTCATGCAGTTGGTCGAGATCATCCGCGGCCATGCCACCAGCGAGGCGACGACCGCCACCGTGGTCGCGATGGCCAAAGAACTCGGCAAGGTACCGGTCGAGGTCCAGGACTATCCGGGGTTCGTGGCGAACCGGATCCTCATGCCGATGATCAACGAAGCGATCTATACCGTGATGGAGGGCGTCGCTACGCCTGAGGCGGTCGACACGGTCATGAAGCTCGGGATGGCGCACCCGATGGGGCCGCTCGCGCTCGCGGATTTCATCGGTCTTGATGTCTGTCTCTCGATCCTGGAGGTGATGCACAAGGGATTGGGTGATCCGAAATACCGGGCCTGTCCGCTGCTCCGCCGGATGGTGGCGGCGGGGCACTTGGGGCGGAAGTCGGGGCGGGGGTTTTATAAGTACTAGGCGCTCGGGGCTCGGCGCTCGGCACTCGGCTTTGGGGGTAGATTGAGGGATGATGAGAGAGAAGATTCCGGTCGGGGCTGATCATGCGGGGTTTGAGTTGAAGGAGCGGTTGCTCCCTGAACTCGCGGCGTTGGGGTTTGAGGCGGTGGATGTGGGGACGCACTCGGCGGCGTCGACCGACTATCCGGACTATGCCCACGTCGTGGCGGATCAGGTGGCCCGGGGACAGGCGAAGCGGGGGGTGCTGCTCTGCGGCACGGGGCTCGGGATGTCGTACGCGGCCAATCGTCATCACGGCGTCAGGGCGGCGGTGGCCTGGAGTCCCGAGATCGCCAAGTTGGCCCGGGAACACAACGACGCGAACGTGCTGGTGTTGCCGGCCCGTTTCGTCACGACCGAGGAAGGCATTGCCATCCTCAAGACCTGGCTCGCCACGCCCTTCGAGGGTGGTCGGCATCAGCGGCGGGTCGACAAGATCGAACCGGAGAATTCGTGAATGCTTGACCATATTGCCCCGCTCCGATCAGCGGACCCCGTCGTCGCCGGCCTCGTCGACCAGGAATTGGCCCGCCAGCGGGAGGGACTCGAGCTGATTGCCAGCGAGAACTTTGCTTCGCGGGCGGTCATCGATGCCATGGGGACGCCCCTCACCAACAAGTACTCGGAGGGTTACCCCCGGAAGCGGTACTACGGGGGCAACGAGGTCATCGACGAGGTCGAGCAGTTGGCCATCGACCGGGCCAAGCAGTTGTTCGGCGCCGAACACGCCACCGTCCAGCCGCACGCCGGTGCCCAAGCGAATTTCGCGG
>JANMHX010000349.1:0-22282 GCA_031375485.1 Gemmatimonadota bacterium | reverse complement strand
GACCACCTATCTCGGCGCGCCGACCACCCAGACCGCCACGGTGACCGCCGGGGTCATCACCACCAAGACGGTGACCTACACCGCCACCGGCTCGCTCACCGTGACGGTGACCGGGTTGCCGGGCGGAGCGACCGCCGCGATTACCGTGACCGGCCCGGGCGGCTACAACCAGCCCGTGACCGCGACGACCACGTTGACCAGCCTCGCGGCCGGGTCGTACACGATCGCCGCCGGGAACACTTCATCCGGCGGGAACTCCTACACTCCGGCTCCGGCGTCCCAGTCGGCGACCGTGACCGGCGGGGCCACGGCCTCGGCGACGGTGACCTACACCATCGGGGCTCCGGTCCCGCTCAACCTGGTGATCGACGGCATGTATCTCACCCAGGCCGCCGCCAAGTACGACGGATCGACCCCGGTTATTGCCGGCCGGGATGCGTACCTCCGGGTGTTCGTCAAGGCGAATCAAGCCAATACCGCAACCCCGACCGTCCGGGTCCGGTTGTATTCTGGCGCCTCCCTGATCCAAACGTCGACGATCACCGCGTCCGCCGCGAGCGTGCCGACCACGATCACGGAAGGGACCTTCACGAGCTCCTGGAATCTCCTGATCCCGGCCGCGACCATGCAGCCCAATCTCCGGGTCCTGGCCGATGTCGATCCGACCAATGCGGTGGTGGAGTCGAGCGATGCCGACAACACGTTCCCCGTGACGGGGACGCCGTTCGTGCTCGATGTCCGGACGGTCCCGACCTGGAACGTCCGGTTCGTTCCCGTGCTGCAGTCGGTCAACAGCCTCCAAGGCAACGTCACCGTCGGCAACGCCGCCACGTTCTTGGTCGATCCGCTCAAGCTGCTTCCGGTCGGGGCCTACAGCGCTGACGTCCGGGCCGTCTACACGACGAGCGCGCCGGTGCTGCAGTCCGGCAACGGCAATGGAGCGTGGGGGACGATCTTGAGCGAGGTGGCGGCGCTCCGGGGTGCGGACGCGAGCAGCCGGTACTACTACGGTGTCGTCAAGACCAGTTACGGCGGCGGCGTGGCCGGCATTGGATATGTCGGCGGCGGAATCCAGACGGCGTTAGGCTGGGACGCCCTGCCGAGCGGATCGGGGATCATGGCGCACGAAGTCGGGCACAACATGGGCCGGTGGCATTCGCCCTGCGGCGGAGCCGGCGGGCCGGATCCGGCCTATCCCTACGCCGGCGGCATCATTGGAACCTACGGCCTGGATTTGACGACGTTGGCCGTCAAGGCGCCGACGACCAACTTCGACTTCATGGGCTACTGCAGCCCGAATTGGGTGAGCGACTATACCTGGTCCGGACTGATCACGTACCGGCAGGCCGGACCGAACAACGCGCCGCCCGCACCGTCGAGTGCGGTGAGCGGCCTGCTGGTCTGGGGCCGAATCGGTCCGCTCGGCGTCGTGCTCGAACCGGCTTTCCGGGTGGCGCCGCCGGCGGCGATGCCGGCCGCGGGCTCGAGCGGCTATCGGGTCGAGGGCTTGGCGGCCAACGGGCGGGTGCTGTTCTCCCATCCGGTTCAGCTCGAGCATACCATGACGATCAACATGGAGCATGAGGAGCACTTCGTGGCGGTCATTCCGCTCGACCAGGCTCAGGATGACGGGCTGGCCCAACTCCGGTTGGTCACGCCGGCGGGGCCGGTCAACCGGCTCTCGCCCCAGGCCATCGTTCAGGCCGGGGGTCGGCTCTTCCTGCGGAATCCCGGGGCCGCCATGACCTCACCCGCGGCGGCGCAGGCCACGATCACGTGGGATGTGGCGACCTATCCGATGGCGATGGTGCGGGATGCCGCGACCGGGGAGATCCTGTCGTTCGCCCGGGGTGGCGCGACGACGATCTGGACCCGAAGCCGGCAGTTTGACGTGACCTTCTCCGACGGCGTTCGGTCAACGGTCCACCGGGTGGCGCTGCCCTAGCCGCCGAGCTCGCGGTACCACGCGGTGAACGCGACCTCGATGAACTGCTTGCTGAAGAGCGTCCACTCACCGAGCGAGGCGGGGACGGTGTAGTCGGCGGCCGCGGCGGCGGCGGGCTGGCCCCGTTGGTGCGCCTCCCGCGCCGCCCGCTCTACCTCCGCCAACATGGCGAGATAACGGTCGACGTCGGCGGCTTCCGCCATCGGCCCGTGGCCGGGGACGTAGCGGACGGCCCCCGCCTTTCGGATCGTCCGGACGGTTTCGTTCAACTGCGACGGCACCGCGTTGACATAGTTCGGAAACATCCCGTTCCACACCAGATCGCCGGCGAAGACGACGCCCGGCTCGTCGATTTCGAGCGAGACATCGCTCGCGGTGTGTCCGGCCCGCGGGACGATCCGGACTGTGCGTCCGCCCAGGTCGATGGTCCCCGGTTTGGCCGGGTCGATCACCATCGCCTCCGCCAGGGCCCGGTCGCGCGATCCGTCGCCCGGCTTGTTCTTGTCCTTGACCCAGGTACGCGTCGTGTCGGTCGTATGGATCATGACCGGCGTGGACGAGCCCCCGTATCCCGCCAGGCCCTCGGTGTGATCGCTGTGGTAGTGGGTCACCACCACGTGACTCGGCCATTTGCCGGTCAGCTCCCGAGATTTGCCGGCGAGCCAGGTCGCGCCCGCGGGCGATCCGAAGCCCTCGATGGCCAGGACCCCGCCTCGACCGGCGATCAGGCCGCCGTTGCAGATCGTGGTGAAGTCGCCACCGAGCGGCGTCGAGATCAGCGCCCAGACGCCCTCGGCGATCTGTTCCAGGCGGGCAAACGGCTCTTCGGCAACGACCCGGCCAAGGGCCCGGCCCGGCCACCGGCCGCGGAATGCCGGCGGGAGGAGCACGGCCGCGGCCGCGAGGTGGGCGGCGCAGGAGCCGGTCTTGGCCAGGAACTGGCGGCGAGTGTGGGTGGTCATGTCAGAACGCTCCCAGGGTTGATCCGAGAATCAGGACGACCGCCAAGGCCACCAGCGGCCCGGCGACGCTGACCATGAAGATGTCGAGATACGATTCGCGATGAGTCAGCCGGCAGATGCCGAGCATGGTTATGATCGCGCCATTGTGGGGCAGCGAGTCGAGGCCCCCTGAGGCGATGGCCGCCACCCGGTGGAGCAACTCCGGGCTGATCCCGGCGGCGTTGCCCATTTCGAGGTAGGTCTTGCCTAACATGCCGAGCGCGATGCTCATCCCGCCCGACGCCGAGCCGGTGATGCCGGCCATGACGTTGATGGCGATGGCCTCGGAAATGAGCGGGTTGCCGGGAGCGATCCCGATCACGAAGGCCTTGATGGCGGCAAACGCCGCCAGGGAGGCGATGACCGATCCGTAGCCGACTTCGGAGGCGGTGTTGAAGATCGGGAGCAGGGAAGACATCGTGCCCTGATTGACCGAAGTCAGCAGGTCCGACCACCGCCGCCAGTGTAGCACGATCGCCGCGACTACCGCCACGCCGAGGGCCACGATCAACGACCAAATGCCCCGGACGTCGTTCAAGGTGACTCCGCCGTACTTCTTGTCGGCCAGGTACGACACGTCCATGGCCGGGATGACCCACTTGGTGACCGCCAGATTGACGCCGATGACGAGGAGGATCGGGAGCAACGCGGTCGTGAGTCCGGGTTCGGGCACCGTTGGCCCGGCGTCCTGACTCTCGAGCGGATGATCGCCGTACCCCTCGCCGGCCAACTCAGCCGACCGGTTCCGGCGGTTGAGCCAGAGCATTCCGAAGGCCGCCATGACGACCGCGGCGATCATCCCAATGCCCGGGGCCGCGAACGGATCGGTGCCGAAGTACGGCATCGGGATGGCGTTCTGGATCGCCGGGGTTCCCGGGAGTGCGCTCATCGTGAACGTCGCCGAGCCCAGGACGATGGAACCCGGAATCAGCCGCTTGGGGGTGCCGGCGGCGCGGAACAAAGCCACCGCGACCGGGTAGGCCGCAAACGCAACCACGAACACCGATACTCCGCCGTAGGTCAGGATGGCGCAGGACAGCACGATGGCCAACGGGGCCCGCTTGGCGCCCAATCGGCCTACGATCCACCGGGCAATGGTCGAGGCGGAGCCCGAGTCGCTCATCAGCCGCCCGAAGATGGCGCCGAGCAAGAACAGGGGAAAATACTTGACCAGGAAACCACCGAGGCTGGTCATGAAGACCTGGGTGTAGGTCGCGAGCAACCGGGGCTCACCACCGATCAGCGCGGCGAGCAGCGCCAGGACGGGGGCCAGCACCAGCACGTTGATGCCCCGGTAGGCGAGGTACATCAACAGCGCCAGCGAAACGAGAATGCCGATGACACCAATCATGGGCTGAGAATGCCTCCGGCCGGGGAAAAGAGCAAGACGGTTCGGGGGCGGCTAAGTTTGCCCCCAGGCGAATTCCATCCCCGACTCGAATCCTGGACGCGACCGTTGGTACTCTTTTGTGTGACTGCTCTGGCGGCGGTAGGCCTGGCCACTACCCCAGATACTCTCCGGCCCCGGTTGGTCGTCGAGGCCGTTACGACGCCGATCCGGCTCGATGGGATCCTCGACGACGAGGTCTGGCTCCGCGCCAAACCGGCGACCGGCTTCGTCCAAAGCGAGCCTGCCGAAGGCCAGCCGGCGTCCGAGGCCACGGAGGTCCGGGTGGCGTCCGACGGGCGGACGATCTTCATTGCCGCCTATCTCCACGACCGGGAGCCGGGCCGGTTGATCGTCAACGATATCAAGAAGGACTTCAAGGAAGAGGACCAAGACGATTTCGAAGTGCTCCTCGATACCTTCGGCGACCGGCGGAACGGCTACGTCTTCATCACCAACATCGCGGGTGCCAAAGCCGACCGGCAGGTGGCCAACGAGGGGCGAGAGGTCAATACCAGCTGGGACGCGGTCTGGTCGGTCAGGACCCGGGTCACTGAGGACGGGTGGATAGTTGAGATGGCCATCCCGCTTCGGTCGCTCCGGTTCGATCCGGCTGCCGGTCATTCGTGGGGGATCAACTTCTCCCGCCGGATTCGCCGGCGAAACGAAATTTCGTTCTGGGCGCCGATCCCGCGGTCGTACAACCTGGCCCGGGTGTCGTTGGCCGGCGATCTGGCCGGCCTCGTGATCGACGGGGCCGGAAAGAACCTGCGGATCAAGCCGTACCTGCTGGGTCGGGCGGTCAGAGAGGTCGGCGGCGGGTCGTTTGCGGAACAGCTCGATGCCGGCGCCGATCTCAAGGTTGGCCTGGGGTCGGGTCTGACCCTCGATGCCACGGTCAATCCCGATTTTGCCCAGGTCGAAGCCGACGAGCAGCAAGTCAACCTGACCCAGTTCAGCCAGTTCTTCCCGGAAAAGCGCGAGTTCTTCCTTGAGAATTCCGGAATCTTCTACGTCGGCGACGCCGCCCGCAACAATCGCGTGGTTCTCAACCCGACGCCCGATGAGGATCTGTTGCTCTTCTTCAGCCGGCGAATCGGGCTCGATCAAACCGGACGGGAAGTTCCGATCCCCGCCGGCCTCCGCCTGACCGGCAAGCTGGGCGGCTTTTCCCTCGGCGCCGTCTCGATGCAGACGCGAGCCTCCGCGGGATCGCGGGCAACCAACTACGGGGTCTTTCGGCTCCGGAAGAATGTCCTCAAGGGATCCGATGTCGGGATCCTGTTCATGAACCGCCAGGCGACCGATACCTCCCGGGACTACAACCGGGTCTACGGCGTGGACGGGAACATCCGATTCTTCGGCAAGGTCGACTGGAATTCCTACCTGATCGGGAGCGCCACCCCGGGCAAGACCGAGGGCCAATATGCGGCCCGGACTTCGGTCAACTATGAGGGAAACTTCGTGCACGCCAAAGGCGGCGTGCTTCAAGTCGGTGACGGGTTCCAGGATGACCTCGGCTATTACCGGCGGACCGGGGTCCGGAAGTATCTCTTCGATATCGGGCTTCGGCCCCGCCCGGCCTGGCTCAAGCGCCGCGGAGTCCGAGAAGCCCACCCGCATATCGTCTGGGACTTCTATACCAATCTTTCGGGCCGGCTCATCGCGAAGAAACTCCACACCGGCAATACCTTCTTCTTCAGTAACGGGGCCTTCGCCGAACTGTCGTGGAATCCCGCCCTGCAGGAGATCACGTCGCCATTCAGGATCAGTCCGGACATCGCGCCGATCCCGGCCGGTCGTTATGCCTGGACGGAAAAGCAGCTCTTCCTGAGCACCGATCCTAGTCGGGCATTGAGTATGTCGAGCCGGTTCATCGTCGGCGGACTCTGGAGCGGCACCCAACGGACGGTCAATAGCACGATCACGATCCGGCCGGACTACCGGTTTCGCTTTTCCGCCGGCCTCCAGCGGACGTCGGCCGATCTCGATGCCCCGGCCGGGGCCCATTTTACCAGCACGCTGGTTACCGCCCGGGGCAATTACAGTTTCAGTACCACCATGTTCCTCGACGCCCTGGCCCAGTACGATCCGGGCCGTCACACGTTGAACGCCAACGTCCGGTTCAACCTGATTCACCATCCGCTCAGCGATCTCTACGTGGTCCTGAATGAACAACGGATCAACGATCCGATGCAGCCCGACCTCGTGCCGGGCCGAAGCCTGATTGTCAAAGCCACCCACATGTTGGCCTTCTGACGAGGTTGCCGTGAACCCTTCCTACGTCCTCGTCACCGGCGCTTCGACCGGAATCGGCCAGGCCTGCGCCGTCCGCCTCGACCGCCTCGGGTATTCCGTCTTTGCCGGGGTCCGCAAGCCCGAGGATGGGGTGCGGCTCCAGGCCGCTGCCTCGGCCCGGCTGGTCCCGGTTCAGCTGGATGTCACCAAGCCGCTCGAGATCGCCGCGGCGGCCGCCCAGATTGACCGGGCGGTTGGCCCTCGAGGATTGGCCGGTCTGGTCAACAATGCCGGGGTGGCCGGCGGAGGCCCGATCGAGTTCGTGCCGGTCGATACGGTGCGGCAGATCTTCGAAGTGAATGTGTTCGGGTTGCTGGCCGTGACCCAGGCGTGCCTTCCGATGCTCCGGACCGCCCGGGGCCGGGTGATCAACATCGGCTCGATCGCCGGCAAGGCCGTGTCGCCGATGGTGGTGCCGTATGGGATGTCGAAACACGCGGTCGAGGCGCTGACCGATGGCCTTCGGCTCGAATTGGGCCAGGCCGGGATTCACGCGTCGGTCATCGAGCCGGGGGCCGTCAAGACTCCGATTTGGGACAAGGGCGTGGAGGCCTTGGGCGACGCCGAGCGAACGTTGCCGAAAGTGGCGCTCGAACGATACGGCGCCAAGCTCAAGGTGTTCGGCACGGTCCTCGCCCACCTCAATGAGCGGGGCGTCTCGGTCGAACTGGTGGCTGATGCCGTCGTTGATGCCCTCGAGGCGCCCACACCGAAGACCCGCTACCTCGTCGGCACCGACGCGAAGATCCGGGCGTTCATCGCTCGGTTTCTGCCGAATCGCCTGGTCGACGGACTGGTCCTTCGGGCCATTCAGCGGATGGAGGACGGCCTTTCGTGACCCGCCGCTGGCGACCGGTTCTCGTCCTGACCGTGGTCCTTGCCGGATGCCTCGACGAGGAGCCGACCGGCGTGGGGGCCGTGCCGGGTTCGGCCGGTCGGATCGTGCCGGCCACCGCATGGCTCGAAACCGGGTCCGCCCTGACGTTCCGGACGGTTCCCGACGGACCGTTCTCGCTCCGGCCCTCCCGATCGGGCGTCGTCTCCCTGGCCGGGGCCACGGCCACCGCGCTGTCGCCCGGCGCCGTCGACCTCGAGGTGTTCGTGCCGACCGGCAGGACCCGGGCGCGGATCCAGGTCCTGCCGCCGGTGCCTTCGCTCCAACAGGGCGGGCTCGATCAGGGGCTCACTGAAGTCAGCTTGTTGGGCGTTTGGTCGGCCGATACCCGGACCGTGTTCGCGGTGGGCGGGGGCGGAACGATTCTGCTCTCCCGCGATGGCGGCCAGACCTGGCGGCCGATGGACTCCAAGGTCAAGGCTGATCTCACCGCCGTCTGGGGAACCAGCGAGCAGGATGTCTACGCCGTCGGGGCCCGGGGCGCGGTGGTCCACTACGACGGCATCCGCTGGGAGCAGATCGCGGTCCCCACCGTCGACGCCTTGCTCGAAGTCTGGGGCCTCGATCGCGATCACGTCTACATCGTCGGGTCGAGCGCGGCCTTTGCGTTCGACGGGACCGCCTGGCGGTCAATGCCCGGCGCCTCGGGGTCGGAACTCTGGTCGGTCTGGGGCACTCGGCCGAATCAGTTGTTCGCCTCGGGGCAGAACGGGGTGATTCTCCAGTGGGACGGCCTCCGGTGGCGCCCGATGCCAACCCCGACCCAGTACATCCTGTTCGGCCTGCTCGGCTTTGCCCCGGACGACGTCTTCGCGGTCGGGATCCGGGGCACGCTGCTGCACTATGATGGGGTTCGCTGGAGTCCGGTGGTGATCCCGAGTCAGGCGGATTTCTTTGCGATCGCCGCGACGTCGCGGAACGACATCATCTTGGTCGGCAACGGCGGGGCGGTGGTGAGTTACAACGGGACGGCGTGGACCCAGGCGCCCCAAACCGCGTCGTACGAGAACCTCCGCGCCGTCCACTTCGACCCAGCCGGCACCGCCCGGATCGTCGGGTGGTCTGGAACGATCATCGAGCGGGGCCGGCAGGGCTGGATCCGGCGGATAACGGCCCCGACGCTGTTCGCGTCGGCGCTCGGTTCAGACGGCGCGCTCTACGCGGTCGGTCTGGGGAGCACGGTGCTGCGCCGGCGTGGGGGGGTGATCACTCCGGTGTCGGTACCGGTGCGCCGCGACCTCTACGGCGTCGCCCGTGGCGCCGATGGGGCCCTGTATGTCGTGGGCGACAATGGCACGGTGCTTCGTTCATCCGACGGCGCCACCTGGGAAATCGAAGCCACCCCGTCGACCGTGCTGCTCCGCGCGATCTGGGCCGACCCGGCCGACCGGAATGCCATTTTCGTCGTCGGCGACCGAGGGACGATCCTCCGCCGAACCGGCGGGCAGTGGCAGGTCATGCCCTCGCCGACCACCCGCTTCCTCCGTCATGTCTTCGGGGTCGGGAGTCGCGACGTCTTTGCAGTGGGCGATAGCGGCACGATCCTGCAATTCGAAGGGCGGGGATGGGTCACCATGGAGAGCCCCGTGTCCGGCCGACTCCGCGGGATTTGGGGTACGGCCAGGGACAACCTGATTGCCGTTGGCGAGGGCGGCGTGGCGATCCGGTTTGACGGGGAGCGGTGGTACCCGCTCGTGACCGGCACCGACAAAGAACTGCGGGCCGTTTCAGGAACCGGGCCCGCCGCCATCTATGCGGTCGGCCAGGAAGGCGTGGTCCTCCGCTTCAACGGGACAACCTGGAAACCAGTCTCGACCACCACGCCGGCATTCCTGGTGGCCCTGAGTCCGGGCCCCTCAGGCGGGCTCGTCGGGGTCGGAACGATTCAGACCTTTCTGGACCTGACCCCTCCCTGACGTTATCGATCGGTGCCTTCGGGACGCATCGACTCGGTTCAGTGCGGTGAGGGCGCTCCATAGTGAAGATAGAGGACCGTGGCGGCGGCGTTCGGGGTGAGGGTCACGACGTAGAGGCGATCGTAGTCGGCGTCGGTCAACTCTCCCACGGATTGGCCCGACAGTTTCTCCACGATCACCGGGACCACGTTGCTATGACTCACCACGAGGGCCTTGCTCCCGGGCGGCAACCCTTTGAGCGCCGCGACCAGTTCGTCGGTCTTGGCGGCGCCGAGGACGGTCGTTACGATGCCGAGTGCCTGGCCGAGCGGAGCGGCCGTTTCCTGCGTCCGCTTGAACTCGGAAGTGAAAATGGCCGCGATCTTCTGGTCCCGGAGGGTGTGGGCCAGGGCGCGGGCTCGACCGTTCCCTGCCTCAGTCAACGAGGGGTCGGGCGTTCCAGGGCCTTTCTCCGCATGGCGGACGACGAACACCGTGATGGCGCCGTCTTGGGCCAGGGCAGGACTGAAGCCGAGTAGCCACGGGAGGGCGGCGAGCAAGAATCGGGTTGGGCGCATTGGACGGATCTCGATAACGGGACCCCCGGAGGATAATCGGGTTCCGTCGTGGGGGCCGGTTTGGCGGAGCTATCTTACAGACCTTCGGGCCGGGAATTCACCGCGGAGGATGGCATGGAGTCAGTCTCGATGAAACAGGCGCTGATGGGCGCCGCGCTAGTGGTGGCGGTCGGGTGTGCCACGAACCCGGCGACCGGTCGGCGCGAGTTGTCCCTCGTGTCGGAGAGTCAGGAAATCGCGATGGGACAGCAGGCGGCCGCCGAGGTGCGCCAGTCGATGGGCTTGGTGCCCGATTCGGCCATGCAACAGTACGTCCGCGCCATCGGGCTTCGGCTGGCCAAAGCCTCCGAGCGGCCCAACCTGCCCTGGTCTTTCGATATCGTCGACGACCCGGCGGTCAATGCCTTCGCGTTGCCGGGCGGATCGATTTTCGTCACTCGCGGAATCTTGAGCTACATCCAAAACGAAGCCGAGTTGGCCTCGGTCATCGGACACGAAATCGGCCATGTCACCGCCAAGCACTCGGTCCAGCAGATTTCCCGCGCGCAGCTGGCGCAAGGGCTCCTTGGGGTCGGCAGTATCCTGAGCAGCGAGGTGGCGGCCGTCGCGGGCGTGGCGAGCCAGGGCCTCGGAATCATGTTTCTCAAATTCGGCCGGGACGCCGAAACCCAGGCGGATGACTTGGGCTTCCGGTACTCGCTGAACGACGGCTACGATGTCCGGGCCATGAAGGGCATGTTCGAGATGCTGGGCCGGGTTAGCGGGGGCGCGGGGGCGGGGCGGTTGCCGCAGTGGCTTTCCACCCATCCGGACCCCGAGAACCGCATCGTGAAAACCGAGCAGCGCTTGGCGCAACTCACCGTCGATCTGAGCCGGGCCCGGCTCAACCGGGACCAGTTCGTGCGGAACTTGGACGGGATGGTCTTCGGCGAAAACCCCCGCCAGGGATACTTCGACCAGCAGCGGTTCAACCACCCCGATTTGGCATTCCGCGTCGATTTTCCCGCCGGCTGGAAAACCCAGAATCAGCCGACGGCGGTCGTCGGCGTCAGCGCGGCCCAGGATGCGATGTTCGCCTTGAGTATTCCCGGCAAGGACGCGCCGTCCCAATCCTTGGCGAAATTCCTCGGCCAGCCGGGGATTCAGTCGGCCAATCAGACCACCGCTGCGATCAATGGAATGCCCGCCGCGGCGGCTGACTTCCAGGCCACCACCCAGGACAGCCAGGTGGTGGCCGGCCGGATCGCGTTCGTTTCGTATGGGGGAAGTACCTACCAGCTCCTTGGCTATACGAAGCCGGCCGCCCTCGCCACCTACCGCGGTGGGTTCGCCCAGGCCATCCAGAGCTTCAACCGACTCACGGACCCAGCCGCACTCGGCAAACAGCCGATGCGGCTCAAGTTGGTCCGGCTTTCGAGAGATATGAGCGTGGATGAATTCAATCGTCAAAACCCGAGTGTGGTGCCGGCGGCGACGGTGGCGTTCCTGAACGGGGTCAATGGCGTCACCGACGTGCTCAAGGCGGGCAGCTCTGCCCGCCGGGTTCAGTAGCGGTCAGTCCTCTTCCCGGAGGCACTCCTCCAGGATTCCCATCCCGGTGTCGACGTCATAGGCGTCGAGGACCAATGGCGGGGCCAGACGGAACGTGCTCTGGCCACAACCGAGGAGCAAGAGACCCTTCTTGAACGCCCGGTCGGTGAGCCGGTCGATCAGGTCGGAGGCGGGCTCTTTGGTGACCCGGTCTTTCACGAACTCGATCCCGAGCATCAAGCCGCGTCCCCGGACGTCACCGATCATGCCGTAGTGCTCCTGCATCCGGCGGGCATGACCGATCATCCGGTCGCCCATGGCTTGGATCTGGGGCAGCGATTGCTCCACGATGTCGAGCGTGGCGAGCGCGGCGGCGCAACAGACCGGGTTGCCCCCGAACGTAGAGCCATGGGAGCCCGGCTCCCAGGTCATCACGGATTCTTTGGCGATAAAGGCGCCGATCGGCATGCCGCTCCCCAGGCCTTTCGCGGTGACGAGGATGTCCGGCTCGACGTTGTCCCAATCGCAGGCCCACATCTTCCCAGTCCGGCCCACGCCGCTCTGGACCTCGTCGGCCACCAGCAAGATTCCATGCTGGTCGCAGAGCTCGCGGAGGGCCTTGAGAAACCCGACCGGCGGGATGACGTAGCCGCCCTCACCCTGGATCGGCTCGACGAAAATGGCCGCGACGTCGTCCGGGCTGACTTGGCGAAGGAACAAGTCGTGTAGCGCCGCCAGTGACTGTTCGACGGCGTTCGGGTTCCGGTACGGATTGGCGTAGGGCACATGGTACACGTCCGGCAAGAGCGGTCCGAAGTGTTTGTGCTGTTTGACCTTGCTTGACGTTAGGCTGAGCGCGCCGCAACTCCGTCCGTGGAACGAGCCTTGGAACGAGATCAGGGCCGTCCGCCGGGTGTGATAGCGGGCCAGCTTGATGGCTCCTTCGATGGCCTCGGTGCCCGAGTTCGACAAGAAGGTCCGCTTCCGGCTCGGCCCGGGCGCCAGGCGTGCCAAGCGCTCGGCCAGCTTCGCGAATCCTTCGAAGTAGAAGTCGGTGCCGCAAATGTGGAGGAACTTCTCGGCTTGGTCCTTGATGGCAGCGACCACGGCCGGGTGGTTGTAGCCCGTCGAGGTAACGGCGATTCCGGCCATGTAATCGATGTACCGGTTGCCGTCGACATCCTCGACCATCGCGCCCCGGCCCCCGGCGATGACCAGCGGATATTCCTTGATGTACGAGGTTGAGGTCCAGGCGGCATCACGATCGATGATCGCCCGGCCCTTGGGGCCGGGAGGCGTGGTCAACATCCGGGGGTAGTCGCGAGTGGTCATGGGGCCCGCCAAATCAAGAGGTCCGGAGTAGTTAAGCCACCGCCGGTTGGGCGGCGACCTGGTCCCGCCACCATTGCTGGCCTTCGGGCGGAAGGGTGTGAATCGGATCGTAGTACTCGTGGCGCTGACCTAGGGCCTCAGCGTTACCCCACTCGATGCTGGTGAGGTAATTCTTGGTCCAGTACGAGATGCCCTTGTCCCGGTCGTACTCCGCCAGCTGGTGAATCCACCGCTTGCCGACGAACGGCACGTCGCAGACGATCCGGGGCGTGGCAAACCCGGGCAGGTAGCCCATGATGTCGTGTTGCAGCTGTTGCGCTTCCGCGATCGACGTCCGCCAGTGCTCGGAGTTCGGGATCATGTCGCACATATAGAAGTAGTACGGCAAGATCTTGGCGTGATCGAGTAACATGAAGCAGAGGTTGAGCAGGTCTTGGCTGGTGGCGTTGACGCCCCGGAGCAGGACACCCTGGTTCCGCACGTCACGGAATCCGATCTCGAGAAGTCGCTTAGTGGCCCGTCCCACGAGGGGCGTGACCTGCTGGGCGGCGTTGGCATGGGTATGGAGGGCCAGATCGACGCCCCGCTCGAACGCCTTCGTCGCCAGGCGCTCGAGTCCCTCGAGGACGTTGTCCTGGAGGTAGTGCTGCGGCAGCCCGATCAAGCCCTTCGAGGCGAGCCGGATGTCGCGAATGTTCGGAATGTCGAGCAGGGCGGCGACGAACGGCTCGAGTTGGGTAATGTGCAGATTGGCGATGTCGCCGCCCGAGACGACCACGTCACGGACGGTGGGGGTCTTCCGGAGATAGTCCAGCATTTGCTGATGCCGGTCCTTCTGCGGAACCTGAAACTTGAGTTTGGCCACCTGCGGCACGTCATTGCCGACGAGGTCCATCCGGGTACAGTGCCCGCAATACTGCGGGCAGGTCGTCAGGACCTCCGCGAGGACCTTGGTCGGATACCGGTGGGTCAGCCCTTCGACCACCCACATGTCATGCTCGTGGAGACTGTCGCGCGAGGCCTTCGGATGGTTGGCCCAGTCGGTCAGCCGGTCGTTCAGGGCCGGGATCATGTACCGCCGCACCGGATCGTTCCAGAGGTCGGCGAGGTTCATGGTATTGAGCATGTGCGGCGGCAACAGCATCGACATCGTGGCGCGCTGTTCCTGGTCCTGGGCAATGCTGTCCATCAGGCTTTGGGGCAGGAGATCGCCCAAGGCGCTCTTCAGTTCCCGAAGATTCTTGACCGAATGCTTCCGCTGCCAAGTCGCATTCTCCCAATCCGCCGTCGATACGCCGCGGTAACCCGGAATCCGGGTCCAGTCCGGCTCCACGTACTGCTGGGGCGGCGGGTACGGGATCGGCTGGCCGGTCTTGAGCGGAGCTTGGGTCGGTTGCATTTAGGCCTCACGGTCGGGGTACAGCTTGACGGGATCGAAGATAATATATTATATATAATCCGGCAAGTTGAAGAGTT
Organism: Gemmatimonadota bacterium; assembly: GCA_031375485.1. Lineage (GTDB taxonomy): Bacteria > Gemmatimonadota > Gemmatimonadetes > Gemmatimonadales > GWC2-71-9 > SHZU01. The sequence goes on along the minus strand of JANMHX010000349.1, from coordinate 7,945 downwards.
TCCCTGAGACGAGTGGAGGTACCCGAGGTGGATCTGGCCGGAGTGCTCACCCGGATGCCCCGGGTTCGGAAGCAGGCCACCCATGAGCTGGTAGCCTCCGTACTGCGGGAAGCCATCACCGCGGGCCACCTCCGGGGCAACGAGCCCCTCCCGCAGGACGAAATCGCCGCGCAGCTCGACGTCAGCCACATTCCGGTGCGCGAGGCGCTCCGGCAACTCCAGTCCGAGGGCCTGGTCACCTACCAGCAGAATCGGGGCGCTTCGGTGACCGCGCTGACCCCCGAGGAGATCCGCGAGATCTACGAAATCAGGGCCATCCTCGAGACCGCCGCCATCACCCGGGCCTGTGCCGACATCGACCCCGAGAAATTGGCCCAGGCGTCCCGGATTCTGGCGGAGTCGGAGGGAACCGACGACGCCGCCCGATGGGGCTCCCTCGACGTCGAATTTCACGAGCTGATCTACGCGCTGGAGGGCCGGCCCCGGCTTCACGAGCTGATCGCCGGGCTCCTCCGGCGGGTCGACCGGTACTGGCTTTCCCATGGGTTGATGCTTCGCCACCGATCGGAGTTCGAGCAGGAACATCGGGCCCTCCTGGAGGCCGTCGCGCAAGGAGATGCAGTCCGGGCCGGCCGGTGTCTCGAGGGGCATCTGGCCGGTGCGGCGAGTCTCTTGATTGCCGAAATGGCCCGTCTCGACGGCCCGGCCCCGAGCACTCTGCCCGGATCCTGACGTCCCGCCCCCGGCCGGCCCCGGGCCGAGTCGTTAGGCGCTCCAAGCTATTCCGTTGCCACGACCCAACATGACGCTCGGCCCGCCGGACCTCGGCGGCCAGGCATCTTGCTTGCCTCTCTCGATGCCGACCTCTTCAAACGGCACCGTCCCGAATGCCAACCGCCAACGACCGCAAGCCCGACCTGAGCTATGTGCTCTCGGCAACCACGACTGATGAGGTGCACAAAGCTGCAGCGTGGCTGCGCCAGGCCCGCCTCTCCGAACGGGTTGAAATTGTCCTGGCGGCTCCCGGCCTGGTGTTTGGTCTGGTGGCCGGCCGGGTGATTCCGCCGTGGGTCCGGCTCGCGTCGGCTGAGAACACCCCTGACCGGAAGGTGATTCAAGTAGCGGGGGCCCGCCAAACTACCGGAACCGTGGTGATCGTGGTGAGCTGTGGCGATGATCTCGACGCGAAGGTCCGGGATCCGTTTGCGACGGAGGGCTCGACCGTCGAGGGCCATGATCCGCAACTCTGGGCCGGCAGCGAGCACGCGGCCTTACCGCCGAGCCTGGTTGAAGTGCGGGTCTAGGCGGTTCCCGGCGCTACTGCCGGGTGGTCCGCCGCCGCATGAAGTCCATCAGGATGAACTGCCCTAACGTCATGGTGTTGGTGAAATAGGCCTTGCCGCGGCACATCTCGCCGATCGCTTTGACGAACTCGACCAAGGCCCGGTCGCGAGCCAGCATGAAGGTGTTGATCACGATGCCGCTCCGGCGGCAGGCGGCCACCTCCTGAAAGGTCGCCTTCAAGATGGCGGGGTCGAGTCCCATCGAGTTGAAGTAGACCTCGCCGGATGGCATCGTCATGGCCGATGGCTTGCCATCGGTAATCATGATGATCTGCCGCATGTCCTTCTTCTGTCCCATCAGCAACCGCCGGGCGAGCTTGAGCCCTTCGGCGGTGTTGGTGTGATACGGGCCGACCTGGGCGCCGGTGAGGGTGGCCAGTGGAATTTCCTCGGCCCGGTCATGGAACAGCACCACCTTCAAGGAATCGCCGGGGTACTGGGTCCGGATCAGATGGGTCAGCGCCAACGCCACTTTCTTCGCCGGCGTAAACCGGTCTTCGCCATAAAGAATCATCGAATGCGAGCAGTCGAGCATCAGCACCGTCGCGGCCGAAGAACGGTACTCCGACTGTTGGACCATCAGGTCGTCGTACTCGAGGTCGAGCGGCAGGGTGAGTCCGCCACGCGCGATCGCCCGCCCTAGTGTGCCGGGCACGTCGAGGTTGAGGACGTCCCCGAATTCATACGGTTTTGACGACGACTCCGCCTCGACCCCGGTCGAGAGAAACGGGGTGTCGTGAGTCCCCAGGCTGGCCTTCCCCACGGTCCCAAGGAGGTTCTTGAGGGTCCGGTAGCCCAGGAAGTCGAGCCCCTTCCCGGTCAGATCGAACTGAACTTGCTCGGCCGCGGCCCGAGCCTGGCCGCCGGGACCGACGACGGCCGAGTAGCCCGCGGGAACCTGGGGCGGCTCCTTCGCTTTGAGGTACCCTTCGTCCATGAGCCGCTGCACGATCTGGTCGAGCATCCGGGACAAATCCTGGTCCAGTTGCTGACCCTCGGCCGAGTCGGGATCGATTTCGCCGCGGAGATACTTCACCATGTCTTGGGTGAGCTGTCCGGATTTGAGGAGAGCCTCGAGGATGGCCTCCTTGAGCGAGTTCATCGACCGGTCGCCGCCTTGGGGCGGCTCGGCCCACCACGGCCATTCCTCGGGTCCGCCGGCGAAGCCGGACTGCAACAGGAAGTCGCCCAGCTGGTCCAACAAGGCTTGGAGGTTGACCGCATCGCCCAGTTCGGCGGTGTACTTGCCGTAGGTGGTGTATCGCATCGTGTGTAAGGTCGTCCACTCGGGCGGCCGGGGCAACTATCTTCCCGGCGTGCTCCCCAAAGTCCGCGCGGCACTCCTGTCCATCGGTGCCCTTCAGCACCGGAATTTCCGATTGTTCATTGGGGGGCAATTCGTGTCGCTCTGCGGGACGTGGATGCAGAGCGTCGCCCTGTCGTGGCTGGTGCTCGAGCTGACCAACTCGACGTGGAAGACCGGCCTGGTGAGTTTCTTCGGCGCGTTGCCGGTCCTCCTGTTGACGCTGTGGGGCGGAGCGGTGGCCGACCGGGTCAACAAGCGGTTCTGGTTGATGGTGCTCCAGACTTTCTTCCTGCTTGAGGCGTTGGCTCTCGGGATCTTGGCCTGGGCGGGGATGATTACCGTGCCCTGGGTCTACGCGTTGGCGTTATTGACCGGCGTGGTGAGCGCCTTCGAGATCCCGATTCGCCAAGCCTACCTCGTTGAGATGGTCGGGAAATCCAACCTGATGAGTGCCATTGCCCTCAACAGTTCGGCCTTCAACCTCTCGCGGGTCGTCGGCCCGGCCTTGGCCGGTGTCGTGAACGCCACCCTTGGGCCGGCGGCCTGCTTTTTCATCAATGCGGTCAGTTTCTGCGCGGTCTTGATCGGGCTCTACAAGATTGATCCGCTCCTGGTTCGCTCCGATCAGAGCGGCCGCCGGGCCGGCCTTCGAGCTGGATGGGATCACGTCCGGGCCCTTCCGCTTCCTCGGGCGCTGGTGGCGCTCACCACGGTGTTCACATTGTTCGGATCGGCGTTGATCGCGATCCTGCCGGCCTTTGCCCGGAAGGCCCTCGGCGCGGAGGTCGGCGGGTACGGCGGCTTGATGTCGGCGTTCGGGATCGGAGCGGCCCTCGGTGCCCTGACCTTGGCCGCGATCGGCCAGCGGTTCCAGCGGGAGCGGGTGGCGTTGATCGCGGCCATTGCCGTCGGGGTCAGTTTGCTGCTCCTGGGATTGGTGCACGTCTTCGCGGTGGCCGTGGTTCTGCTCATGGTGGCAGGGTTGAGTATGGCGCTCAACGCCATCATGACGAATACGATCCTCCAGACCAGTGCCCCCGATCACATCCGGGGTCAGGTGGTCGGTCTCTATTCCTTCATCGTCATCGGCCTGGCGCCGTTCGGTTCCGCGCAGGCGTCGTGGATCGGCGAGCAGTTCGGACCGTCGTTCGCGATCGCTTTGGGCGGGGCCATTTGTCTGGTGGCGGCCCTGGTCATGGCGTGGCGGACCGGGCTCTTTCGCCCCCGGCCCGATGTCGGGCCGCTGGCTCGGATGACCGGGGAGTACCCGGTGGTCGATTCCCCTGATGGCCAAGGAGGTGGGCGGTGATCATCACGATCTCGCGCGAACTGGGCGCCGGTGGGAGTGAGGTGGCCCGTCAGGTCGCCGGCTCGCTCGGGTGGCGGGTGGTGGACAACGAGTTGGTTGACCAGATCGCCGCCCGCACCGGGCTCAGTCCGGCCGAGGTCCGGGAGCGCGAAGAGCGGGCGCCCGGGTTCCTCGAGCGGCTGATTCGGATGCTGACGAAGGCCGCGCCGGAAATGCTGACGCCGGCGGCCGAGCACGTGCCTGAGTTGGAGGAGGCGAATCTGGTCAAGATGACCCAGACGGTGGTGGAAGAAATTGCCCGGGAGGGGCGGGTGGTGCTGGTGGGCCGAGCGGCGCCGGTGGTGTTGAGCCGCGACCGGGATGCGATCCATCTCAAAATCGTCGCCCCGAAGGCCCGGCGGGTCGAGGCGGTCATGGCCCGGCTCGGGATCGGGGCGGACGAAGCGGCGGCCGAGGTCGAGTCGTCCGATGCCAATCGGAAGCGCTACCATGAGCAGTACTACGAACGGGACTGGAATGACGCTTCGTACTACCACGTGGTGCTCAATACCGCGGCGTTAGGTATCCCGCAAACGGTGGCCACGATCGTCGGCCGGGCCAAGACGCTGTGGCCGAACGAGACCCGGGAACGCCGGGCCCCGCCTCCGGCCGCCCCTTAGTCGTCGACCTCGCGGCGTTTCTCCTGCCGGGGCGTCCGAAGCGCCGTCCAACCGTACTCCTCGCTGCGGCTGATGCGCTTCTGGGCCGCCAGGGCCTCCAGCACCAACTCGCACCCCGTCACCAGGGTACCGGGGTCGGTGTCGGGGCCTTCGCTCACTAACTCCGCCACGGTGACCAGGCCGGGCACCACCCGGAACGCCTTGAGACAGAGGCTGCTTGCTTCATCGCCGGAGACCTTGAGGGCCTGGCCGCTGTCGAACCACGTCACGATCCGTTCCACCGACTCCGCCTCGACCTCGTCGGCCCGGCCCAGGAAGGTCCGGTTGCAGGCCCGCCGGATCAGCTCCTTGGCAATTGCCTCGGATCCCTGGAGCTCGCCCTCGTACTCGAGTTCGAGCTTCCCGGTCACCGCCGGGAGCCCGGCGTAGAGATCGCTGATCCGGGGCACGACCGGGTGCTCCCGGTGGGCCACGGCCCGGCGCTCGGCATTGGACACGGCGGTCTCGAGCAGCGCAATCGGGAGCCGCTGGCTCACGCCGGATCGCTTGTCGACTCGCCGGTCGGCGCGGGCTTCGAAGGCCACCCGCTCGATCACCTCTCTCACGAACTCCGGGATCCGGACCGGTGGTCCGCCCCGCTCAACCCACGCTTCCTGGGCGGTAATCCGCACCCCGAGGTCGACGTCGCGAGGGTAATGGGTCTGGATTTCCGCTCCGATCCGGTCCTTGAGGGGCGTGACGATCTTGCCCCGGGCGGTGTAGTCCTCCGGATTGGCGGTGAACACCAGCAAAACGTCGAGGGGAAGCCGGATCGGATACCCTTTGATCTGGACGTCGCCTTCCTGCATGATGTTGAACAGGCCGACCTGGATCTTTCCGCTCAAATCAGGGAGCTCGTTGATGCCGAAGATGCCCCGGTTGGCCCGGGGCAAGAGGCCGTAGTGCATGGTGAGCTCGTCACTCAGCACGTGTCCTCCCTTGGCCGCCTTGATCGGATCGAGGTCGCCGATCAGGTCGGCGATCGTCACATCCGGCGTCGCGAGTTTCTCGACGAACCGCGACTCGCGGCCCAGCCACGCGATCGGGGTCCGGCCGCCCAGCTCGGCCAGCTGGGCCCGGCCGAATTTTGAAATCGGTCCGAACGGGTTGTCGTTGACTTCACTTCCCGCAATGATCGGGAGATCCTCGTCGAGGAACCGAACCAGGCTCCGGAGCAACCGGCTCTTGGCCTGCCCGCGGAGCCCGAGGAGAATGAAATCCTGGCGGGCCAGCAAGGCGTTGACGACTTGGGGCACGATGGTGTCGTCGTACCCATGGATTTCCGGGAATAGCGGCTGGTCCGATTCGAGCGCCGCGAGGACGTTGGTTCGAATCTCGTCCCGAACCGATCGGTGGCGCCGGTCCATCGCGCCCCAGGGGCTCGATTCCAGCTCGGCGAGGGTGCTCGGAAGAAATAGTTTCGGCATGTGTTCGGTTATGCTCGCGGTAGGGGCCCAATCATTTCGCTGTAAGTCGTTACCAGCGATTGACAAAGGCAGTTCAACCTGTATTTTACTCGGCTGTGTTTCCCCGCGTCCTGTGCGCGGAATACCGGTTCCATACCAATGTAAACCCCGCTCACGGAGGAGTACCATGTCGAAGTACGTTTTTGCTGCTGCCCTGCTGGCCTTGTCGGCCTGCGGTGAGAAGAAGGCTGATGCCCCCGCTGTTGATTCCGCCGCGGTTGCCGCCCCGGCTCCCGCCGCGCCGGCCGCCGACTCGATGGCCAAGCCGGACAGCGCGATGGCCGGCGACACGACCAAGGCGCACTAACGCCGCTGGTGGTTGCAGTCCGAAAGAGCCCCGGTGCTAACGCGCCGGGGCTCTTTGATTTTCGGGGGGGAACGATTCGATCGTGACGCCGTCGACGGTGGTTGTGGGCTCGATTTCGCGCCTGACCTTGGCGAGCCCGAGGGACGACCCGTCCTCGAGCCGGAGGACCGAACCGATTCGGACCACGACCTTCCCGGCCGCGAGGAGCTCGCCGGATTCGGGCGGGTTCGTGCCCGGTGACCAACGAACCCGTCGCAACAGCCAATTCGGGTGGCCGCGAAAGTGGAGCCGGGCCACCGTTTCCTGCCCGACATAACATCCCTTGCTGTGCGAGACGCCGCCGATCGCGCCATAGTCCACCTCCGCCGGCATGGTGCGGTCGTCGATTTCGGGGCCCAGGGACGGAAACCCGCGAAGGACCCGGGCGGCGACGAGGTCATTCGGAGTTCCGAGTTCGGCGCCGGCGGCCGCGAGTTCCGCGGTCACCGCGTCACAGCCGGCGGCCGAACCCAGGATCAGGACCCCGAAGGGGGCTCGGTCGCTCGGTGGTGCGGCGACCTGGACGGTTTCGGTCCCGATTGACCAAGTCGTCACCCGACCCGGTTCGAGCCGGTGGCCCTGCCGACCGCCGACGAGGTCCCGCGCGTCGCCGCCCAACACCCAGAGGCATTGGTCAACCGCGGTTCGGTTCGTGACCTTGGCCAGCCGGGGCGGGAATTGGCGCGTGAGGAGGTCGGCCAGCAACGATTCGACCGAAGCGTCGGCCACGAGAACCAGGTCGGTCTCACCGGCTGGACGCAGGACCCAGCAGTCGGCGATGATCATGCCCTTCGGGGTCAGGATGGCCCCGTAGGCCAAGCTGTTTGGACCCGGCTTCACGACATCGTTCGTGGTGATGCCCTGAACGCATGGCACCGCGCCGGGCCCCGTCACGGCAAACTGGGCCGGCCGGCCGGCGAGGATGATGGCGCTGCTCTGCAACTGGCGGAGCCGGGCATTGGAGACAGCGACGGTCAGCACGACTCAACCATAGGCTCGTCGGCCGCCGCGTCGTAGTAGCCGGCCGACCGGTAGGACCAGTCGAGCAGCTCCACCGGATGGGCCACCCGCGTCCCGAGCCCGGCTGCCGCGAGCCCGGCCCCGATTTGCATGAGGCAACCGGGGTTGCCGGTCACGATCAGGTCGGGCACCGGCGAGGCGTCGCGGATGGCGGCGATCTTGTCGTCCAAGACGGCTCTCGAGAGCTCGGGATGGAGGACGCCGTAAATCCCCGCGCTTCCGCAACACCGGTCGGATCCCGGCAGCTGCCGCACCACGAGCGCGGGAACGGCGGCCAGGACGTCGAGGACTTCGCGATGGACCCGTTGGGCGTGCTGGAGATGGCAGGGCGCATCGTAGCCAACCGTCAGGGCAAGCGGTCCTCCCCGTTTCGGTCCGGCCGCGGCCAGGAGCTCGCTGACGTCCCGGGTCCGGCTTCCGACATCCGCTGCCTCCGCCGTACCGAGGAGGTGGCCGA
>JANMHX010000199.1:0-13399 GCA_031375485.1 Gemmatimonadota bacterium | reverse complement strand
ACTGCTCGTCGGTCATCTTCTGGATGACATTGTCCCAGGTATAGCCGGCGTTGTTCACAATGATGTCGATGCCGCCGTAAGCATCCAACCCGGTCTTGATCCATCGATCCGGGAACGCCTTGTCGGTCACGTTGCCGGCGCACACCACCGCCTGGCCCCCACCGGCCCGAATGGCCGCAGCCGTTTCCTCGGCGGGTGCCGGGTCGAGGTCGTTGATCACCAACCTGGCGCCCTCGGCGGCAAATTTCTGCGCAATGGCCTGGCCGATCCCCCGGCCGCTGCCGGTAACCAGCGCCACTTTTCCTTGCAACGTCGGCATCCGGCGAATCTCCAGCGAAAGTCTAGGTGGTGGTCCGGTACATCGTCACGACGCACGCGCCGCCCAAGCCCAAGTTGTGTTGGAGAGCGACCCGAGCCCCCGGGACCTGGCGGTTACCAGCCTCGCCCCGGAGGTGCCACACCAGTTCGGTGCACTGGGCAAGTCCGGTGGCGCCCAGGGGATGCCCCTTGGACAGCAGGCCGCCGGATGGGTTGGTCACGACTCGGCCGCCGTAGGTATTGTCGCCCTCGACCACGAACCGTTCGGCGGTGCCGGGCGGTGTCAGGCCCAGCGCTTCATAGGTCAGGAGTTCGTTGGCGGTGAAGCAATCGTGCAGTTCGACGACATCGACATCGGACGGACCGATGCCGGTTTGTTCGAAGACCTGGTCCGCGGCCCGGCGGGCCATATCGAAGCCGACCAATCGCATCATGTCACCCTGATCGAAGGTGCCGGGCACGTCGCTCGTCATCGCTTGCCCCGCAATCTGGACCCGCATATCCAACCCGTGGGACTTGGCGAACGCCTCGGAGCAGACCACGGCCGCCGCCGCCCCGCAGGTCGGCGGGCAACACTGGAGGCGGGTCAGTGGTGCCACGATCGCCGGCGAGGCCAGGACCTCCTCTTCCGTGACCGGGGTCCGAAACAACGCAAACGGATTCTCCGCCGCGTGGCGCCGGGCCTTGACGCTGATCTTGGCGAAGGTGCGGGCCTTGGTGCCGTGCTCCTTCATGTACTGACGGCCGGCCGCCGCAAAGTACTGGGGCGCAATCGGGGCGCTCTGGTCGACGCCGTCTTTCCGGTCAACCGCCGCGACGAATTCATCGAGCGGCGTCGGGCGGTCGGTGTAGGTCTTGGTGATCGGGCCCGACACCATCTGCTCGAACCCGAGCGCCAGGGCGCATTCCACCACGCCGGACTCCACCGCTTGTCGGGCCAGGAACAGCGCCGTCGATCCGGTTGAGCAGTTGTTGTTGACGTTGATGATGGGGATTCCGGAGAGCCCGACCTGATAGAGCGCCCGCTGTCCCGAGCAGCTATCGCCGAACACAAAGCCGACGTACGCCTGTTGGATCCGCTCGTAGGGCACCCGGGCGTCCGCGAGCGCGGCCCGGGCGGCGTTCGCCCCCATGGTCGGATAGGCGTCACTCTTCCCGGGCTTCGCAAAGGGTACCATTCCTACTCCAACGACATACACTGGTCGCGACACGGTCAGGGCCTCAGGTGGGAAGATCGAGAATGGCAAAGCCGGCCAGCTTCCGCTCGCCGGCGCTATTTCTGAGTTCGAGATCGACCCGGCATCGATTGGGGACCCCGTCAACCGCCGTTTCCGACACGACCCCGGTGGCCGTCAGCACTTCTTCTGGGTACGTGATGGCCACGAATCTGACTTGGAGATCGTGAACCGCATCTTCCGAGACCCACGCGGTCAGCGCCCGGACCACATAGGCACAGCCGAGCATCCCGTGCATGAAGACGTCCGGATACCCGGCCCCTTTGGCAAAGGCGGCGTCGATATGGAGCGGAACATGGTCGCCCGAGCCACCGGCGTAGAGCGCCAGCGTGGCTCGGGAGAGCGGGGGAAGCGTGAGGGACGGGATCGGGTCGCCGATTTGGACCGTGGTCATGGCGCGTGCCTCACGGCCAGGAGATTTCGGATCCTGGCCACGGGCCGGTTGCCATCGCAGTTGGTCACGTCCGAGTCGAAGACCGCAAACTCGAGCGCCCCGCCCTTCTTGACGATCACGTCCGAGAGGACGCGGGTCACCCGGATCCGATCGCCGGCGCAGATCGAGTCGAACCGTTTCAGCTGCATTTCCCCGTGGAGAATCCGTTCGGTCGGGATCCCGAGTTCGCCCAAGTAGCCATGGCCGCCGGGGTCGTCGGCCAGGAGGCAGTAGGCAAACGTCAAGGGGGCCAGAATCGACCGATAGCCGGCGGCGTGGGCGGCCGCCTCATCGACATAGACCGGCCGGGTCTCACCGATCGCCTTGGCCAGGAGCCGGAGCCGGCCCTTCTCGACGTCGACGATCCACGGCCCCCACGTCTTCCCGATCTGAGCCCGATCAATCACGCGCCACCAACCCTTTCTTGCGAGACCAATACCAATAGAACGGCAACCCGGCCGCCACGATACCGATCCCGACCAAGCTCGACTCGAGCCGCGCGACCAGCAGATTGCCAAGATACCAGACCAGGATCGCAATATAGATCAGCGGCACCACCGGATACCCCGGCACCTTGAACGGGCGCGGCAGGTTCGGCTCTCGCCGCCGAAGCACGATCAGGCCGAGCACCGTGAGCAGCATGAACGACTGACCCACGAAGCCGACGTAGGTGAGGATTTCCTGGTAGGTGCCCGCCAGGGCAAACGCCGACGCGATCAGCCCGAACACCAGAATCGCGGTGGCCGGCGTCCGCCGGGTTGGGTGGACCCGGGCCAGCCGGCTGAAGAAGAGCCCGTCCTGCGCCAGGGAGAACGTCACCCGGGGGTAGTTGAGCAGTTGGGCGTTGGCGCCCCCGATGCCGGACAAGAACACCACCACCGCCATGACCGTGGCACCGGTCGGGCCGAGCACCACCTGCATGGCATCGGCCGCCACCCGGGGCGATGCCTTCAATTGTTCAAACGGCAGCACGTACAAGTATGCGGCATTGATGCTCAAGTACAGCACGATCAGCATCACCATCCCGCCGACGATGGCACGGGGGAGATTCTTGGCCGGCTCGCGGACCTCGCCGGCGACGTGGGTAATGAAATACCATCCGCTATAGCTGAAAATCGTCAAGATCATCGCCGTGCCGACCGAACTCACCATTTCACTGGAACTTTTGTCGGCCGGGAGCACCGGCAGGAAGTTGGTGACGCTGCCGTTGCCGAGCAGAAAACAGGTGCCCACCACGGTCAACAACCCGCCGACCTTGAGCACCGTCAGGACGTTCTGGGTCCGCCCGCCTGCGGTGACCCCGAGCGCGTTGATGATCGCAAAGGTCATGATGATCACGACCGTGAGGATCCGGGTTGCCCACGGCCCGGCGGCCGCGAGGCCCGGAATGAAATGGCCCGCATAAAGCGCCGCCAGCGAGGACGTCACCGCGGTGGCCCCCGCGGCATAGGCGAAGAACATCATCCACCCGAACAGAAACGCGATCGGGGTGCCGGGATAGGCCCGTTTCAGAAACTGGTAGGTGCCGCCCGTCTCCGGAATGGCACCTGCTAACTCAGCAAAGCTCAGGGCGCCGCAGAGGGCGAGGAGTCCGGTCACCAACCACGTCGTCAACTCGAGCCCGGGCGATCCCACTTCCCGGGCAATGGCGCTCGGCACCAGGAAGATGCTGGCGCCGATCGTGCCCCCGACGACCAGCGCCATCGCTTCGACCGGGCCGAGGCCTCGAGTGAGCGCGGGTTGTTCCGTGGCCATCAAGGGACCTTTCCCGCGAGTTGATCGTAGACCCGCTTGAGCCCGCCTTCGAGCCGATCGTAGGTGTCGGCGGTATCGGCCAGCTGCGGGTAATGGGCCGCATGGACCCGGAAGTCCATTCTCCGGGCTGCGGCCGGAATAGTCAACCCGTCCCGATGGGCCGCCATCGCTTGAGTCTGGAAGTCGCGGAGAAAGGCCTGGAGATGATCGATCACGGTCCGGTCGGAGAACCAGGCCCCGTGGCCGGGAATAACGGCGGTGACGTCGAGCGACTTGAGCCGTTCGAGGGTCGCCACCCACTGGTCGGGGTAGCCGTCACCCATGAATGGCAGGCGGGCCTGGAGCAGGTCGCCGGTCGCCAGCACCTTCTCCTTCGGCAGGTAGACCACCACGTCGCCGCCGGTGTGCCCTTTGCCGAAGTAGAGGATCTGAATTTCCCGCCCGCCTCGAAACAGAGTCAGGCGGTCGGACAGGGTGAGGTTCGGGGGCGTCGGAAACACAGCTCGGTTGGCAATCACCTGCTGCTGGAACCGGAAGCTGTCGGGCCGGGCCGCGATGGCTCTGACGTACCCCTCGTAGGCCAACCCCTTCCGCGATTCCCCCGCCAGCATCATCTGTCTGGTGAACTCGTGGCCGATGATTTCGACGCCGGGGCCGTAGATCTGGTTGCCGTGCGCGTGGTCATAGTGGAAATGGGTGGTGACGACGTAGCGAACCGGCTTCGGGGTGAGCGCCTTCAGCTCGTCGAGCAGCACCCACGCCGCGGCCGGCGAGACGTGGGAGTCGACCAGCAACACGTCCGAGTCGTTGATCACGATGGCCGCGTTGGAGCCGACCCCCAGCGTGCCGGTGCCCACGGCCTGGTAGATCCCCTCAGCGACCGGCTTGAACTCGAAGGCCCGCCCGATGTGATTGGCGCCCGGCGGGCGTTTCGCGCGCTGTGCGGCCGCAAACCCGGGCCCGACCGCGACCAGTACTACGCCGCAAGCCCATGACCATCGCATCCCAGCGCCTCCTTCCAGGTCCCAGCCAAATCGAAGGGCCGGTTCGCACCGGCCCCTCGTTGTCTCCTTGGGCCAACCCTGCCGATCGATCAGCGGCCGAGTGTCTCCGACAGCGCAAGCGGGACACAGGTCGTCGAACCGTACTGCTGATTGCGGTGATCCACCCCGTTCGGGTGGACCGAACCCGGCTCACCCCGAAACGGGATCTTGAAGGGCGTGGCCCGAAATCGGAGATGATCATTGTATCGCGCGCCGGCCTCCATGAACAGCTCGCGAACCCGCTCGTCGATCACCTGGGTGATCACCTCGTTTTGGGTCGCCGTGTTGCCGGCGTCATATCCGGGAATCCCGGCCGCGGTGTGCAACGCATTGATCACCGTCCGGGCCGTGGCGAGGTCGCCGGCCCGTGCCGCCGCCTCGGCTACGATCAGCCGAGCCTCTCGGCCCGACGCCACCAGGACCGGGTCACTTCGAGACAACGCCTTCGCGTGGCGGTACAGGAGTGAGATGTTGTCGCCGGCCAGCAGCGTCGTCGCGGTGACCTTCACCCGCGGGTCCGGTACACCCTGCCAGCGAACATCGCGAAAGGCCGGTGCGATCGTCGTATGCCGAAGCGCCTGGCTGACCTCGTTGTTCTGAAACTCGTAGAGCAAGTTCCACCGGTGCCGGTCCGTGGCTCCTCGGGTCGCGTTTCGGACGTAGGTCGCCGGCACTTGTTCAGCATCAGCCCGGGCCCCGGCAAAATTCCCGAGATCGAGCCGCACCCGAGCCCGCCCGACCAGCGCCATGTTACGAAGATCGGCGCTGTTGGCGGCCGTCGCGAGGGCGAGCGCCTCGGTGAGCCGAGTCTCGGCGTCCTGGAGGGCCTGCTGCGGCGTCAGAATCGGCCCCTGATTGAACGCCATCGAGCAGAACGCCTCGCCGAGCGGAATGGTGGCGTACGCGGCGTAGGTCTTGACCTGCGCTTTGAGCAGCGCCTTGGTCGGGACCCTGGCGTCGGGGAATCCGTCGATCCTGGTGAAGGCGTTGTCGGCCAGAACCCGGGCGGCTTGAAGGGGCACGAGGAAATTGTACCCGCCCACCGCACCGTCGCAGCCGTCGGTCAGGTTGAGGTTGTTGTCGAGGACGGTCCGAAGACCCCAGACATTGGTATTGCCTTGGCCCGAGGTCGAGATCACCTGATCGGAGAGTGCGTTGGCCGCGGCCACGTACTGGCTCCAACCGCACTCGAACGTGATGACGACCCCGTTGGCCAGCGCCGTCGCGAGCGACGGATCGTCGAGTTGATCGGTCACGACTTTGCCGGGCAGTTCTACGTCCAGCAGATTGCTACAGGCCGCCGTCCCGACAGCGCTGACCGCGCCCACCAGGGCGAAGCCGCGGACCCGCCACCTCCGGATGATCGAGTTCATATCGGTCTTGCTCCCTCCGCGTCCAGCACGATTGGGGGTAATGATCGCGTTTCGCATTAGAGGCCCGTCCGGACGGTGACCAAGAATCGGCGCGCCATCGGCCAGGCGTCTTGTTGATTGGCGGCCAAACCGCCGGGGTCACCCGCGTAGAAGTTGCCGTTGAGGCGGACCTCCGGATCTTTGAGCCGGCGCCCGAACAATTCCTTCTGGGACTGCCAAATCGTCCAGAGGTTGCGAGCCGATGCCGTCACCGACATTCGCTGGGTCCCGAACTTCTTGGCCAGGCTGCTGGAAAGGGTGTAAGTCGCTGAGAGGTCTCGGAGCTTGGCAAAGCCGGTCCGGATCGTATTCCCTTGGGCTCGGCTATCGAAGGTGTTAGCCCGGATCCCTTCAAGAATCGGATCGGTACCGAGCACCGCCAGTTCGCTGTTGCGGAACGTGATGCTCGGCCCGCTGATCTCGGAGGCCCGGATGTAGCTTCCACCGAGGTAGTCCACCTGCGCAAAGAGTTGGAGCTGCGCTCCGATCGCGACGGTCATGCTGCTGGCGCCTTGCCAGGTCGGGAGCACGCCCCCGAAGAAGATCTGGGGGGCCTGGGCGCAGGGCACCGGCGCCCCGCCACCGGCAGACAGATTCGTGCCCGTGATGAGGGTACCTCCCTCGCACAGCACGTTGGTGGCGACTCCGTTGGTGAGGGTCGATGACACCACGCGACGGCCCCAGATCGACGCAATCGGATATCCCGGCACGTGGAACTGGTTGAATTGGGCCGAGCTCGGGCCCGCGAGACTGGCCCGCCCTTCGCCGAGACTGAGCACTTCGTTCGAGTTGAACGACAGCGACGACCGGAGGTCAATGGTAAGGCCCCGGGTCCGGAAGGCAGTCGCATTCGCAGCGATCTCCAGCCCCTGGTTTTGAATGCTCCCGAGGTTGAGCAGCCGGGTGCCGGCGAACCCGGTCGAGGGCGGCAGTCCGACCGGAACGATCGCGTCGTCGGTGGTCTTTCGGTAGAACGTGACCTCGAGGCCGACCCGCTCGTTGAACAACCCGGCGTCGAAACCGACCTCGACTTCCTTGGTGACTTCCGGCTTGAGGGACGGGTTCCCGAAGTTGTCCGTGGTCAACCCGGTCGCGCCGCCATCGCCGACGTAGGGCCGGTAGGTCTGCAAGGCCACAAAGGCGTCGGGTTGCTGGCCGGCTTTACCCCAGGCGCCCCGGAGCTTCAGGGTACTGAACAGACTCGATCCCTTGAGCAAGGGCTCGTCGCTCAGAACCCAGGACGCCGAGACCTTCGGATAGAGGACGAAATCGAAGTCGGTGCCGAACGCGCTGTTGTCATCGCCGCGGAGCGCGCCCGTCAGGAACAACCGGTTCTTCCAGGCAAACTGTTGCTGGGCGTAGGCGCCGACGGTCTTGTTCTCGATGAACTCTTCGTCGGTGTTCCGGATCGAACCGGCGCCGAGCGTCTCGAGGCTCGAGACCGCCAAGTTCTCAGCCGTCGAGTAGGCAATCTGGGTTCCCTTCTTGTAGTACTGCAGCCCAGCCGACGTCTCCGACCCGAGATTCTTGCTGAGTTTGAACGACCCCGTCGCGCCGTAGTCGGCGCTGACGTAGCTCACGTCCCGGTTGTAGAGGGCGCGGGCGCCGTTCGGCAGGAAATAGCCGGTCCGGAACACCCCCTCAGCCCGCCGGGCAATGCCGGTCAGCCGCGAAGTGCCGAAGTCCCCGCCGATCGTGATCCGATGACTGAACCACCCGAACGGCCGATGCCGGAAGGTGCCGTTCAAAATCATTCGGTCGAGATTGTCGTAGCCCTCGGTCTCGTTGGCCAACCGCTCCGGGAGGACGAATTGGTACCCCCGGAACGGCCCGTCCGCCCCGTTGGGCAGGTTCCGGCCCGGCTCGCATCCGGGCGACGGGCAGGCGAAGTCGATGGCCACCGTGATCGGCTGGTTCATCGGCGACTGCGACCGGAGCTTGCTCCGGGTATAGCCGATCCCGACGTCGGTGCTGAATTTTTCGTTGGGCGTCCAGTTGATGTTGGCCCGGGTCGAAAGCTTGTTCTGCCAGTTGTAGCTGACCGTCCCTTCCTCTCGCTCAAAATCGCCGGAGAAGAAGTATTTGATGGCTTCGGTGCCCCCGCCGATCGTGGCCCCGATCGAACTTGTCAGGCCGGTGCTGAACGGGCTGCCCTTGCAGCTACTGCCTTCGGCTTTGTATGGATCCGGGCAGTAACCGTACAGGGAAACCGGGAATCCGACCGTCCGGTCGTTGGTGAGGACATTGAACTCCTTGACGGAGCCATCCAGCGCCCGGTAGTACTTGGACTGGAAGAGATGCTCGGGGTTCGGCAGCCAGTTGGCCCCCTGCTTGGCCGTGAGCGTGATCTCCGGTCTCCCGGTCTTGCCTCGCTTGGTCACGATCTGGATCACGCCGTTCGACGCCTCGGTGCCGTAAATCGTGGCCGCCGAGGGCCCCTTGATGACCTGAATCGACTCGATTTCGTCGGGATTCAGGTCGTTGATTCTGGATTGGGCGTACCGGGTGTCGTTCCCGATCTTCCCGTCGAAAATGGCTCGGGGCGTGCCGGCGGCCGGGTTGTTGTCGACCCGGACGCCATCCACGTAGACGAGCGGATTCGATGAGAGCGCGATGCTCGCCGCCCCCCGCAGCCGGGTGGTTCCACCCGACCCGACGCTGCCCCCAGCCGATTGGAAGGCCAAGCCAGGCACCTGCGTCGCCAGGATGTTCTGGAGCGTGGTGGCCGGGGCGATCTCTTCCAGCGCGGCGGTGTTGACCCGGGTGATGGCATTGCCGAACGACCGGGCTTCTTGGGCCCCCGCCGTCCCGGTGACCACCAACTCGTCGAGATTGACGACCTGCGGCGCCAAGCTGATGGCGATGTCACTCGCCCCAACCCGCACCGATTGGGTCAGCCGCCGGTAGCCGATTCGGACCACCTCGATGGTGACCTGGTCACCCGTCACCCCGACGATCCGAAACGCGCCTCGGGTATCGGTTTGCACGGCCCGGTTGGTCCCGATCACCGACACGCGGGCCCCCGTCAATGGCTGCCGGGAGTTCTGATCGGTCACCGTCCCGCTGATTTCCCGTTCCTGGACCACCGCCGGACCGCGTGACTCCAGCCAGTCGGATTCCCGAACGGCCGGAACCGGGGCGCTCGCCAGCATCAACTCCGGCGACAAGGCCGATCGAAACTCCCGCCGCCTGGGCACCACCGGCTCGACGGGCGTGAGAATCACCTGCCCGTCCCGGACCGAGTAGCGGAACGAGGTGCCCGCCAGCAGCTGGTCGAGGGCCTGGGCCACGGTCCGCTGGCTGCAGTCACAGCCAACCTTCCGGCCGTCACTCGCGAGGAGGGTCGGACTGAAGGCCACCACCACCCCCGAGTTCTCCGACAGGGTCGTGAGGGCCTCGGTGAGACTGACGTTCCGAACATCGACCAACGCCGGCCGGTCGAGTAACCGGTCGACTTCCGCTCCGGTGCGCTGCGCGATGTTGTTTTGCGCCACCACCGGTGGAGCGGCGGCAACCACCCCGAGCAGAATAGCAAGACGAGCAAGCTGAGCCATGCGACAGACCCTCCAGACAGGAGTACAGACTTCACGAACCCGCGATTGACACGACACCTTTGTCTACCGAACACGTCGTCACGGACACCGCGCAGACGATCCGCACCACTTCCTCGAGACTCCGGTCGGTAAACCAGGTCGTCACGGTTCGGTCGGCGATGGCGCTGTCGACCACCACCCGGACCGAATAGACCCGCTCGAGTTCTTTGGCGACCTCTCGAAGCGACGCATTTTGAAAGGCCAGAAACCGACCGAGCCATTTGGTTTCGGAGCCTAAGTCGGGGATTCGGACCGTGGCCATCAGCCGGCCGTCGACCACCCGGCTCAGTTGGCCGGCCGTGACCCGGGTCTCGCCACCCTGCGCGGCGGCCACGGCCACTTTGCCCTCGACCACCACCATCCGAAGGTCCGCATCCCGGGCATCGACATCGAACCGGGTGCCGAGCACGGTCAGATCCCCCGCGGTGGTCCGAACTCGAAACGGTTTGCCGTGCTGTTTGGCGACCGCGAAGAAGGCCCGGCCCGTCAGCATCACTTCCCGGCCCCCCACCCGCTGGTCGAATCGGAGCCGGCTCTTCGGCGCCAGCCGGACGATGGTGCCGTCGCTCAAGCTGACGGTGGTGGTCTCCGACGTGCCGGTGACCAGCTCGGTGATCGCCACGCCCCGCGGAGCCAACCACCCGCGCCGCATCCCAACCACCCCCGCCCCAACCAGCACCGAAGCGGCGGCCACCACCGGGACGAGCCACCGCAGCAGGGAGGCCCGGGCGGCCCGTCGTTCGGTGGCGGGACGACGGGCCGCGGCCTCGAGCAGATCGAGAACCGCGGGCGGCGTGGTGCGCGGCAGCCGATGACTCCGGGTGGCCGCCGCGAGAATTTCCTGGAGGGCGTGGTACCGTTCCTCGTTCGCCGGCTCGGCGGCCCGCCAGCCGCGAACGAGTTGCTCCTCGTCCTCGGATGTCAGGCCCTCGATCGATCGAAACAGCAATTGATCTTCGATCATCCCGTTGTTCGCCCGCCGGAGAGTGTGGTCGGATCCCACATGACGTCTGGGAGAGAACGAGCGGCCGATGAAACGGTACCAACGTCCCAATCAGCGGATCGCATCGAGCTCGGCCCCGATGGCCGTCACCCGGTCGGTCAGCCGCTTGAACGCGGCCGTGGTCAGGGCGGCCTGCTCCCGAGCCAACGAAAGGTCCTTGAGCTCGAGCGCCTCCCGAAGCACCGGCAGGGTCCGGGCGACGCTGCCGTTGTAGCTGCTCGGCCCGGAGATCGGGTATTTGAACCAAGGGCGCCCCGGCAGCCCTTCGGAAAACAGCAGGGTCCGCTCGCTTTGATAGATCGCCCGGTTGATCCTCCCCAGGGCCTCCGCGTGGCGGCCGAGCGCGTCGGAACCCAAGGCCATCACCCGCGCCAGCGACTGTTCGTACGCACCCGCGGCGGCGGCCAACGCATCGGTCTCTGCCTGCAGCGGCCCGAGATCGGTCCCCGCGGGCAATTCGGCAACCCAGCCACGGTAGGCCCGAGCCGCGTCGGCAAAGGACCACGGCAACACCGGCGCGTCCGCCAGCCGAAGCAGCGACGCCGCGAAGGCGCCGGCCTGGGACTTCCCGTAGCTCAAATCGGGATCGAGAAACCGGAGGAAGTAGGTGTAGCTGTCGAAGACCGAGTGATAGGTACCGCGGCCCACGTTCCGGTACGCCAGGTGGAGCGAGGTGATGCCGAGATGCTGGATGAAGGCGCCATAGTCGGTGTTGGCACCGATCGGCGTGAGCCCGAACGGCCGGTCGGGCCGGAGTTCGAGCGCGCTCTTCCCCGTGGCGGGATCGCGGGTGTCCCGGAACACTTCCCGGGTAAAGGTCTCGAGCATCGAGGAACCGCTCGCCGTCAGCAGCCCCCGGCGGTAGTTGTCGCCGTTGAGGTAGATGACCGCTTTCTCGCTCAGCGCCTCGGCGTGATCCTCGACCCACTCCGTCGAGCCAAGGAGCCCCTGCTCTTCCCCGTCCCAGAGCGCGAACACCAAGGTCCGGTCGGGGCGCCAGCCGGTCTTCCGAAGTTCGCTCAAGACCCTGGCGGCCTCCATGACCGTGGCGGCGGCCCCGACCGGATCGTCGGCGCCATACACCCAGGCGTCGTGATGGTTCCCGGCCAGAACCCACTCGTCGGGACGGGTGGCCCCGGGAATCCGGGCGATCACATTGTAGAGCGGCCGGTTCTTCCACTCCGAGCGAACCATCATCCGGACCAGCTCCCGACTCGGCCCAACATGGTAGGTGAGACCCAGGGCCCCCTTCCACGCGTCGCTCGGAACGACCGGGCCTTCGAGGGCGTCGAACAACCGGCTGGCGTCGGCGTACGAGATCGACATCACCGGAATCGTCGGGAGGCCGGCCGCCTCGGAAAGGGCCAAGCGCTGGTTGCCCGGTTTGGCGGCCCAGCCGGGACTCAGAATGTCGCCGGTGTAGTAGGAGTCCTCCCGAATCCCGCCCCGTTCCACGGCGTGCGGCGGCCGCATCGGCCCGCGCGGATACGGCCGGCCGAGCCAGAAGCCGTCTTCCTTGGGGTCGTTGTACATGATCAGCCCGACCGCCCCGCGCCGCATGGCTTCCTTGGTCTTGACCGAGCGGTGGTGCGGACCGGCCCGAGCCAAGACGAGCTTTCCCCGGACATCGATCCCAATCCGCTCGAGCTCGGCGAAATCGCCGGGGAGGGCGTAGTTGGCGTAGATGACCGGCGCGGTCACATCACCGTCGGCGCCGTACACGGCATAGGGCGGCAGGATCCCCGGCTGGCGGGAGTCGGGGTCCTCGGCAAAGACCTCTTCGCGAAGCCGGGCCCGCCACGGTTTCGGCCCGGCAATCGCCAGGCGTTGGGCAATCGGCATCGGCAGCATCGCCTCGTACGACTCGATCGACGCCTCGAGCCCCCACTCCCTGAACCGCGCTAAGGCCCACTCCGCGACTTTCCGGGAGCCCGGCGTACCCGTGATATGAGGGAACGCGGTCATGGCGCGGAGGTAGCTCTTGAGGCGAACTGGATCAGGTAGGTCACGGACCGCCCGCTCGAGCGGAGCCCGGCCGGCCAGCGCATCGGAAGGAAAGCCGCGAATCGGCGGCGGTTGCGCGCCGACGGGGCGGGCCCCGAAGGCGAGAGCGATCAGGATCAGACCGGACAGTCGGGGGGTCATGGAGTTGGTACGGCCTACGGCACCGCCAGTACCAACGCTGGGGTCAGACCGCCGTCCGCGCCACGGCTGGCCCCTCGAGGAAAACCGCCAAATCGGTCCGGAGTTCCTTCAGCGCCAGCGACATGTGGTTGGCGACGGTGCGCCGGGTGATCCCGAGCGCCTGCGCCACCTCCTGATACGACAAGCCGTGAAGATGGGCCAGCACGAACACGTCCCGCCGCCGTTCGGGCAAGGCCGCGATGGCCACCCGGGCTGCGTCAGCTAGTTGGTCGGCCTCCAGCAACAGCGCGGGCGACGGCACCTGCGGTTCGTCATCGAACTGGCGCGCCGTGGCCCACCGATCCCGGAGTTGGCGGCGGCGGTAATCGTCGGTGATGAGATTCCGGAGCACCCGGTACAAATAGGCCCGAGGCGAGGTGTAGGGCCGGAGTTGGGAACGGTGATCCCAGACCCGGACAAAGG
>JANMHX010000233.1:0-2837 GCA_031375485.1 Gemmatimonadota bacterium | reverse complement strand
AGCGGGCTGCTGGCCGGTGTCTCCGCCTGGCGGTCCAAGTGGCCAAACAACTCGGCTTGGACGAGGGTGGCTACCGGTTGGTGATCAATACCGGGCGGGACGGGGGGCAGTCGGTGGGGCACGTCCATGTCCATTTGTTGGGGGGCCGCCGTTTGGGCTGGCCCCCGGGCTGAGGCCCCTCTAGATTGCGACCCATGACGCTCCGAAATCGCACGTGACTGAGGAAGTAGTCCGGCAGGACCGAACCGGGGTGCAGGCGCGAGAAAGCGTCGGCACCCCGTTCCAATTTCCAGCGGCGGTTTCCACCCCAACCAACGATGCGCTGGAGTTTTTTCGGGCCCTCGACGTCGTCGCGGCCCATGCCCGCGGGCCGCTCGGCGCGGAACGGGTTCGGCGCCGCCGGCCGTCGGCTGACGGCTTCGAGATCGAAAGCGCGCTCGCTCCGGTGGCCGAGCTGCTGGTCCTCTGGGGCCGGGGCGAAGTGCTCGATATTCCGCCGGTGCCCGACCTTGGGCCGGTCATTGCGAGGCTCAGGGTAGCCGGCAGCGTGCTGGACGGGTGGGAACTGGCGCTGGTCAAGCAGACGCTCTCGGCGGCCCGGGTGGCGGCGGCCGAAATCAAGCGAGTGGCCGAGGAGGCGCCGGCCCTGGCGGCTTCGCTGGTGCCGCTTCCGGACCGGGCCCTCGATCAACGGTTGGTCGCGGCGATCAACGACGAAGGCGAGGTCCTCGACACCGCGAGCCCCGGGCTGTTTCGGGCCCGCCGGGAGATCCACGCGGCCCGCGACCGCCTGATCAAGAAACTCGAACTCGTGCTCCGGGGCGCCGATCCGCATGCGGTCCCCGCCGGGGCCCAAGTCACGGTCCGAAGCGACCGGTATGTCATCCCGGTTCGCCGCGACTCGCGATCGCGGCCCGAAGGCATCGTCCATGACGAGTCGGCCAGTCAAGGCACTCTGTTCGTCGAGCCGACGGCCGCGATCGAGTTCGGCAATGCGCTCCGGGGGGCCATCGTCGACGCCGAGCGGGAACTGCTCAAGGTGTTGCGGGAACTCACCGACCTGATTCGCCCTGCGGCCGAGTTGATCGCTGCCGCCCATGAAATGTGCGTCGCCGGCGATGACGTGGTGGCGCGGGTTCGCTACGCCCATGCGGTGCGCGCCACGGTGCCGAAGGTCGGTGGCGACGCCCTGGTGCTTCGGAATGCCCGCCATCCCCTGTTGATCGATCGGGGCCTCACGGTCGTGCCGTTTGATCTCTCGCTCGAAGCCTCCGAGCGAACCCTACTGATCAGCGGACCGAACGCCGGCGGGAAGACCGTGCTCATCAAGACAGCGGGCTTGGCGGTGTTGCTGACCCAATCGGGGATCGTGCCCCCGGTCGGCCCGGGAACGGCGTTGCCCGTCATGACCGCCATTTTCGCCGACATCGGGGACCATCAATCGATTGCCGCCGACTTGTCGACCTTCAGCGCTCACGTGGTGTCACTCCGCGAGATCCTGGCGGAGGCCGGTCCGGCCACGTTGGTGCTGATGGATGAGATCGGGAGCGGGACCGACCCCGCCGAAGGGGGAGCGTTGGCGGCGGCGTCGCTCGGGGCGCTGACGAGGCGCGGGGCCCGGACCATCGTGACCACCCATTTGGGCTCGCTCAAAACTCTGGCGGGCGACGTGCCCGGCGTGGTGAACGGCTCCCTCGAGTTCGACGCCGATCAGCTCAAACCGACGTTCCGATTTCGGAAGGGCGTGCCGGGTCGTTCGTACGGTCTGGCCATAGCCCGGCGGCTCGGGGTCGATCCGGCGGTGTTGGCCGAGGCTGAGCAATCGGTGCCCGCCCAGGAACGGGCCCTCGATGAGCTGCTGGCCCACGTCGAGACCCGGGGGCGGGAGCAGGAACGGCGGGAAGCGGAGCTGGCCACCCGGGACCTCGATGTCACGGCTCGCGAAGCCAACGCCGAGGCGATCGGGGAGGTCCAGGCGGCCCGGGAGAAGGAGCTCCGGCGGCGGGAACGGGAGGCCGAACGGATCGGGCGCCAAGAGGCCCGGCGGCATTTGCTCGACGCCCGGAGCACGGTTGAGGCGGCGCTCCGAGCCGCCCAGGCCGCGGTCGACCCGGCCAAAGCGCGCGACGCCCGCCGGATCATCGAAGAGGCCGTGGTGTCCGAGCGGGCGGCCATCGAGGCGGTCGATCAAACCGATGCCGACGAGGTTGACCCCTCCGCCACCGTGAAGGCCGGCCAACGGGTTCGGCTGGGCACCGGCGGGACGGGGACGGTGATCGAGGTTCGCCACGACGCCAAAGCCGTCGTGGTACTAGGTTCGGTCAAGCTGGTCGTCCCGATCACCGATCTGACGCCGGTCGCCGGGGGCGCGCCGGCGGCTCGGCCGAAGTCGCCGCCGCCGGATTTTCAGGCCACGGCGGCGGCGTTCGAGATCGACCTTCGGGGCATGCGGGGCGACGAGGCGGTGAGCGTGACGACGGCCGCCCTCGACGCCGCGATCCTGGCGGAGAATCCGTACCTTCGGATCATTCATGGGATGGGCACCGGCGTGGTCCGTGACCGGGTCCGCCAAGCCCTCAAGGCCGACCGGCGGGTGGCCAAGTTCGAGTTTGCTCCCCAAAACCAGGGCGGGACCGGAGTCACCATCGTCGAATTTGGAGCGGCCTGAATGATCCCGGACGAGTTGATCGAACAGATTCGCGATACCGCGAACTTGATCGACATCGTCGGCGAGTCGGTGACGCTCAAACGGGCCGGGTCGGATTGGCGGGGGCCCTGTCCCTTTCATGGCGGCACCCACCGGAACTTTGCGGTGGTGCCGAAGAAGGGGCTCTACT
>JANMHX010000203.1:0-12297 GCA_031375485.1 Gemmatimonadota bacterium | reverse complement strand
CTTCCTCGCCGACTACGAGGGACTGTACTGCACCGGATGCGAAGACTTCAAGACCGAAAGTCAGATCGTCGACGGCAAGTGCGCCGAGCATCCGACCTTGGCGCTGGTCCCGACCAAGGAGACCAACCACTTCTTCCGGCTCTCGGCCTACCGCGACCGGATCCTGGCGTTGATCACCAGCGGTGAGTTGGCCGTCGAACCGGAAATCCGGCGGAACGAGATCCTTCGCCTGCTGGAGGGCGGGTTGCAGGACATTTCGATCTCCCGATCGCGACTGCCCTGGGGGATTCCCTTCCCGGGCAGCGAGGGACACACGGTATACGTGTGGTTCGATGCCGTCATCAACTATCTCGCCGCCACCGGATTCCCGGAACCTGGCTACCAACGGCTCTGGCCGGCCGATCTCCATATCATCGGCAAAGGCATCACCCGGTTCCACTGCGTGCTCTGGCCGGCCATGTGCCTGGCCGCCGGCATCGCGCCGCCGAAAATGGTGTGGGCGCACGGATACGTGCAGTGGCTCGGCGCCAAGATGTCGAAGACGGCGGGCACCGCGGTCAATCTCGATGAGGCCATTAATCGCTACGGCGCCGATTCGCTCCGGTATTTCTTGATGCGCGAAGTCGGCTTCGAAGCGGATGGTGATTTCACCTGGGAACGGTACGACGCCCGCTACACGTCCGACCTCGCCGACGGACTCGGCAACCTGGTCGCCCGGTCCTTGGCGATGATTGAGAAGTATCGCGGCGGTGTGGTGCCGGCGGGCGACCCGACGTCGCTCGATCGAGAGGTGGTCGACCACCACGTCCCAGCCTACCGGGCCGCCATGGAACGACTCGACCTCAAAGGCGGCCTCGACGCGATCTGGGCCATCATCGCGGCGGCCGATCTCTACATCACCCAAACAGCGCCCTGGGGCCTGGCCAAGGCCGGAAACCAGTCGGCATTGGACGACGCCCTGGCCTCCCTGGCCCGGACCCTGGCGCGAATCACCGTGCTCGTCGGGCCCTTTGTCCCCGCCAAAGCGGCCGAGATCTGGCAGAGTCTCGGCCAGACGGAGCCCCTCACTGCAATTCGATGGACCACTGTCCAAAACCCTGTCATACAAGGCCTTACCATCACCCGGCCGGCGATCCTTTTCCCGAAACCGAACCCGGTTTAGGGACCCATTTCAAGTCGTTGTCGAACAATCAGTTAGCGTTCAGATACCGGACGCTTGACAGCCCCCGGAACGAGGGCCATTATTGTCGAGCGTTTTCAGCACCTCACTGTTCTGGACATTGTCAATTCGGGGTCGATCGCCACGGATGAAAAAGAGCCGCTGGACTATCATTGTCGTGCCGGAAGGGTCAAGCACGTCGCGCGTCATCGAGGTGTCCCACACCGCGATGAAGCTCGTCGGCACCTTGGCGGTCGCCGCGGTGATGGTTGCGCTGTTGTTAGGCTACGGCACCGTCGCGAAGACCGTCAACATGGCGCGGGCCAAAGCCGTGGCGCTCGAGAATGCCCGGCTGGCCCACGAGCTCGGTATCATCCAGGGGCGGATGAGCACCCTCTCCGACTCGGTCGCCTCGCTCGAGAAGCGCGACTCCAAGCTCCGCCTTCTCGCCAATCTTGATCCCATCGACCCGCAAGTCCACGCCGCCGGCATCGGCGGTCCGCTGCCGGTGGCCACGACCGAAGAACGCTCGAGTGTCTTGGTCGAACGGGCCAGTGAAGTCCGGGTCGATCTCGGCGCGTTGATTCGGCGAGCCAACCTCCTGACCCGCTCCTTCAGCGAAGCCGCCGACAGCATGGCGGCGCATGCCGAACGGCTCGGCGCCACCCCGTCAATCGTGCCGACCCAGGGGTGGCTGTCCAGTGCGTTCGCGGCCATGCGGGATCATCCGATCCTCCACGTCGCTCGCCCGCACGAGGGAGTCGACATCACGGCCCCGGCCGGAACCCCGATCGAGGCACCCGCGAACGGCGTCGTCACGGCGGCGGGATGGGAAACCGGATACGGAAACGTGGTCATGATCGACCATGGGTACGGCGTCGTCACCAAGTTCGCCCATGCCTCCCGCGTCTTGGTGGCGGTCGGGGCCAAAGTCGGCCGGGGTCAACGGATCGCGCTCGTCGGCAACACCGGGCTCTCGACCGGCCCGCATCTCCATTACGAAGTCCACATCAACGGCCGCCCGGTCGATCCGCTCAAGTACATCCTCCCCAACGTGGTTACGGACTGATCAAGCCACTCGCGTTCGTCGTCGTCGCGGTCATGGTCACCGCCTGCAGGGCCCGAACCGCCACGATCCGAGTCAGTATTCCAGATTTGAACGGGGTCGAAACGCCGGTCCCCGGTCTCGTGGTGTCGTTCCTTCCCTACAATCGCGACAGCATTTTGACGGCGCTCGAGGGCAAGGCCGGGCCGCGCCCAAGGACCCGGGAGCTCGACAGTCTGTTCCAGGGCTTTCGGACCCCGTTCATCGCCTATCTCAAGGCCAACGCCCGGCTCGATTCCCTCCGCTCGGGCGGGGCCCCGGCTGGCTCGATGGCCGCGGCGGCTGACTCGCTGGCGGCCGCCCGGGCGGCTCTGGGCCAGGCCCGGGAACAACTCGGGCCGGCGATGGAAGCCAACCGGGCGGTGGTCCGCCAGTGGGAAGACAGCGTCTATCGTGATTATTCTTTGATCACCCGCTCGATGGGCGAACGGGTCTTTGCCAACCCAGTCGCCGATACCACGGATGCGGTCGGCTGGGCCACCATCACGCTGACGAATGGACGATGGTGGGCGACGGCGCATTCCATTGATCCAACCGATCCGAATCGCCAGTGGTACTGGAACGTCGCGATCACCGGTGACACGGTGTTCTTGAGTCCTCAAACCGGCCGTCGACGGCCGAGGTACTGATATGAGTTCGAATCTTCTGGCGGCCGTACTCCTGGCCTCGCTCGCGGCACCGGCCTTGGCCCAAAGCCCGATCCCGATGTCCGCCCGAAGCAAGGGCTCGCCCACGGCCCCGATTACCGTCTACGAGATGTCGGATTTCCAGTGCCCCTTCTGCCGTCGTCACGCGATGGAAGCGTTCCCGGCCATTGAGAACGAGTTCGTGAAAACCGGCAAGGTCCGCTGGATCTTCGTGAATTATCCGCTGACGTCGATTCACCCGAACGCCGTACCTGCCGCCGCCTTTGCGATGTGCGCCGCCAAGTTCGATAAATTCTGGCCGGCTCACGATCTCCTGTTCCTGCACCAGGAAACCTGGGCCCCGCTCAAGAACCCGGCGCCATTCCTGATGACGTTGGTCGACTCGCTCAAGCTGCCCAAACCCGCCATGGCCGCCTGCCTCGAGAAGCAAGAAACCGTTGCCCTGATCAAGGCCGACGCCGATGGCGCCGTCAAGAGCGGAGCCCAAAGCACCCCGACGTTCTACATCGACGGCTCCCTCATCGTCGGCGCCCAGCCGGTGGAGCTGTTCCGCTACGTCCTCGACTCCCTCTATCGAGCCAAGAAAAAGTAGGAGCTCGGCACTCGGCACTCGGCCTTCGACTCAAGCCGAGTGCCGAGCACCGAGTGCCGAGCGCCGACCCTTGCCTTCGGCGTTTATTCGGTCTAATTTAGACCCCCATTGATCAGGCTGTCGGATGACCGCCGCTGTTGCCCCAAGCCGAGCTACCGCCCTTCGAAGCCTCCTCGTTGAGCGCTTCCCCAATGCGGTCCTCCTTCCTGAACGGTCGGCGCCTCCGCTCGTCACCGGCCTCGCTCCGCTCGACCGGATCCTCCCAAATGGAGGGCTCCCCCGGGGCCGGATGGTGGTATGGCAGTCGAAAACGGGAGGGGCCACGGCCATCCTCCGGACGGCCTGCCAAGGGGTAGCCAATCGGGGCGAGCGAGTGGCGTGGATCGACGGGGCCCGAACCATCGGCCCCGGCTGGATCGATGGTCCGATGGTCGTCCGGCCTGCCGACCCGGACCTGGCGCTGCGGGCCACGGAAATCCTCCTCCGGTCCGGCGGCTTCGCCCTCGTCATCCTCTCCGGCATCGACCCCGGCCAAAGCGCCATGCTCCGCCTCTCCCGAATGGTCCACGAAGGGCAAGGCGCCTTCGTGGCCCTTACCGATCGCGGTCTCACCGCCAGCATTCGGTTGAGCTCCCGGTTTTTAGTCGACCGGTTTCGCTGGTCCATCGGCCCCTTCGGCGAGGTGGCCGCGGTCGATGCCGTCAGCATCGAAGTCACGGTCAAAGCGTCCGGATGGTCCGAGCGCGCCACGTTTACACTCCCCGCCAAAGCCCATGACCTTCGTCTGTCTCTCGAGCCCGGCGTGGCCGACCGACGCGGCGCGCTCGACTGAGATCGGCGCGGCCGCTCTCGAGTGTGCCCCCCGGATCCGGCTCGAGTGCAGCCGAGGCGTCGTGTGGGCCGACGCCCGGGGGCTTGATGCGGTAGCCATCGCCGGGCAGTTGCTGGAACGCCTCGAGTTCCTCGATGTCCCCGAGGTTCACGCCGGCATTGCCGACACGCCCATCGCCGCCGAAGTCGCGGCCCGCACCGGCGACGAGCGGATCACCCTGGTGCCGCCGGGCACCGATCGGTCATTTCTGGCCTCGCTCGATGTGGGCGTCCTCCATCCGCCACCGCCGGGGTGGCTCTATCCCCTGATCGCGGCCATCGGCATCGAGAACTGCGGCGACCTGGCCCGGCTCGATCCCCAATCCGTCGAGGTCCGGTTCGGGGCCGAAGGCGTGAGGATCTGGAAACTGGCCCGGGCCGACGACACCCGCCCGATCTTCGGCCCCCGCCCCCGGGAGTTACCGAGCGCGGAACTCGAGTGGGTCGACTACGAATTGTCGAACCAGGAGCAGGTCGTCTTCATCGTCAATTCGCTCCTCGGCACCGTCACCGACGCCTTGGCGGTCCGGCGCGAAGGCGCCCACGCGGTCGTTCTCGAATTCTCGCTCGCCGACCGGGCCGTCGTGGCCGTGCCGGTCCGGTGCTCGACCCCCACCGCCGACCGAAAGACCTGGCTCCGGGTCATTCGCGCCGCGCTCGAAACCGTCACCTTCGAGGCGGCCGTCATGCGGATCGCCCTCCGGGTCGACGCCACGGCTCCCCTGGCCGACCGCCAAGGTGATCTCTTCGATTTCGGCTTTGCCACCGCCCGCGCCACCGAAACCGCCTTGGCGCATTTACTCGACAAACAGGCCGACGCCATCGGTATCGCCCAGCGGATCGAACACCCGCTCCCCGAACGCCGGTTGACTTGGCGGTTCGACCCCGCCGGCCAAATCGCCGAGCGGCCCCTGCCCGGGGGCTCGTCCGCCCACCTGACCCCGGAACTCACCATCCAGATCCTGCCGGCCCCCCTCGCCATCGAGGTCTGGACCATCACTCGCCGGGGTCTCTCCGTGCCCGACCGCTATTACGACGGCACCCGGACCTATCCACTCGCCACGAGTCTCGGCCCCGACCGGATCTCCGGCGGGTTCGACGATACCCGGTTCGAGCGCGACTACTTCCATGGGGTCCGGGACGATGGCGTCATGGTGCTGCTGTACCGCGACTTGGCGTCCGGCGGCTGGCACTTGGCCGGATGGTGGGACTGAGCATGTTCGTCGAACTCCGCTGTCACTCGGCTTTTTCCTTCGGCGACGGGGGCGTGTCGCCCGAGGCCCTGGCCCGCCACGCCAAAGCGTTAGGTCATCGGGCCATCGGCCTGACCGACCGCGCCGACTTGGGCGGTATCGTCCGGTTCGCGGTCACCTGCCGGGAGCAAGGAATCCGTCCGGTCGTCGGCGCCGAGCTCGAAGTGGACGGCCGTCCGCTGGCCCTCGTGGTCCGGTCCGCCATCGGCTTCCAGAACCTCGCGGCCCTGATCACGCACTCGCGCGTCGGCAATCTCCGCCGGTGGACCAAGCGCACCGCCACCCGGGGCCGCCCCGCGCTCACGTGGGACGATGTGGCCCAACGCCATGAGGGACTCCACCTCCTGACCGGTCCGGCCTCGGGCTCCCTGGCCACCGCGGTGCTCGACCGCCGCCCCGCCGACGCCGACGCGCTCCTCGCGCGCTATCGCTCCGCCTTCGGGGACCGGGTCGCCATCGAAGTGGGACTCCACTACGCCGGGCGCCGTGAGGAAGCCCTGGCCGGGGCGCTGATCCGGTTGTCGAAGCACCGCGGCATTCCCTGGTTCGCCACCCAGAACCCCCGCTATATCGACCCCGGAACCCGATTGGTCCACGAAGTCCTCACGGCCCTTCGTCATGGCACCACCGTCCCCGCGGCCACCGACCAGGGCCTGCTCCACCCCAACGGCGAGTGGATGCTGCTCTCACCCGAGCAGATGGCGGTCCGGTGGCGCGGCGCGGAAGCCGGACTCGAAACGGCGGCCGCCCTCGCGGACCAATGCGAGTTCAACCTCCGGTGGGTCCGGCCGCCGCTCCCGACCTTCAACGTGCCGGCGGGACACGACAACGACAGTTTCATTCGTCACCTCGCGTTCGAAGGAGCCCGGGAGCGTTGGGGCCATCCCGGCGCCAAAGAAACGGCCCAGATCGACCACGAGCTCCGGGTCATCGCCCGATTGGGCTATTCCGGATTTTTTCTGGTGATGTGGGACGCGGTTCGATTTGCGCGCGAGCGGAATATCCTGGCCCAAGGCCGCGGGAGCGCCGCCAACTCCACCGTGGCGTACTGCCTCGGCATCACCGCGGTCGATCCGGTCAAGCATGGACTCTTGTTCGAACGGTTCCTGTCTGAAGCCCGGGTCGACGGCATGACCGAAGCGCCCGACATCGACGTCGACTTCGAGCACGACCGGCGCGAGGAGGTGCTCGACTACATGTACCGGCGCTATCAACGGTCCCACTCCGCCATTACCGGGGTCACCCAGATCTACAGCGCCTGCACCGCCATCCAGGACACGATGCGGGCCTTTGGCTACCCGGCCGAACTGGCCTTCACACTCTCCAAACGCTTGCACCGGGTCGGGTGCCTCGACGGCGCCGAGATCCTGACCAAGGGCTTGGCCGAAGCCCATGGATTCGACCTCGGCACCCCCAAGGCCGCCACAGTCCTGGAAGCGGTCCGGGGCTTCGATGACTTGCCCCGGCTTCGGTCCACCCACCCCGGCGGCTTCGTCCTCTCGGCGGAACCGTTAGGCAACTACCTCCCGATCGAGTCGACCTCGATGGGGCGGACCATCATCCAGTTCGACAAGGACGACCTCGACAGCCTCGGCATTCCAAAGTTCGACTTCCTGGGATTGGGAGGGCTCGCGGTGGTCCGGCGGGCCTTCAATGCCATCGAGGCGCGAACCGGCACGGCGCTGTCGATGTACTCGCTTCCCGACGACGACCCCGCCACCTACCGGATGATCAGCAAGGGCGAAACGATCGGAACCTTCCAAATCGAGAGCCGGGCCCAGATCGCGTCGATCCTCCATACCAAACCGGAGCGACTCTATGATCTGGTCGTCCAAGTGGCGCTGATCCGTCCCGGGCCGATCCAGGCCAAGTTCGTCCACCCCTATACCAAGCGACGCCGGGGCGAAGAGAAGGTCACCTACCTCCACCCTGCGCTCGAGCCGCTCCTCAAACGAACCCAGGGCATTCCGATCTTCCAGGAGCAAGCCATGGCCATCGCCATGACCCTCGCGGGCTATACCGCCGCCGAAGCCGACTTGCTCCGGCGAACCATGGGCCACCAGCGGAAACGAACCAAGTTGCTCCGGGCCCTGGCTGAGTTGCGCGAGCGGCTGATCGGCAAGGGGATCACCGACGAGATTGCCAATCAGATCGAAGAAGATCTCATGAGCTTCGCCAACTACGGGTTTCCCGAATCGCACGCCTGGAGCTTTGCGCTGATTGCCTACGCCACCGCCTACCTCAAAGCCCACTATCCGACCGAGTTCCTGCTCGGCCTCCTCAACGCCCAGCCGATGGGATTCTATCCGATCGCCACCCTGATTCACGACGCGCGCCGAAGCGGCGTCAGGGTCACCGGACCCTGCCTCTCGAACGGCACGGCGGACTGCACCATCGAACTCCCCGACGACGGTCCCATGCTGCGGCTCGGCTGGCGGTTCATCCGAGGGATCGGGACCAAAGCCATCGAATCGCTGACCCGGTTTCAGGCGGCCGCCCCGTTTCGCGATGTCGCCGATGTGGTCGTTCGGGCCAAACTCGCCCGCGCCGACGCCATTGCCATCGCCCGGGCCGGCGCCTTCGAAGCCTGGCAGCCCGACCGCCGGAAAGCCGCCTGGGAAGCACTCCGCCACTTGGGCGATACCCTGCCGTTAGCGCCGTCCCGGCTCATCGAGCACTCCCCCAGGCAGTTAGGCAAAACCGAGCGGGTGTTTCTCGACTACTTCGCCACCGGGTCGAGCCTGGCGGGGCATCCGGTCGAGCACATGCGGCCCACCCTGACCCGATCCGGTGCCATCGACAGCCGGGCGCTCGCCTCGGCCCGGCACCGAGAGCAGGTCATGATTGGAGGACTCGTCGTCGCTCGCCAACGACCGGAGAGTGCCGCGGGCGTGATGTTCATTTTGATGGAGGATGAGTTCGGATTCCTGAACGCCATTGTTCGCAAAGAAGTCGAAGAACTCTATCGGGAGGTCACCCGCCGGGCGCCATTCCTCCTCATCCTCGGCCGAATCCAACGCGACGGACCCGTGATCCAGGTCCTGGCCGAGAAGCTCAAGCCCATTCGCCCCCAAGCCGCCCTCGCCTTCCGGTCCCGAGACTTTCGATAGCACTTGCCATTCATGAAAGCAATCAGTAATTTCCTAAAGGGAATGAGAGTCATTTTCATGTAAAAGGGATACATAATGTCGCGAATCGCCAAGAAGCGGTTGGCTGCCGCCGCCTTCCTCTTCTTCCTCGCCAAAGGGCTCGTGTGGCTGGCCGCCGGAACCGGTATCGTCCTGGCCGCGCGATGACCTCGACCGCCCTCTTCCTCCGTGAGTCGACCACCGAAGCCCATCGCCATGCTGAAACCCGGCCGCTCAACCGAGCGCTGGCCCGGGGTGAGATTACTCGCGAACAATGGCGTAGTTCCTTGGAGCAGCACCTGCTCGTCTACCGAGCCCTCGACCATCGCCTCGACCTGATCCAACAAACCCATCCGGCCTGGGCCGCGGCTTTCGCCGAACCATTCCGACGCCGGACCCCCGACTTTACCGCCGACCTCGCCGATCTGAACGGCACCCTCGACCCGCGCCCCCTCCCTGCCACCGAGGCCGCGGTCCAGGCCATCGGCCACGCGAGCCCCGAAGCGATTATCGGGATGCTCTACGTTTCCGAGGGCAGCACCAACGGCGGCCGCTTCCTGGTCCGGGGTGCCGCGCGGGCGCTCGGTGTCGATCCAGCGAGCCGGACCGGGGTCCGGAATCTCGATCCGTACGGTGATCTCCAACCCGCTCGCTGGGCTTCGTTCAAAACCGGACTCGACGCCATCGAGTTCACCGCGGCCGAGCGCGATGAGATCCGGGCCGGCGCCGATGCCATGTTCGAGTGGGTCGGGGCCATGGCCGACCAAGTGTGGGACGTGACCGAGCCCAAAGTGGCCGGTTGACGCCTCGGCCGCCTCGAACGATCATAGGTCACCCTAACGGAGCTCCTATGCGCCTCTACCTACTCGCCTCCATCGGCTTGGCCGCCTGTGCGCCCAAACCCGAAACCCCCGAACAGGCCGAAACCCGTCTCGCCACCGAGTCATCGGCTGCAAAGCGGATCATCGACTCGTTGAACACCGAGTTCGAAACCCATTTCAACGTCGGCCATGGCGACATCGTCGCCGCGCAGTATACCGAAGACGGTGAACTTCAGGTGCCGGGGGCACCCCTCACCAAAGGGCGCCAAGCGATTGCCGCCGCTGTCACCGGCCTCGGGACGATGAAGGCGGCCATCAAGACCACGGCCACGTCCGTGGCGGCCAACGGGCCAATTGCCATCGAGCGGGGTGAGTACACCTTGTCGTATCAGCCGCCGGGTGCACCCGCCGCCGTCTCGGAAAGCGGCATCTATCTGATTCACTGGCACTTGGTGAATGGCAACTGGATGCGCGTGTCCGATGTCGCCTCGAGCCCGGCGCCGGCGGCGGCCCCGCCTCCCGCCAAGTAAGCCACGACCCGATCGGAGGCGCCTGGACCATTGGCCCAGGCGCTGCTCAGGTCATGACCGCGAGAATCACGTCATAGAGGGCGTGACTCCAGGCGGCAATCCCGAACCCCCGCGATAGGTAAAGTCCGCTGAAGATCAGGCCCGCCACCGCCCGGAAGGTGAATGAGTCGAGCTTGAAGGGGTCGCCGTACGGACCGATATAGTGGAACCCCGAAAAGATGACGGCGCCGATGATCGTGGCCACCACGGCACTGACCGCGGGCTTCCACCCGAGAAGGGTCCGGCATGCCGCCGCCAGCCCCGACACCAAAAGCACCCGGAACACCAACTCCTCATACAGGCCCGCGCCGAGCGAAATCATGATCTGGGTCGGAAACCCGAACTGACTTAAGCCACCGGCGGCGAGCCCAAAGCCCAAGCGGCCCAAGAGCAGCGACGTGATCGTGCTGGCCAGCCCGCCCAAGACGAACGCGTAGACCAGCGATTCGGCCAACATCCCGCCGAACAGGCGGCCCTCGATTGGGCCGTTTCGTTTCCGGTCCCGAAACACCAGCCCCGCTCCCACTCCGAACAGCAGCACCCCGAACACCGTGAGTCCGTTCCGGCCACCCAACGCCGTAAAGGCGCTCTTGAGGAGCACGTCGGCGCCGTTCCGCACTCCCGCCATCGCGTCCCCCGAGAGGAGAAACGCCAGGGCCTCATACAGCAACAGCAGCGGAAGCGCGAAAGTCAGACTGTGACGCGGGGCGCGGGTCTTGGCCCAATAGGAGGTGGCTGCCATGGGCCACTCAGTACGGGGGAACGGCGCTCAAGATTCAGCCCGCCGTCCGAAGGCCCACTTGAGGGCCGGGGGCGTGGCCATCGTCGTCACGATGACCATCACGACGATCGCGGAATACAGGGTCGGCGTAATCACCGCCGCCCCGCCGATCGTCAGCCCAAGGCCGATATTCGCGAAAATGAGACCGACCTCGCCTCGGGGCACCATCCCGACTCCCACCGCCAACCGGTTCATGCCGGCTCCGGCGCCCAGACCCGCCGCCAATTTGCTCCCGACCGCCACCACGGCCAGTACCCCGGCAAGGCCCAACACTCCGAGATCGGCAAACGCCCGGAGGTCGGTCCGCATCCCCATCACCACGAAGAACACCGGAACGAAGGCCTGAATCAGCGGATGGAGAAGATCCTCGATCGAATGGTCACCCCGGTCGGTGAACGCGCGATAGTGCCCGGATTCGAGCACCAAGCCGGCCGCGAAGGCGCCGATGATCGCCGCCAAGCCGATCTCGTACGCCATGAACGCCGTGATGAAGCAGAGCGCGAGACTCACGCCGAGTGCGGCGCCTTTGGTCCGAAACGTGGCCGACCACGCGATCAACCGAGGCGCCAGCCAGACTCCGACCACCACCGCCGCCAGCAGGAACCCGACCGACTTGCCGACGATCCCTCCCATCGCTCCGTAGCTCATGGCCGCGCCCGAGTTCGCCGCGACGATGACCCCGCTCACCACCGCCAGAATGACCAGACCGAGGACATCGTCGATCACCGCGGCGCCGAGAATGACCCGGGCTTCCGGGGTCTTCGACTTCCCGAGATCCTTGAGCACCCGGGCCGTGATCCCGACACTTGTCGCCGACAGCGTGGCCCCGATGAAGGCATGCACGTAGGGGCCCGACTCCGGAATAAGCCACATCCCGGCACCGAACCCAAGGAAGAAAGGTGCCGCGACCCCGATGACGGCCACGAGTAACGCCCGGGCCCCGACCGACAGCATCTGCCTAACCGTCGACTCGACGCCAACCTCGAACAACAGAATCAGGACCCCGATCCTGGCCAGCAGGTCAACGCCGGGATCGTCGGGAATGAAACGAAACACCTCGACACCGAGCAGGGGCAGGTTGCCCAGGATGACGCCGGCCAACAGTTCGCCGAGGACCGACGGCTGCCCGAGCCGCACCGCCAGTTCGCCCATGGCTAGGGCCGCGACGTAAATCACCGCCAGGGCCAACAGCACCTTGGCGGACGGGTCCGGGCCCGCCGCCATCAGGGGCAGGACCGCGAACGGGATCAGTCGATGACGTAACCGAATAAGTCCCCCGGAAGTGCGTCGGGGGGGGGAACCCCAAAAGGGGGGCGGGGCGCCCAAAGAAAAAAAAACAAAGAGAGGACAAGGGGCCGGGGCCCGAGGGTTA
>JANMHX010000111.1:0-14261 GCA_031375485.1 Gemmatimonadota bacterium | reverse complement strand
GGGGGCCCCCGGGGGCCCCCCCGGGCGGTGGGGGCCCCAACCGGGGGGGGTGGGGGGGGGGTTCCCCCCCCGGGGGGCGGGGGGGGGGGGGGGGGGGGCCCCCTACCCCTTTTGCCGGGGGGGGGGGGGGGGGGGGGGCGGCGGCGGTTCGGTCGGGGTCTTCTTGCAGCCGACCGCGGCGACTAAGAGTAGGCCGACGGCGTAGGAACGGGACATGAGCAGGCTCCAGGCAAACGGGGTGGAACGGGGCTGGGTATCTACCAACGCGTGAATTCGGCCCGGGAGGGCTCATTGGGCCAACCCGGTCGGTTTGCCCGCCTCCTTTCCAACCGCTAGGTTGGGTTTCTCCACCAACCTACGAGGTTGCCATGCGACGACGATCCTTCCTCCACAGAGCCATGGCAGTCGGCTTCGCGGCCGCGGTACCTGACCCTCGCTCACTCACCCGTTGGTATCGAGCCGGCCTCCAGGACCCGGCCGACCTGCTCGCCGTCCGCGGTGACGGCAGCAAAGTGTCGATCCGCGGCGCGACCCTCCAGCACTTCCAAAAGAATCTCCGCGGCCGCCTCTTGCTGGCCAAAAGCGCCGGCTACGACGAGGCCCGCCAGGTACTCAATCCATCGATCGACAAGCACCCCGCCCTGATTGTTCAAGCCACGGGAACCGCGGACGTCCAGGCCGCGGTCGCCTTTGCGCGGGAGCACTCACTGTTGACCGCGGTCAAGTGCGGCGGTCACAGCTTTTCGGGCCAATCGACGTGCGACGGCGGCATGATGATCGATTTGTCGCCCTTCCGGGGGGTCCGGGTCGATCCCGCGGCCAAACGGGTCTGGGTCGCGGGGGGCACTCTCCTCGGCCAAGTCGACCACGAGGCCTTGGCGCAGGGACTGGTCACGCCGCTCGGCACCGTGTCGCACACCGGGGTCGGCGGGTTGACGACGGGTGGCGGATTCGGCCGGTTGGCGCGGAAGCTCGGTCTGGCGGTCGACAATGTCGTCTCGGTCGACGTCGTGTCGGCCGACGGCATCGTGCGGCACGCCACCAAGGATGAGAATCCGGACTTGTTTTGGGGCGTGCGGGGCGGCGGCGGCAACTTCGGGGTCGTCACTTCATTCGAGTTTCAGCTGCACCCGATGAACCGGCAAGTCATCGGCGGCGGGATCGTGTTTCCGATCGCCCGGGCCCGGGAGGTGTGGAGTTTCTACGCCGACTATTCGATGAAAGCGCCGGACGAGCTGTACCTCGATATTGCGATGGTGGCCCCGCCCGGTGGCGCCGATGGGATCGTGTCACTCAGTGCCTGCTACTCCGGGCCGCCGAGCGAGGCGGCGCGGGCGCTCGATCCGATTCGCCGGCTGGGCCAGCCGCTGGCCGACACCATCGGGCCGATCGATTACGCCGCTCTCCAGCGATCGGGAGACACCACCGACCCGCGGGCGATGGGCAGCTACCTCAAGAGCGGCTTCACGACCCGGATCACCCCGGAACTCATCACCACCATCCTCCAGGGGTTCGAACCGCATCCCGCGCGGGCCACCCTGCTGTTTACCCAGCACTGCGGCGGGGCCATTGCCCGGGTGGCGCCGGAGGCGGCCGCGTTTGCCCAACGCGACGCCCAGCACAACCTGCTGACCGCGGTCGCCTGGAAGTCGGGCGACGACAGTGCTCCGCATATGAAATGGGCCCGGCAGTTCTGGTCGACGGTCGAGCGATTTACCACCGGCTTTTACGTCAACGAGGTGGCCGACGAGAGCGCCGGGGTGATCAACGCGAACTACCGGCAGAACTACCGGCGCCTGGTGGCGGTGAAAAACAAGTACGATCCCACCAACCTGTTCCGGCTCAACGCCAACGTGAAGCCGACCGTCTAACCGGCGGTTAGCCAATCGGGGTCGCGATACTCGGGGTCCGGATGGCGATAGAACCCCCGCCCTTCCGCGATCATCTGGTCCAGGAAGGCGGGCGGCCGATCGGTGGGATCGCCGGTGTCGGCGAAGTAGGCGAGCTCGACATTCCGGATCGACCGCAGGCTGACCGAGTCCATCAAGCCGCAGGGTCCGTAGGACATGCCGAACGCCAACATCCACGCCCGATCGATGTCTTCGGGCGTGGCCACCCCGGCCTCGATTTGGCGGAGGACTTCCTTCTTGATGACCCGCCAGATCCGGTTGAACGAGTAGCCCATCTGCTCGTGCCGGACGACGATCGGGATCATCCCGATCCGCCGGGCCCACCCGAGCGCGAACGCGATCGTGCCCGGATCGGTCTTCGGGCTCCCCATCAGTTCGACCAGCCGGGAGGTCCTCGGGTCGCTCCAGTTCATGTTGAAGAACCGACCCGGCCGTTGGGTGGCCACGGCGAGCGGCGAACACGGCAAGGCGGAGGCGTTCGACCCGAGGTAGGCATCGGCGCCGAGCCGGGCGTCGAGATCCGCGAGCACCGACCGCTTGAGGGCGAGATCCTCCGGGACGTTCTCGAAGGCGAATTGGGCGCCGGCGAGCGCGTCGTCGAGCCGCTCGGTTCCGGCCAGGTTCGCCACGAGACGGTCTCGCTCGGCCCCCTCACTCCAACCGAGGATCCGTTCCACTGCGGCCTGGAGGGCGGGAGCGGACACATCATACAGTCGGGTCGGGACCCCGGCCCGAGCCGAGGCCCACGCGACTTTGGCACCCATCACGCCGGCGCCGATCACCGCCACCGGGCGGGTTGGGTCGAAGGGCGGGAAACTCTGAGTCATGGCATCAATCCTTCGATCAGCTGCGCTGCACACAGGTAACCGGGGGTCCGGTCAATTCGGAAGCCTCAGTTCGGCGATGATGGCCTGGAACCGCGGGTCGGGTCGGATCTCATCGAACAGCGTAAATGTCCGACCCGACAGGACGAACATCGGATCGCCCCCGGTCAGCGCCGCCCGAGCGTAGTCGATGGCCCGGTCCGTTTCGCCGCTCGCGGCCGCGGCGATGCACATCATGGATGGTTGCATGTATTCCCGTTCAGCCCGCGCCTCGAGTTCCCGAAACAACGCCGCGGCATCAGCCGGCCTTCCCCACCGGGCGTGCAAGGTCACGGCGGTGGCCAGGGCCCAGATATGGCGACCCGACATGTTGAGCGCGGCGTTGCAGGCCGTCGCGGCCTCCGGGTACCGGCGGGCACAGATCAGGGCCATGGTCAGGCCCCAATGCCCGAGATACGATCCCGGGTCGAGTTCAACCCCGCGGCAGGCAAACTGCACCGCCTCCTCAGCCTTCCCCACCGTGTAGTGGTGGAACGCCTGGATGAAATTGAGGTAGCCGGACAGCGGATCGAGCTCCAGGGCGACGTCAAGATGCCGTTTTCCCTCCTCGGCTCGGCCTGCGATCCAGTGCAGGTAGAAGAGGCCGTACCACGCCCGGGCCTGGATGTAGTTTGGGTTGAGTTCGAGCGCCCGGATGAATCCCCGCTCGGCCGCGGCGTAGTCCCGTTCGCCCAGCATGGTGGCACAGGCAAAGGCGCAATGGGCCTCCGCGAGGTCCGGCCCGAACTCGAGGGCCCGGCGCGCCGCCTCGAGCGCCTGGGGCACGACGTGCTCCGGACGACCGAGCCCCGAGTAGCCTGACGTGGTGTAGCCGTCGGCCAGCCCGGCCCAGGCCTCTGCGTACTCGGGATCGAGCGCCACCGCCTGCTTAAACGCTTCGATGGCCGGCGGGATGCTCCGTCCTCGTTGATACAGCAGCGCCCGGCCCTTCAGGTACAACTCGTACGCGGCCAACTGCTCGGTCGGCGGCTTGGTAGGCCCGGCCGCATCGGTCGTGAGTGCGACCCGAAGCCGTCCTGCGATGGCCGTGGCGATCTCGTCCTGCACCGCGAAGATGTCCTCGAGGACCCGGTCGTACCGCTCGGACCAGAGCTGATAGCCATCGGCCGTGCTGATCAGCTGGGCCGTGATCCGGAGCCGGGTCCCCGAGCGCCGGATGGTGCCTTCGAGCACCGTGGCCACGTTCAGCTTGGCGCCGACGGACCGCGGATCCTCGTTCTTACCTTTGAACGAGAACGCCGAGCTCCGCCCCGCCACCCGGAGATCCGGCACCGTCGCGAGCGCGTTCAGGATCTCTTCGGTGATGCCGTCGGCAAAGAACCCATCATCCGCATCCTGGCTCAGGCTCGCGAACGGGAGCACCGCGATCGACTTGTCCGGAGCCGTCTTCCGGCCGGCGGCCTCGATCTCGGCCAGCGCCGCGATCAGCTGGGCCCCCGACTCGTACCGATCGATCGGCGTCCTGGCTAGGGCCCTCTGAACCGCGCGGGCCACCGGCCGGGGGATGTTCTCCCGGAGCGCGGTTACGTCGGCCGGGGTCTGGACGAACCGCTTGGCGATCACCGCTTGCACCGTCGGGCCGGTGAACGGCGGTTCCCCGACCAGCATTTCGTAGAGGACGCAGCCTAACGAGTAGAGATCGCTCCGTCCGTCGACCTCCTCGCCCACCGCTTGCTCCGGGCTCATGTATGCGGGCGTCCCGACGCTCATCCCGGCCTGGGTCAGCGACTGGTCTTCGCCGGCCGAGAGGGCTTTCCCGATCCCGAAGTCGGCCACCATGGCGTGCCCGTCGTGGAGCATGATGTTTTCGGGCTTGATGTCCCGGTGGACGACGCCATGGCGATGGGCATAGTCGAGCGCGCCGGCCACTTCGCCGGCGATCCGGACCGCCTCGTCGACCGGCAACTGTTTCGTGTGCTCGAGCCGGTCGCGGAGCGAGGCGCCCTCGACGTTCGGCATCACGAAGTAGAGCACCCCGGCGGCCTCACCGGAGTCGTAGAGCGGGAGGATGTGGGGGTGGCTCAACTTGGCGGCGAGCTGGATTTCCCGGAGGAACCGCTCGGCGCCTAACGAATGCGTAAGGTCGGAATGGAGGACCTTGATCGCCACCTCCCGGCCGTGCTTCAGGTCGTGGGCGAGATAGACGGTGGCCATGCCGCCGTGACCGAGTTCCCGGTCAATCCGGTAGCGGTCGGCGAGTGCCGAGGTCAGATGGAGCGGCGGGTCAGTCATCGCGTCAGTCCTTTGATCAGCTGCCCTGCACACATGTAACCGGGGGTCCCCGTGATCGAACCGCAGGGATATGAACCCGCGCCGCAATAAGACAGGTTGGGCCACCGACCGAATTGGTAGAAGCTCGTCCCCGGATCGGCCGCGAACTGGCGGTCGAAGAAGGTCTGCCCCGGCGCGAGTTCGGTGTGATCGATGTTGCCACCGGGAAAGAGAAACAGTTCCTGGAGGTCCTTCGGCGCGAGCAACCGGCTCCAGACGCAATCCTTGGGATTCGCGATGTGGGCCAGCACCTGGGCTTTGACCGCCGCTTCAACCTCCGCCAGCGCCTCGCCCCGCTGATTCAGGGCCAGGTTCTTGAAAAAGAGCGTCAGCCGGTCGAACGGCTCGGCCAGGCCGAGCCGCCGCATGGCCGCGCCTTCGCAGTAGATCTGGATGTACCCCGGTTCGTAGTCGACTTCGCCGGTGGTGATCTGGAGCGTGGCCCGTTCGAACTCGGCCAGGGTCTCCATCGAGAAGATGAACCGAAACGCGGCATCGGCGTCGGCTTCGGGGGCATCCTTCCAGCGGACCGGGTTCCGGAACATCAACGTCAACTTGCCGGCCGAGCCGAGGAACCGTTTCTCTTCGACTCGCGCGGTGGTGGCGGTGTCGCCGACGAGCCGGGCAGCGGTCAGCGGCTCGGTGGCGAGGATCAGATGATCGAACGCCAACCGGTGCGATTGGCCCGCCGCGGTGTAGTGGACGACGCCCAGGTCCGGATCCACTTGGTCGACCGCGGCGCCGAGCTGGATGTCGACGCCGATCTCGCGATTGATGTCGGCCAAGGCCTCCAATAGCCGCCAGAGCCCCGGCTTGACGAACCCGTAGTAGCCGTCGAACACCGACCCTGAGTCCATCAGCGGCAGGGTGAACGCCGAGTAGGGCTCGGCCAGAGAGACCGGGCCGCTCTCGGTCACGGTCATCCCCATGTAGATCTTGGTGCGGTCGGCGGTGAAGTAGTGGTCGAGGAGGTCGGCGGCGCTCCCGGTAATCCAGAGCCGGGTCAGGGTATCGCCTAAGGCGTGGCGGGCGGCATCGACGTTAGGCGGCGTTGCCGTCCGGTAGCCCGCTTGGAGGAAGGCCACGACCCGGGCTTCGTCGGCCCGGAACCCAGCCGCATCGCCCCGCTCGCCCCACTGGGTCCGGAGTTCCTGATCGAGCTCAGCCGGATCGCGGTGGATCCACGCGCTCGCCTCCGGCGTTGGGAAGTAGACCCGCTTGGCCGACGTGGGCACGAAGGTCTCGAGCCGGTCGATGAGCCCGGTCTCCCGAAAGATGAAATCGGGCATCAGGCCGAGTACCGAGGCGCCGAGGGCATAGGCCTGGGTCCGGCCGCCGATCGTGGTCTCGGCGGAGATGCAGGCGCCACCGGCCCGGTCGGCGCGTTCGAGCACGGTGACCTGGCAGCCGGCCCGCCGGAGGTAATGCGCGGCGACCAGGCCGTTGATGCCGGCGCCGACCACCACCACTCGCTGGTTCATTGGGGAGGACCTCCAGCCAGGAACCCACGCCACGACATGGCGGCGAACCCGGCGGCAGACGCGATCGAGATGCCGGGCTCATCGCAGAGCACCAGCGGCCGATATCCGGGGAAGCGCCGGACGAATTCAGCGAGACCGGCCAGATCTCGGCCGCCGAACTCACCCGTCTTCACCTCGATCGCCCACTGGCCCCAGGATCCTTCGATCACCCCGCCGACCTCGAAGGGTTCCTCGCGCCAGTAGCGCACCTGCTGCCCCGCGTTCCAGGCATGACTGAGACAGGCGTTCTCGACCCAGATTCCGTAGCGGGCCGGATCGGTGGTCCGGTCGGGGGCGCCGTCGGGGGCTCCGACCGCGAGCAAGGCGTTGTTCAGCACCACGAGCTTGGGCGGGGCCGACCGCTGCCGAACCGCACGGGCACTG
This sequence comes from Gemmatimonadota bacterium, assembly GCA_031375485.1. Lineage (GTDB taxonomy): Bacteria > Gemmatimonadota > Gemmatimonadetes > Gemmatimonadales > GWC2-71-9 > SHZU01. Next base: position 7,292 of record JANMHX010000111.1, on the reverse strand, counting down.
TGCTTTTCCAACGCCGCCACGAGAAAAGCGTCTTCCAGGAGGCCAAGGTAGTGGGCAATGGTCTCGAGCGCGCCCTGGTCCTGCAGTTGTCCCTGCAGCTTCTGGATCGACACGATTTGGGCGGGGGCACGAGTCGCGAGGGCAAAGACTTGGCGGAGCAGTGCCGGCCGGCGCACCGGATGGATGGCAAGGAGATCGCGCCCGATGGCGGGCTCGATGATCGCATCGCGGAGGTAGGCGCGGCGCCGGACCGGATCGGCGGCGAACGCCATCGCGCCCGGATAGCCACCCCACCCGACGATCGTGTCGACGGCGGCGTCGAGTGACAGTCCGAACACCCGGGCCAGCGCGGCGGCCGGCCAGTGGGGAATCACCAGCCGTTCGAACCGACCCGCCAAAGTTTCCCGGGAGCCACGGCCAAGCTGAAGCGCCGAGGAACCGGTCACCACGACATGGATCGGGAGCTTGAGGCGACGGACCCGGTCCCACTGGCCCTTGAGCCGGGTAGCCCAACCTTCGACCCGCTGGATCTCGTCCAGAAGGACCACGGCCCGCCCGCCTCCGGCGGCGGCTTGCTCCGCCCGGCGCCAGAGAAGCTCCCACCATCCTGGCAGATCCGCTTCCGGCCCATCCGCCGCGAAATAGATCGCGGCCGGATCGTTCCGGGCCAATTCGAGGAGGAGGGTCGTCTTTCCGACTTGCCGTGGTCCCACCACCAGCTGAATCCGACCAGGACCCGGCTCGGCCAGGCGCGCCGTAATCCGGGCCAATCCGGTGGCCGGATCTCGCAGAACCTCGGATTCGATCATACTCGAATAATTAATCGACTACAATCGACTGTCAAGTTCGGTCGTTCTGGAGCCCCGGAAACAACGAGGCCGGGAGCCTGACGCCCCCGGCCTCGTTCTCGACCAACTTCTGATCTAGTTCGTGACGTTGATCGACAGGCCCCGCTTGAAGGTCGTGGTGGACCCCGGCGCAAAAGCCTTCGAGTCGAAGCAGGTCTCGTTGGACTTGAACGTCGCGCTCGAGTACCAGACTTGCGGCTTCCGGTTGCTCGGGGCCGCCACGGTCAACTTGAACCAAATGGCGCTCGACGCACTCTGCTTGGCGATCGAGGTCGGGAACGTGAAGGTGACCGGGACCGCATTCCCGTTATCCCCGGGCAAATTGACGTTGCCGGTGGTGCTCTTCAGCAAGGTCCCCGTCGGGCCGTTCAGGCGGGCCTCGAACGTCGCGCCATAGTTCGAGAGGCCACTCGAGGTGCCCGTGATCGACATCCAGAGCGTGACCTTCTTGATGGTGCCGTTCGGGGCCTTGATGCTGAGGCCGCCGAGGTCGGTCTTGGATCCACCCGTGCCAGCCGCGCACGCAAACACCGACACGCCGGTTGGCGTCGTGGCGGTGAATTGGGCGTCGAGCAATCCCGCGAGCGACAGGCTCGCGGTGGCTTGGTTCAGGCCATCGCCGATCAGCCACGAGGAGACCTGGGCGGTCCCGGCGGCGGTGGTCGGCGTCCCGGCCCCGATCGTCAGCACTCCGCCATTGCTGGTGGAGGCGGTCCAGGACACCGGCTGACCGGCCACCGGGTTGCCCCAAACGTCCTTGACGATGACCTGCGGCGCGGGGCTCACGTTCGAGTACGCCGTGAGCGCGTTTCCATAGTTGTAGGACTGGGCCGCCGTTCCGCTGATGAAGGTCATGATGGTGGCGGCGGCGCCGGCGCTGATCGTCACCGTCCCGCTCGCCGGCGAATCGATCCCGCCGGAACTGAACTTGAGGGTCCGGGCGCCGACGACGCCATCGATCCGAAGACCGGCAAAGGTCGCGATGCCGCCGGAGGCCGTTGCCGAAAGATTCCCGGCCAGCGTGACGGCGCCGGACGCGAGGCTCGCGGTCACCGCGGCGCCGCTATTGACCACGTTGTCAAACTGATCCCGAATCGCCACTACCGGCTGCGCCGCGAAGGCCACGCCGGCCGCCGCAGTGCTCGACGGTTGGGTGGTGATCACGAGCTTGGCCGCGGGGCCCGCGCCGAGGGCGATCGTGCCGCTCGCCGGCGAGGTGAGCGCCCCGGACTTGAACTCCAGGGTGAAATTGCCGGCGGTGCCGTCAATCTCGAGGTTGGTGAAGGTTGCGGTCCCGGCGGTGGCGTTGACCGACGTCGTGCCGGCAAGGGTTCCACCGGTCCCGCTCGCGAGACTCGCCACCACGGGAGCCGAGCTCGAGACCTGGTTATCGAATTGATCCCGAATCACCACCACCGGCTGGGCCCCGAAGGCCACACCAGCCTGCGCGGTACTCGACGGCTGGGTCGTGATCGCGAGCTTGGCCGCCGGACCGGCGCCGACCGCGATCGTGGTACTGGCCGGCGAGGTGAGCGCCCCGGACTTGAACTCCAGAGTGTAGTCACCCGCCGTGCCGTTGATCTTGAGATCGGCAAACGTCGCGACACCGGCAACCGCGTCGACCGACGTCGTGCCGGCCAGGGTACCACCGGCGCCGGACGCGAGCTGAGCCGTCACGGTAGCCGTCGAGGCCGTGGTATTGCCGAACTGGTCTCGGATCGTCACCGCCGCCGGTGAACCGAAAGCCACACCGGCCCCGGCCGACGCCGGCGGCGCGGTGGTGATGGCCAGCTGGCTCGCGGGCCCGGCACTCAACTGAACCACGTGGTCCAGCACGGTGCCGCTGCCCAGCGTGAAAGTGAGAGTCTGGGGTCCGGCCGGCCCGCCGATCGAGAGATCGGTGAACGTCGCCACGCCGTCCGCGTCGGTGGTGATCGGGCCGGTGAAGCTCGCGGTCCCGCCACCGGCGGTCACCGAGGCGGTCACGGTGACGCCGCCAGTGTAGACCTCGTTGCCCAAGGCATCGAGCAATTGGATCTTCGGCTGCTGGGCGAACGCCACGCCGGCGCCCGCCGAGCCGGACGGCGCCGTCACGAAGCTGAGCGCGCTGGCCTGGAGCGAGTTGGACTTGACCAACCAGTTGAGCGAGTTGCCGCTGCTGGTTCCCTCGATGGCGGTGATCGTCACCAAGTTGGCGTTCGGGAAGTTCAACGTGGCCGGATCGAAGGTGGCCGACAAATTGGCAAAGCCGGCCTTGTTGCCGAACGCGAGACACGGCAACGTCGCGACTCCGTTCCCGTCGGTCACGACCTGGACCTCACCGGAGGCCGGCACGACGCCGCCGGCGCCGCAGACCTTGGCGTCGGAATCGAGCTCGTACGCGGTGGCCGGCCCGGTCTTGAAGGTGACCGTGATCCCGGCGACCGGGTTGACGCCGTTATCGTCGCCACCCGGGGTCTGGATGGTGACGAACGGCAGTCCGCTCGTCGTGCTGGTACCGGCGTTACCCTGGAGATAGGATGCCGGCAACGGCGGATTGACCGGGGGTGCGGCATTCGGGGCGGCCGCGGCGGGCGGAGTAAAGGAAGTGGTCTTGCCACCCAGGCCGCCGGTGCCGATGACGGTGGTGTTGACCAAGCCGAAGGGGCTGAACTTCGTGGTGAGGCCGCCGATGCCGCCAAGGAAGTACATCATCGGTGCCGCTTCGAGCTGCTTTGGGGCCAGGAAATTGGCCACCCGGGTCAGCCAATTCCGGCTGCCGGAGGTTTGGCCAAGCGGTGTCGGACAGTTGAGGCCGGTTTGCAGCAGGCCCAGGTTCGTCGTCGGGGTGAGAATTTCAAAGCCGCTCTGATCCTGGTGCGCCACCGCCAGCGTGCTGATGAGGTTGGGCGGGCAGAGCACCACGACCGCCGGCTGAGGCAAGACGGCCGGGGGCGACAATTCGATCGACAGGAAGCTCGAGAAGCAGTCGAGACTGGTGTTGAGCGGGCAGATCTGCCCTTGGGTCTCGGTGATGGTAACCTGGGTGCCGATCGCCACCACGTTGGCCGGGAAATTCACGCCGCCAACGCCGGGAATCTGGAACGCCGTCTCGGGATCGCCCGGGTTCAAATCGTAGATCCCGACGAAGCAGTTGATGTCGGTGATGACCTGATCAACGAGAGACTGGACCGCCGCCTTATCCGCCGCACTCAGCTTGCCGAACTTGTTTTCGATGAAGTCGATCAGGTTCTGGGCGGCGGCTCGAGCGGCTACGAGGTCCCCGGCGGCCAGCGCGTCCTTGACCGCCTGGAACTTGCCTTTGACGGAGTTCGCATCCGGCCAGAGGTTCTTGATGTAGAGCTGTTGGAGCGCGGCGTCGATCACGGCGGCTACGTCGTTGGTCAGGGTGCAGCCCGCGCTGCCGCCCGAGGGCGAAGCGATAACCTGCGGACCCGTCCGACTGCCATCAGGGAGGCCGGCCGTATCGGCGCAACCCGTCAAGACAGCCAATACCGCGACCAAGGACAGCCATAGCGAACGACGCATGAGAATACCTCCCGAATGAGCCAACGTACCCCCCTGGTCGGTCGTTTCCGATCGAAGGAGGGGCCATACAGCCTGTATTGGACCTAGTCAATGTCGATTGTTTTGACGCAATCAGCAAGTAGCGGACCCCTGACAACACCCTCGAAAACGAGGGAAATCGTTGCGGCCGCGCTACAGTCTGTTGCCCTACTTCGCCCCAACCAGGCTTCGGAACTCCGGATCTTCGGCCAAGCCCCGGAACATCCACCCTGGATCCTCCGCGAACCCGGCCCGGGCGGTCGGGTTGGCGGAAAAGTAGACCTTCAACATCTCGATGGCCTGGGTCTTGTCGCCCATTTGGGCATAGGCGAATGCCCCAACGATGGCGGCGTCGCGGGTGGGGTCGATTTCAGGGTTCCCCTTCCATCGCTCGATCACCCGGCGGGCGCTGTCGGTCTTCCCGGCCCGGGCCAGCACCGCGGCCACCCACATGTTCGACTGGAGCTGCATCAACTCCCGGCGCGGACCCGAGGCGGCGGCCACCGAATCGGCGAGCCGCCATGCCCGGGGCACATCGGGTTCGACGCTCTTGGTGGCCAACATCGACAAACTGCAGGTGGGCGCGTTGGCACTCGCTGGAAACCGGCGCCGAATTTCGTCGCACCAGTTGCCGGCATCCTTGAACTGCTGGAGATCGAAGGAGGACAGGAAAAGCCGGTCGAGAATCGCCAGGGCGTTGTCGAGAAACGCATCGGCCTCAAGAGCTCGGCGGGCCGCCAGGTTGACGTCGACCGCGGTGTTGGTCTTGTAATAGAGATGGGACAAGCTTGCCCAGGCGCCCGCCTGGATCGGATTGATCTTGGTGGCAGCTTCCAAGTCGGCCTTGGCCTGGAGCAAGAGCGCCCGGGCCTTGGCGGCATCCGACTCGAGATTCATCAGGAACTTCCAGTACTGGAGATTGCCTCTCACCTCCAGGGCGGTGGCATCCCTCGGCTCGAGACCGATCGCCCGGTTGGCCTGCTCGAGGCCGGCGCCGATCCACCGCTCGACCACGGTCTGGTCGAGCCCGGAAACCCGGGACCGGCGATAGGCAAGGAGGGCCCGGAGGGTGACCGGGTCCGACCATTTCGGGTCGGCCCGCTCGGCGTCGGCCAGGAGCGAATCGGCCGCGGCGAAGTCGCGATCCCGGGTCACCGAATCGTCCGCCGCCGCCGCGGCTTCGGCGCCTTTCCGGAGTTGCTCGGCCCGTTGAACCAGCGACCAAGCCTGCCCGCTGCTGGTGCCTTGGCGCTGGGCCTGGAGTTTGATCTCCTCGCCCAGCCGCTTGCGGATCAGCTCGGCCACTTTCCCGGCGAGGGCATCGCGAACGCTCAGCAGATCGGCCGAGGGTTGCTCCAGGTTGGCCCGCTCGACGTCGGAACCGAATTCGTCGAGCAGCCTAACGTTGACCCGGATCTTGTCCCCATCCCGCTCCACGTCGCCGCGAATCAGGGTCCCGACCCTGAGGAACCGGGCAATGCTGTCGGCCCCGACGGTGGCGTTCCGGAAGTTCTGGACGCCGCCCTTCGAAACGACCGAAAGTCCCGTGACTTGGCCCAGGGTTCCAATCAGGGCTTCGGTGAGACCATCGGCGAGGTACCCGAGATCCTTGTCCTTACTCTGGTCGTCGAAGTAGAGCACGGCGACGTTGTGAGCGTCGAGCCCCCCGGTCTTGAGCGGGGCGGCGGTCTTTCCGGCGGTCAGCTTCCAGACGGCGGCCCCGCCGCCACCGAGCACCAACAGAGCCCCGACGGCCATCAACGCCTTCTGCCAAGCCGGCCGGGCCGGCGCGACGGCTTCGAAGGCCGGATTGGTTCTCGTGGGAATGCGCCGCGACGCCGTGTGACGAAGGGCGGCCCGGTTGGTGGTGGTCATCCCGATCGGCATCCCGAGGAGTTCGGCAAACGCCGCGGCGGTCTGGGGCCGGTCGGTCGGGCTCTTGGCCATGGCGGCGAAGATGGCGTCCTCGACCTCTTCGGGCACCGAACTCCGGACGATCCGGATGCTCGGCACATTTTCCATGGCGTGGCGGGCCATGATCGCCATCGAGTTCTTGCCGGTGAACGGCGCCTCGCCGGCCAGCATTTCGTAGAGCATGCAGCCGAGGGAATAGAGATCGGCGGTGGGTCCGACCTTTTCGCCGGCGGCTTGCTCGGGGGCCATGTAGACCGGGGTCCCGAGAGCCATGCCGGTTTGAGTCAGCTTCTGTTCGTCGCCCTCCTGGGCGGCGCGGGCAATCCCGAAATCGGCCACCAGGGAGTGGCCGTCCGCGAGGAGGACGTTCTCCGGTTTGATGTCCCGGTGGACGATGTTCTTTTCGTGGGCGTGACCGAGCGCACTCGCCACCTCGAGAGCGATCTGGATCGCGTCTTCGATCGGGAGTTGGCCTTCCCGGTCGAGCCGGTCCCGCAACGACTCACCCTTGACGAAGGGCATGACGTAGAACAGCAGCCCATCGGCTGAGCCGGAATCGTAAAGGCCGAGGATGTGGGGATGCTGGAGCTTGGCGGCCAGGCGGATTTCACGCTCGAACCGATCGCCCCCGATCGACGCGGACAACTCGGGCAGCAAGACCTTGACCGCCACCTCGCGATCGTGCTTCCGGTCGCGAGCAAGGTAGACGATGGCCATACCACCCCGACCCAGTTCACGACTGAACTCGTACCGGTCCTGGAGCGCTGCCTGGAGACGTTGGAGAATATCGGGTTCTGCCACGGGGGAATTATGTCGCCGGGAGGCGGAAAGCACCAGTCAGACGGGTTGCGGCGACCCGGGGTTGCGATAGGTTGACCCATGCGAAAAATCATCCCGCTTGGGCTGGCAGCCTCGGTCATCGCCGGGCCGCTCCGGGCTCAAACGAACGTCTCGGTTTCGTCCTGGATCCGGCTCGATGCGCCG
>JANMHX010000105.1:0-13328 GCA_031375485.1 Gemmatimonadota bacterium | reverse complement strand
AGCTGCCAGTATCACAATTTCAAGGATGAGACGATGCACGTGCTCCGGGGCGAGCTCATCCTCCGCACTGGGGTGAATCAGCTTGGCCGGGATGTGGATGGAATCTCCCTCCCGAAACGACCGGTCGGTCATGGCCGTCGCGCTCACCCCAGTGCGGAGGATGAGCTCGCCCCGGAGCACGTGCATCGTCTCATCCTTGAAATTGTGATACTGGCAGCTCAGAATTTGGCCGGCATTGACGTGCAGAATTTTCCCCACGTAGCGGTCGGTTCGGGCCCAAATCAGCTCATAGCCCCAAGGTTTGTCGACTCGATAGGGTACTTCACTCATGACGCCTCCACAGGATGAAACTCGAACGCCGAGGGCGACGCAATACACTCCCGGACGCAGACCCCACAGCCGACACAGCCCTCGCGCCGAAGCACCGGATGGCCGGCGTCGTCTTGCCCTAACGCCCGTTCCCCGATCGGGCAGGCATCCACACACACCCGGCACGGGCTACCCTCGAAGGTGACGCACCGCTCCGGAACCAACGACACCGCGCCGAGCCGGTAGTTGGTCCACCCGTCGGCGGGCCGGGTCAGCGCCCCCGTCGGGCACGCCGTGACGCACGGCATGTCCGGACAGGCGATGCATGGCTGGCTCGTCGGCTCGAGATACGGCGTGCCGGCCGCCAAACCGCCCGAAGCCGGCACCGTCAAAATCGCGTGGACCGGGCACACCGGGGAGCACGCGCCGCACCGGGTGCAGGCGGCCAGGAACCCGACCTCGGGCATCGCGCCGGGTGGCCGGGTGTAGCGGCTCTGGATGATTCGTTCTTCGGTGCGCTCGACCAAGCCCCGGAGCCATTCCCCGAAGCTGTCGCGAATCACGGCTCGCCGGTCACCCGACTTATCCCATGGCTTCACGGGCGGTAGATCGGAAAGACCCCGTCGGTCAGCCGCTCGAGCAGGCCGCTGAACAGCATCCCGATCCGCGGCTTACCAGGACCCTGATCGGTTGGGTTCCTGGGATCGTCGGTCGGAGCGGTGTTGAACACGGCGATGACCCCCGCTTTGGACACCGGATCGATGTAGAAGAACGACCGAAACGCCTTCTGGCTCCCGGTATGCCCGACCAAGCTCAGACCCTTCCGCTCCAGCAGAAAATAGGCCAAGCCGATCGACCCGCCCTCCGGGCCGCCTAACGGAAGCACCGGCTTCCACATCTCCTCCAACGACCCGCGCGCCAAGACCCCTCGGCCGGCCGCCGGCACCCCCGGAGCCCCGACGAGAAATTGGAGATACTTGACCATATCGGTGATCGGGGCATTGAGCCCGCCGTTCGATACCGTGATCCCGGTGTCGAAATCGAGGCCGTTCGCGACCGGGCCGCCCGCCCCCACGTCGTAGTTGTTGGACCGGAACGGCAGCAGGTGGTACGGCGTGAGATCGAAGTAACTCGAGGACATCCCAAGGGGCCGGAGCAGATTCTTCTCGACGTAGGTCTCGTAGTCTTCGCCGGTCAGGGTCTCGATCGTTCGGCCGAGGAAGATCACGCCCGGGTTCGAATAGCTGAACTTGGTGCCCGGCTCAAACAGGATCTCGGTGTACGGCATCATCGCCACCAGCTGCGACCAGGCGGCCGGCTCGTGCGGATGCCAGGGTTTGTCGCCCCCCCAGGGCCAGGTTCCGTTTCGAAAACCCGCGGAATGGGACATCAACATCCGGAGGGTAATGGCCTCCATCGGCCCGAACGGATTGTGGACGGCTCGCAATTCAGGGACGTATTTGACGGCCGGATCGTCGAGCCGGAGCCGGCCCCGGTCGCGAAGTTGCATCACCGCGATCGAGGTGAAGGTCTTGGTGATCGACGCCCAGTGGTAGATCGTCCGCTCGTCAACCGAGCGGGCCGTGGCCAGATCGGCCAGGCCGTGGAACTCCTGGGCCAGCACAGTGTCGCCGTGGAAGAAGACCATACTGCCGCCCACGACACCCTCATCCTTGAGCGTCTGGTGGAAAAACGCCTGGACCGGGGCCCAGGCCGGAGCGAATCGGTCCCGAGCCTTTTGCCCCTGCCCGGTCGTCGGGCTCAGGCCAACGATCAGGAGCACCGCCAGAGCGGTTTGTCGGAACGAACGGGCGGTCGTCATAGGCCAGAATCTAACCGATGGCCCCTTGGTTCCGCCTCTCACTCTGGATAGGATTCACTCCCCGGTTCGCCGGCACCCGTACTTGATCCCCGGAGGCCGGCATGGCGTTGGTTGCGGCGGCGCATTTGGAACGACGACCACCAGACGTCTTCCTGATTACGGCCAACCCCTACTCTTCCTTGTGATTGCATGCTGATCGTCCTCGGGCTTCTGCTCCAGATCGCGGTACCCCCGATCGATTCGGTGCTCGTTCACCGGAACGGCCGAATTCCCCGTTCGATCACGGCGGTTCGGACCGAGGCACCGCCCACGATCGACGGACGATTGGACGATCCGATTTGGGCCCGGATTACCCCGGAGAGCGGGTTCCGGCGGGATGTCCCGAGCGACGGGAATCCGGCCACCCAGAACACCGACGTCCGGATCGCCTACGACCAGAATGCGCTCTACATCGGCGCCCGGCTCCACGATGATCAGCCCGGCACGATTTCCCGCCGCCTGAACCGGCGGGACTCATTCAGCGCCTTCAACGACGTGTTCTTCGTTCTCCTCGACTCCTACCACGACCACCGGACGACGTTCGTCTTCGGCGTGACCGCCGCCGGGGAACGCCGGGATGCGATAGCGACCGAAGACGGCAGCGGCGGCCTCGATGCGGGCTTCGATCCGGTCTGGGAAGCCGCCACCAGCATCGACTCGTTAGGCTGGGTGGCCGAGATCCGGATTCCCTTCTCCCAACTCCGGTTCTCCGGAGCGGCCACCCAGGTCTGGGGGATCCAGCTCCGGCGGGACAACGTCCGCGCCGGTGAGGCGGTTGACTGGGAGTGGTCGTCGAAAGCCGAACCGGGCCAGGCATCCAAGTTCGGCCATCTCCTCGGCCTGACCGACATTCCGGCCCCGAAGCGGCTCGAGTTCCTGCCTTACACCTCGAGCCAAGCCCGGTTCACCCAGGGTGTGGCCCCGGGCAACCCGTTCAACGACGGCCGAACCGGCTCGGTTACCGGCGGCCTCGACGCCAAGTACGGCCTGACGAGCGACCTGACCCTGAACGCCACCATCAATCCGGACTTCGGCCAAGTCGAGGCCGACCCGTCGGTGGTGAACTTGACGGCCTTCGAAACCTTCTTCGAGGAACGTCGGCCGTTCTTCGTCGAGGGCTCCAACATCTTCGGGTTCAACACCGGCCTCGGACAAGACCGGCTGTTCTATTCCCGCCGGATCGGCCGGACCCCCGGCCAGTCGGCGTTAGGCCGAGCCGCGTTCGTCGACGAGCCGGGCAGTTCGTCGATTCTCGGGGCGGTCAAATTGTCGGGCCGGACCAAATCCGGGTGGTCGATCGGGATCCTCGACGCCGTGACCGGCCGGGAGGAAGCCCGGCTCGCCAATCCGGGCGGCCCCGTCACCACGACGCCGATCGAGCCCGGGGCCAACTACGGGGTCGTCCGCCTCAAGCGGGACGTGGCCGGCGGGTCGAGCGGCTATGGATTCATGGGTACCGCCGTCAACCGGGGTGGCACGGCCGCCGAGTTTCCGAGCCTGACCACGTCGGCCTACGTCGGGGCCGCGGATTTCTTCCATCGGTGGAAGCAGAACTCCCACCAGATCAGCGGCTCCTTCGGCTTCTCGAGGATTGCCGGGCCACGCGGGGCGATTGCCGCCGTCCAACTCGCGTCCGCCCGGTACTACCAGCGCCCCGATCAGGACTACGTGGCGTTCGATCCGGCCGCGACGACGATGGCGGGAGCCAACGGACAGTTGTTGCTCGAGAAACTCGGGGGGAACTGGGTCTACCAGATCGGCGGGAACTTCACCTCGCCAGGGTTCGAGTTGAACGACGCGGGATTCCAGCAGGAGGCCGATCGAATCCGGATTGGCGGGCTCCTGACCCGGCAATGGGTCAGCCCCGGGAAATTGGGACGGTCCGGGTCACTCAGCTTGCAGGCCAGCCAACTCTACAACTTTGGCGGGGTCCGGCTCGCGCCCCAGGCCGGCCTCGGAGCGGTCTGGAGCCTCCACAATTTCCAGACCATCTACTTGAACTTCGACTATCGCGTCAGGGGGCTCGACGACCGGATGACCCGGGGCGGCCCCCTCGTCGAGGCACCAAGCAATTTTCGGGGTAGCCTTCACTACGCCACGGATAGCCGAAAGGCCATCTCGACGACCCTCGGGACCTCGATCGGCATCGACGATGACCGGTCCTCGAGCGCCAGCGTCTTTGCGCAGATCAACGTCCAGAACCAAGGCCGGATCACCTTCCAGATCACCCCGAGCTACCAGCGGTCCCGGCAAAGAGCCTTCTACCTCGGCCAGTACACCGACCCGACCGCGAGCGCGACGTATGGCAACCGCTACCTCTTCGCCCCGCTCGACCAAGATGTGCTGAGCATCAGCACTCGGCTCAATTACTACTTCACGCCGGCGCTCTCGCTCCAGCTGTACGCCCAGCCATTCGTGGCGACCGGCGATTTCCGATCGCCCCGGTCGCTGGTCGAGCCCCGCACCTATGGCTTCCGGACCTACGGCACCGGCGGTTCGACCGTCGCGACCGACCCGGCCACCGGTGCCACCACGGTCGACGCGGACGGGGTCGGACCCGCGCCCTCGAATACCTACGGGAATCAGGATTTCCGGATCCGGTCGATTCGAAGCAACCTGGTGCTTCGGTGGGAGTACCGGCCGGGGTCGACCCTGTTCCTGGTCTGGAATCAGAGCCGGTTCAACTTCGGGAGCGACCCGAGGTTCCGGCCCTTCCGGGACCTCGGGGACATCTTCTCGGACGACATGCAGAACGTCCTGCTGGTCAAGGCCAACTACTACTTCTCGTTCTAGCCAACCTCAATTCGACGGGATTTCGTTCACCAGACCCAGGAAAAGGATGGTCCCCGACAGCCGCTCCCGGATCGCCACCAGGAACGGCCGATTGACCCAAAACGGAACCACTTGAGGCAGGCTGGTCACGCCGACCCCGACCACCGTGGCCGCCGCCGCCTCGGTCCCCGCTTCGTCGATCGCCACGAAGGTCTTGTGGTCGACCCGGGTAATGGCCAACCGGTCGTCGGCGATTCCCGTCAGATCGGCCCGGTCGGAGAACGCCTGCCCCATCCCGAGCGCAATGAGATCCTGCCCGAGTGACCGCCGATAGTCGAACGTGAGCTTCGGAAAGAAGAGGTCGACTTTGGTGCTCCGGAGCCCGGCCGCCGCCGTCGCGAAGTCCGCCGCGGTCAGCCGCCCCGCCAGCCTCGCGGCCGTGATCCCCTCCTTCGGAAGGATGACCGTCATCGCATGGGCGCCGGCCCCGTACCAGAGTTCTACCATCTCGAAATCGGAGCCACGGAAGTACGGCAGGTCGTCCTGGCGGTGCATGAACGGAACCACTTGGGAGCCACCGGCCGCCCGCTGGAAGGATGCCGGCGCGGTTTCAGCCTTCTTGAACTGGTTTCGCCAGAGGCCCTTGAAATAGATCGCGTTGACCGCGAACAGGACCTCGTCGGGGCTGGTCGAGTTGAGGATTGTCGGGATCTTGCCCTTGGTCTTCTGGCTGACCCAACTGTTGATGGCGTCGAGCGCGGCCGGTGAACCGAAGTCGAGCGACTGGGCCTCGGCGTCGAAGAACCGCTTCGCGTCGGAGAGGAACGGCGCCAAGATCGGATACCCCCGGCGGGTCCAGATCGAATTCGCGATGGTGAACTGCACCTCAGAATCGAGACTCGCGAGCAGCGCGATCAGACTCCGATACCCTTCATTGATGTCCGCCTGCGGTGTGGTACCGAAGCCGAGGGTGGCCGCCATCGCATCGCGGGTCTCGCCGCGGGCGCCGTTCATGACCATGCCGAGCGCCATCGACACCGAAAGCGGGGACAGGAAGACGTTGGTCCCGGGCTCGGCGGCAGTGGCCCGGCCGAGGAGATCGAACGCAAAACGGTTGGAGGCGCCGATCGCGGTAACTTCGGCCCCCGACAGCGCCCGGGGCAGCCGCTCGAGCAGTGGGGGCGCACCATTGGGTTCTGGATCGGTTGGGCCGGCGCATGCCGCGGCGAAGAAGAGAGGCAGCACGAGCAAGGCCTTCATGGGGTCATCCTCCGAGGGGAAACGCCGAGCCACGATCCTAGTACCCGAGGATCGTGGCCGGCGTCACTCCCGCGGGCCTTACTTGAGCCAGTAGTCGAACCACTGGCGAAGCCGCCCCAACCGGTCGACGAGCAACCAGGGCTCCCCGGTCCGCGACAAGTCATGGGTCGACCGGGGGTACCGGATGAACTCAACCGGCACCTTCTGCTTCTGCAACGCCATGAACCACTGCTCGGCGTCGGCCATCGGGGTCCGGTGGTCCTCTTCCGACTGGACGATGAGGGTCGGCGTCTTGACCCGATTGACGTGACGCATCGGGGACAGCGAGTCATAGAGGGCCGGCCGCTCCCACGGCATGCCGTAGAACTCGAATTCGGTGAGCCCGGGCACGTCCGACACCCCCCACCACGACCACCAATTGCTGATCATCCGGTCGGCCTGAGCTGCCTTGAACCGGGTGGTCCGGGTGGTGATCCAGGCGGTCATGAACCCGCCGTAGGAGCCTCCGGTCACCCCCATCTTGGTCGAATCGACGTCGGGCCGGGCCGCGGCGATGTCCACCGCCTTCATCAAGTCCTGATAGTCCTCGAGCCCCCAGCGGCCGCGCGTCGAATACGTGAACTCGGCCCCATACCCGCTCGATCCGCGCGGATTGGTGAACAACACCCACTTGCCCGACCCGGTGATGTTGTGGAATTCGTCGAACCATCCCTCGCCGTAGGCTCCGTGGGGCCCGCCATGGATGTAGAAGACCAGCGGATACTTCTGGCCGGCCTGGTAGCCATACGGCTTCTGGAGCCAGGCTTCGATCTCGACCCCACCGACACTCTTGTAGGTGAAGCGTTCGGCGTCCGGCCAGGCGATGTCCGCGTTGAGCTTGGCGTTGAAGTTGGTGACTTTGCGCTCGCCGGTCCCATTGCCGGACGCCAGGTACAATTCGGTCGGTGAGGTGATCGACGTCGCGACGTACGCCATGACCTGGCCTGCCGGATCGATATCGGTGCCCGGAATCCGGCGGCGGCCCGAAACAACTTCCTGCCGGGCCCGGGTGTCCGGGTTCACGGTGAATACGGCGTCCCGCCCGCCGATCGACGCGCCCATCAGGATCTGGCCGCCCGGCAGCCATTGCAACCAGTTCGGTTCATAGACCCAGTCGCCCAGGAGATTGACCGGCGCACCACCCGCGGCGGGAATGATCCAGATCCGCTGGGCCCCGGTCCGGCCAACCTGCGACACATAGGCCAACCGGGTTCCATCCGGCGACCACTCGAGACCGCCCTCGGTCCCGGGCCCCGTCGTTAGGCGGCGTGGTTCACCACCCGAGGCCGGGATGACGAACACATCGCCGTCGTTCCGGGGCGCCTCGGACAGTTTCGGATCGTACTTGGCTCGCCGGAGCGAATCCTGCTCGGCTTGGGCCAGGGAATCCGACCGGAGCTTCGAGTCGGCCACGAAAGCAATCCACTGCCCATCCGGTGAAATCGTCACCTCCCGGTGGCTGTAGACCGCCGTGGTGAGTTGGCGCTTGGCGCCCCCGTCCACCGGCCGGACCCAGATCTGGCCCGGGTTCCATCGCGGGGTCTGTTTCGGCGCGGGAATGAACCCCGGGCCGTTGAACTTGTAGCCGAGATCGATGATGTGGCGGCCGTCGAACCGCGCCGGATCGACCGGCGCGGTCACGGCCCGATAGGGCGGCCGCGCCATGGCCGGCATCTTCTCGTACGGGTCTTTGGCGCCGGAGTCGGCCTTCCATTCCAGCGTGTCGGCCCACGCCACCATCCGCCCGTCCCGGGTATACGAGCCGTCCGGCAAGCTGTCGACCTCGAAGGCCTCGCCGGCCGGCCGGTCGATCCGGAGTCCCCACGTGCGGGCCTTGCTGGGGGTCCGAGTCGAGGTGAACAACAGCAGCGTGCCGTCGGGCGACCACCGCGGGTTGGAGCTCTCGACACTCGGCGAGGTCATTCGCATCGGATCACCGCCGGTGGTGCCCACCATCCAGACCTCGGAATGCCGCTTGTTGTCGGCCTCCCGCACGGTCGTGGTCGTGAACGCCACCCACTTCCCATCCGGCGACACCGCGGGCCCCGACAGCGTCGTCAACCGATACCAATCCTTCGGCGTAAACGCCCGCCCTTGCGCCATCGCCTCGGCGCCAAGCCCAGCTACGAAGATCAGGGTCGCACCAAGCAGTCGTCGCATCGTAGCCACCTCAGAATGTGGGACTGAACCCGATGGTCCATCGGAATCGGAAGGAGCCGTCGTCCACCGCCCCGCCAATGGCCCGGTCGGGATGCGAGACGTACAGCGGGAAATCGAAACGCGTCACAAACGTAGTCTGCCCGATCCGATGGGTGAACCGGACCCCGGCCCCCGCGTCACCCACGATCCGACCGGAGCCGCTGTAGGAGAAGAACCGGTTGGTAAACGCCAGGTCGCCGAACAGGGCTAGGCGGGTGTCTCGAAACAGCGCGGCTCGAGGGCGGGCGAGTACCGATCGGTCGGCTTCGACGTTGATCGCGGCGAGCCGGGTCACCGCGACATCCCGGGCCATGCCGCGAACATTGGCGCCGCCCGGCGAATGAAAGTGGACATCGTCGGTCAACAGCGCTGCCCGCGAGCGGACGAAGGGATTGCCGAGCTGCTGGTAGGGATCAGCGCCTGAGAGGTAGAACCAGCGCTGCCGGACGGGGTCGGAATCTTTGCCCTCGACGACGCCGCCGAACATCCGGACCCCAAGGCCGCCGCGCCTGCCGAGGGGACGCTTCGCCGTGGCCTCCGCCGAGAGCCTGCCATAAGGCTGGACATCGTAGCGGGCGCCGGCGTCGAACCCGGTGCCCCGATTCCGGTACTCGACCCCGCCCGCCATCGTCATCGAGCCCGCCATGGTCCAAGCGCCCCGCCGCCCCGACGAGCGCATCCACCAAGATCCTTCTACGGTGCCGGCGTTGTCATAGAGCGCTCGATCGAGGTAGTCGGCGTCGTAGGTGGCCAGCCACCGGACCGACGCTCCCTTGAAGGTGGTCGGCCCGAAACCGAAGTGGCCCTTGGTCTGTTGCTCAACGGAAACGGCGGCCCCTTGTCGCCCCTCGAAGTGATGGACCTCGAACTGGGTCGAGAGCCGCGGCCGGTACGCCCAGGTCGGGTTCTTGACCCGAAAGCGCCAGTGATCGGCGGTGCCATCCTGACAGCAATCCTTGGTGGCGACGGTATGCTGATAGGTCACCTGGTTGAAACGGCCAAGGTAGTTGCTCCGGCTTCGAGCGCCGACCATCACGCCGCCCGCCTCGTTGTACCACACCAGGGGGGCCAGGGCATCGGCCGTTCGGTCGCGATAGGTCCGAGTCGAGAAGAACCGGTCGAGATAGACCGCCCGGCGCCCATTGAGCCCGCCCCAACCGAGCCACCCCCGGGTCTTCCGGTTGTTGGTCATGTTCCAATCGTGCGAACGGGTTCGGGGATCGATCACGACCTCCTTGGGCTTGCCTCGGGTCACGAGTTCGACCCAGGTTCGCTCGGCCGCTCCAACGACCCGAACCGCGGCCGAATCGGACTTGGACCGGACCACCACATCGACTGGGAAGACGCCGGACTCGTTGCGGCGGACCTCGACCCGCGACACCCACTGCCCGTCATCCCGCCGCTTCGAGCGGACTCGGCCGACCCCATAGTCGTAGAGCGTGGTGCCATGGAGCCACTGCCCGAAGAATCCGCCCAAATCCCGCTTCGACACCTCCTCGGCCACTTGCCGGAAGGCGCCCTCATCGACGTGTTTGAGCTTCCATCGCTCGAAGTAGGTTCTGAGGATTTGCTTCATCACCGCCGGGCCGACGATTTCGCTGAGCTGGTGGAAGAACAGCTCGCCCCGGGAGTAGATCATCGTGTTGTAGGTGACGAAATCCCGGTACTCGTTGCTGACGAAACTGGTCGGCTCCGACCAACCATCGAGATCGAACTCGAGGATCCCCCGCTCGAGGGCCCGGTATTCGTCGAACTCGTCCTCGGGCCCTTTGACCCCTCGTTCCTGGAAGAACAACGCGGTCTGATAGCTGGTGAATCCCTCGTCGAGAAAACCCTCTTTCCATTCGTTGTTGGCGAGGATTCCCATCAGATAGTTGTGGCCGCCCTCGTGGAGAATCAGTTCCTGGCTGGCCGAGCCGTTGTGCATCATCATCGGGAACTCAGTACCCCCACCCTCGATCCGATGCACGTTGGTCATCTGGGGCCAGGGGTACTTCCCGAACACCGAATCGAGCCATTCGAGCATGACCTCGGTGCGTTTGACGGCGACGTTGCCGCCCCAGGTCTTTTCGTCGCCAGGCTGATAGAGGGTGTGGACCGCGACGTCGCCATAGCGGCCGCCTTCGTAGCGGTAGTCCGGCCGCATCGACATCGCGAAGTGGTGGACCTGTTCGGCCCGCCAGACGATGGTCTTTCGGCCCGGGCCCTTCGGCCGGCACGCGACGGCCGGATCGACGGGCACCGCCGCCGGGTAGAACCCGCGCCGATACTCGACCGGGCGGTCGGGGCGCTGGTTGGCCCGTTCCCAGCCGGGGTCGCCGCAGAGCGGAACGCCGGTGGCGCCGATGACTTGGTCGTCCGGCACGTCGAGCGTCACGGTGAAGTCGCCAAAGTCGCCGTAGAACTCGCCGGCCGGATAGAGAGGATGTTCCTGCCACCCGTGTTTGTCGTACGCCACGACCCTCGGGTACCACTGGGCAAAATCGAACGCGCGGCCCCGGCGCCCCTGACGGCGGGGCACCGTCGAGGGGCGAGCCAACCAGTCGAGCTCGGCGTCAAGGCTACCGCCGGGGGGCAGCGGGCGCGGTAACCGGAACCGCACGATCGTGCTGTCGGGCGCGAACGGATACTCCGGGGTCACGACGCTCCCCATGACCCGGACATTGAAAACCTGATTGAGTCCGAAATCGGGGTCCGCCAGGTCGTTGAACCGGCGCCGCTGCTCGGCGCTGTCGGCGGCGGCCCACCGGGATCCGGGGCGAAAGGCGTTGAGATAGAGATGAAACGAGATCGACATCAGGGTGTCGGGCGAGTGGTTCCGGTACGCCACCCGTTGAGCTCCGCGAAGCAGTCCAGCCGGCTCGTCGAGGGAGGCATCGATGGTATAGGAGACCTGCTGCTGCCAGTAGGGCGGGGCCGCGGCCTGGAGGAGGACAAGGAGCGGAAGGAGCATCGGGCCCGGTTCGTTCGTGGACCGGAAGTCTACCCGATCCCCCGGCGAGTTCGCTACGACATCACTCGCGGGGCCTTGAGACGGGGGTCTTCGACCAAAAGAAAACGGCCCCCTTCCAAAGGAAGGGGGCCGTTCGGAACCGTCGGCCTACAGGACCGAGTTCTTCCGGCGGCGGCGAACGGTGTCCGCCCCGACCATGGCGATCAATCCTGTCGCAAGCAGGAACATCGTTGCGGGTTCCGGCACGACCGTCGGAGGCGGCGGGGGTGGCGGAGTCACGCAGGGATAGGTCTGCGTCGCGGTCGGGCTTGGAGAGGTGGCGAGACAGTCGTATCCGGTCGATTGCCCGTTCGGACCGGCCTGGGCGTGGAGACCGAGCGTCGCATTGGCCAGACTGATCGTCGTCGGCGTATCGACGCAGACTCGACGCCGCCCATTTCCGGTGCAAGTGGTCGTGAACGTCTGAAACGTGAAGGTCACAAAGCCGCTGCCATACTGGCCCGATCCACCCCAGTTGGTCACGGCCGGATTTCCATTCCCGGCAATGCTGGTCGCATACTGGCTGAAGATGGCGCTGCCGATGCCATTGATCGACACGCCGGTGGAACCGACGGGCCCCGGAATCCCGCCCCCTCCCGTCGCGAAGCTCCAGCCGGCGTAGGCCGTCCCGTTCGGGTAGGTTGCGGCGAGGTTCTTGAACGTCAGCCCGCTCCCGAGGCTGCTGAGCCCGACCGCCGTGAAGCCGGTATTGGCGAACGTGTTGGACATCGGCATCCCGGCGAGGTTCCAGATCCGAAGCGTCACCGTGTTGCCGGTAACCGTCACGTGGGCCGAGGCGCAGGTGTTGAAGGTCCAGCCACCATTGGTGCACTGCTGGTTCCAGTAAGCGTCCGCCGCGAACGCCGAACCCGGCGCGGCCACGATTACGGTCGCGGCGACCGCCGCCGTCTTGATCAGGTTTCTCATCGCATTCCCCTTAGGTTGCATAACTACCACCGTCGCCCCGTTTGATGAACCGATTCGCCCGAAGGACTACCCACCCGATAACCACAGGATACAGGCCGATCTGAACCAGCGATCGCGCCATCGTCTTCTTGATACTTCCCATGCCGGTCGGATCAGACGTCATCCCGAGTGTCACCGGTGCCGAAAGTCCGTACAGCACTGCCATGGCGCCGACAACCACCACAGCCACCAGCCCAGCACACTGGGCAACGCGGGCCAGACGAGGGTGACCAAGGGCAACCGCACCGGCCAGCACGAACACCGTCCCAATCACCGGCACCGGAAGGCCATTCAGCGACGCCGAGATGATTCCAAACTCCCAGCCGGCGTTGCCGACCTGCTGCGGATACCACAGCAATCCTACGTCGAGCCAGCCGACGGCCCAAAAGGCCGCCCCCACCCAAATGACGAGTCGCCAACATCTGTCCACGAGTCCACCCCTGACTAGCAAAGATTGAGCCGTCAAAATCCTCGACAAGACCCGCCCAAGAACAGTCAGCCTAAACAACAAACAGACAACGAGTTACGGAGAAATCAGCCGGGACCGGAGACCCCAACCTGCGATCCCCAACCTGCTGGCTCCGCACAACGGTGTTACACGCACGCATCAGCCCGGGTCACCAGTTTTGACCAGGGTACCGGCGCGACGAATCACCATCACCAAGAAGCCGCCATAGATCGCCATCTGCGCAACCGACCTCACGATGGCCTTGCGAAGACCCGCCGAGCTCAGGGCATCGGTCGTCGCCGCCAGGGCTTCCGGCACCCTCCGGGCATACACCACCCCCATGACAACCACCGCGACCACCAGGAAGGCCGACAGGACCTGGACGAGCCGGGCGGTCGGGGGCCCGCCCCGGGCCCCCCCCCCCGCCCCAAAAAAACCCCCCACCCGCGCCGGGGGCGGGGGGGCCGTGAGCGCCCCCCGCC
>JANMHX010000103.1:0-11843 GCA_031375485.1 Gemmatimonadota bacterium | reverse complement strand
CGGCGCCGGTCCCGTCCCAGAGCCGGCCGCCCTTGAGCACCAGGGTACCCTTCGGGGCGTAGAGGCCCGCGGGGATCGGGATCCGGCGGGGGTCGTCGGTCGTGTTGGTACCGGGCGTGATCCACCGCCGCCGTTCGGTACGGGGAACTTGCGCGACGAGCGAGGGCAGCAACGACACCAGGAGGGTCGAGGCGAGTATGAAGCGACGCATGGTTTTGTTGGTGGTTGGAGATGGGGGTAAGCTAGTCGAAACGGGAACCGGACGCCGGGGTGCTGCCCCTCGGTAGCGTCCGTGCCGGACCGACGATAGTTTCTCCTCCCTATGTCAAAACCCTTCGAAGGAAAAGTCGCGCTGATCACGGGAGGCAACTCCGGGATCGGCAAGGCCACGGCGCTCCGGTTTGCCGAGCAGGGGGCCCGGGTGGTCATCGCGGCGCGCCGGGCGGCGGAAGGCGAAGCAACCGTCGCCGAAATCCGCGGGAACGGCGGCGAGGCGATGTTCGTCCCGACCGACGTCGTCCAGGCGGCCGATGCCGAGGCGGTGGTCAAGCAGACGGTAGCCGCGTACGGCCGGCTCGACTGCGCCTTCAACAATGCCGGGGTATCCGGCGGGGCCCTCCTCCATGAGGTGACCGAGGCCGATTGGGACCGGATGATCGACGTCAACCTGAAGGGCGTCTGGCTCGGGATGAAGTATCAGATCATTCAGATGCTCCTCCAAGGCGGAGGCGGCGCCATCGTCAACGATTCGTCCGTGGCGGGACTCACGGGATACGTCCGGAGCCCGGCCTACTCGGCGAGCAAACACGGCGTCATCGGGTTGTCGAAGTCGGCGTCGCTCCAGTACCGGGACCACGGGATCCGGATCAATGTCGTCTGCCCCGGGATGATCATGACCCCGATGATCGAGCGGGCCTTCGCGATCCCGGGGGTGGAGGATTGGTTCCGGTCCAAGGTCCCCGGGCGGGGCGGGAACCCTGACGAGGTGGCGCAGGCGGTAACATGGCTTTGTTCTGATGCCGCGTCGTATGTCACCGGGATCGCGCTCCCGATCGATGGTGGATTGTCGTCCGGGATCTAGCGGCTCCGCCTCCGAGCCGGTGCAACGAAACGGTACGGGCATATCGATTCGATCCACACCCCTGACGATCCACGAGGCGCCACCGCGTAGCTAAGCGGTCGGCGCCCAATGGGTTAGCCGTCTGCTTCCCGGTACTTTGAATCCGGTCCCGAGCTTGCGAATCCTGCCGGCCTCACTCGGTTTCCTCCGAACGGGTTCATGAACCCTTCATGGGACCACGGAGAGCTTGATCCCTTATTCGGCGGGAGTCGTGATGCAGCGGGCGGTCGGTGGTTTGGCGATAGTGGCTCTAGCAGGCTGCGGTGGTGGCGGTGCGGCACTTCCCTCGATCACCGGCGGCCAATCGGTGATCTCCGCAGTCCAAGTTCTCCCGAACGTCGTCACCCTAGGCGTCGGCCAGCGGCTCCAACTCCAATGGGTGGCCACCGATCAACTCGGACATCCCATTGCGGGCGGGGATGTGCGGTACCAAGTGGCCGACCCAGCCTTGGCCTCGGTCGATTTCCAGGGAGTGGTAACCGGGCTCGCCGCGGGCGCCACGACCCTCACGGCAACGGTCACCTGGCAGGGCAGTTCGAAATCCGGGACGGCGACCATCGAGGTGTCGGCCCCGCCGGCCGCCGGCGGCCAGAACATCGTGACCACCCCCGGGACCTCATTCCTGCCCGCGAGTTTGACCATTCAAGCCAACGATTCCGTCACCTGGGAGTTTTCCGGGGCGATCCACAACGTCACCTTCACGTCCGGCGCTCCCCCGGCCGGCAACATCGCTGACCGAAATCCCGGGAGCCGCGTCACCCGGGTGTTTCCGAGCGCCGGCAGCTACCCGTACGAATGCACCCGGCACGCCGGCATGACGGCGACGATCACCGTCCTCGGAACGGAGCCCGCCGCGTTCACGTCCCTCCTCGTGAGTCCAACTAGTCCGGCGATCGTGGTCGGCGGCAGCGTGACGTTGGTGGCCACCCCGAAAGACCAGTTCGGCACCACCATGACCGGTCTGCCGGCTCCGGCGTTCGCGACCAACGCCGGCTCGGTCGCCACGGTGAGTTCGACCGGCGTGGTGACCGGGGTGGCCGCCGGGTCGGCGATCATCACGGCCACCGTGACGGATGGCGGGGTGACCCATAGCGCCAGCGCCACCGTGACCGTGAGCAGCCCCGCCAGCGGAGGGGCCGTATTCACGACCCCGAACAACACCTTCAGCCCGGCGACCGTCACGATCCAGACCGGCGAAACGGTGACCTGGCAATTCAGCGGCGCGGTGCATAACGTCACCTTCACCGGCGCCGTCCCGGCGGGGGGCAACATCCCGGATCAACAACCGGGCAACGCGGCATCCCGCACGCTCTCCGCGGCCGGCACCTACCGGTTCGAGTGCACCCGCCATAGCGGAATGACCGGTGAGATCGTGGTCCAAGGAAGCCAACCGGCGTCGTTCAGCTCGGTGACGATGACGCCGAGCAGTCCGGCGATCCCGATCGGTGGAACGGTCCAGCTGACCGTGATTCCCCGGGACCAATTCGGGACCGCGATGACCGGCCTGCCCGCTCCGAGCTTCACCACCAGCACGGCATCCGTCGCCACGGTCAACCAGACCGGCCTCGTGGCCGGGATTACGTCGGGCACCGCCTCGATCACGGCCACCATCGTCAGCGGCGGCGTGACCCACACCGCCACGTCAAGTGTTACCGTGAGCAACCCCCAGGCCCCGGGCGCGACGTTCACCACGCCAAACAACAGCTTCAGCCCCGGCACCGTCACGATCCAGCAGGGCCAGACGGTTACCTGGCAGTTCAGCGGCGCGGTCCACAACGTCACCTTTGCCGGCGCCGCTCCCACCGGCGGCAACATTCCGGATCAGCAACCCGGCAACGCCGTGTCCCGGACCTTCCCGATCGCCGGCACTTATGGCTTCGATTGCACTCGGCACAGCGGGATGACCGGACAAGTGGTGGTCCAAGGCAGCCAGCCTTCCACGTTCACCTCAGTCACCGTCAGCCCGACCAACCCCGCCATGGTGGTCGGCGGGACGGTGCAGCTGACGGCCACCGCCCGAGACCAGTTCGGTACAGCCATGACGGGACTTCCGGCCCCGGTCTTCACCACCAGCGCCCCGTCCGTTGCCACCGTTACCGCGACTGGGTTGGTCACCGGCATCGGAGCCGGCACCGCCACGATCACGGCCTCCGTCACCAGCGGCGGCGTGACCCACACGGGAGCGGCAACCGCCACGGTGTCCGTCCCGACCTCCTCGAGTGCCACGGTGACCACGCCCGGCAACAGTTTTGCCCCGTCGTCAACGACGATTCCGGTCGGCGGCACCGTGACGTGGCAATTCAGCGGAACCCACAACGTCACGTTCGGTGCGGCCGCCCCGGCCGGGGGCAACATTCCCGATCAAACGGCGGGGAACGCCGTCAGCCGGACCTTCGGCACGGCCGGCACGTACGACTATCAGTGCACCCGGCATAACGGGATGACCGGGCAAGTCATCGTGCAGGGCGCTACCGGCGGCGGCTTCTCGACCCTGAACCTGACCCCGGCGAGCCTGGTCTTGAGCATCGGCCAAACGGGCCAGCTGGTTGCCACTCCGCTCGATGCGGGCGGAGTACCGGTGACCGGATTGGGAACTCCGGGCTACTCCTCCTCCAATCCCGGCGTGGCATCGGTGTCGCCCGGGGGGCTGGTAACCGCGGTGGCCGGCGGATCGGCGACGATCACCGCTAGCCTGACGGACGGCGGGACCACGCGAACGGGCACCGCCACGATCGCGGTCGTGACCGGCCCCGTCGCCACCATCACCACGCCCGGCAACACCTTCCAGCCGAACGACATCACCGTCACCCCGGGAACGACGGTCATCTGGCAAATCAGCGGGACGATCCATAACGTCACCTTCAAGAACGCCACTCCGCCGGGCGGGGCCATCGGTGACACGCCGCCCGGCAACGCCGTCGCTCGGCTCTTCACCACCGCCGGGACCTACGACTACGAATGCACCATTCACAAGGGTATGAAGGGACGGGTACGAGTTCAGTGAGATCCCTCGCGCTAGGCCTCCTCCTGCTCCCGGCGTCGGTGGCCGCGCAGTCGATGCTCGACCGGCCGCCGAACATTTCGGCGGACTGGGTGGCGAACGCCGGGACGGTCCAGTTCAACTTCCTGCATCGCTTCACCCGGAGCGCGGCCCCGGAGCGGAAAGTCAGCAACTTCCCGACGTTCGTGATGGGGATCGGACTTCCCCAACGCACCATGATCGGGTTTGCCTATGCCACCAACTCCACCTTGACTCCTCGGTACCCGAACGAGTGGGAGTTCTTCGTCCGCCATGCCTTGGTCAGCGAACTCGAGGGTGGTCCGATCGACCTCGGCGGTCAGATCGGCTACAACCTCGCGTCCGACGGTGTGGACGGAGAGGTGAGCGCCGCCAAGCATGCGGGGCCGTTTCGCCTGGTCGCCGTCACCCGGGTCATCGCCAACCCGTACACCGCCGGGAAAACCCAATTGGTGGCCGGGGGCGGGGCCACCCTCAAGATCTCCCGGCTCCTCGCCCTCGGCGGTGACTACGTCACCATCACGAACAAGGAGCCCGGTAAGGGCGAGCGGGCGGCCTGGAGCGCGGGATTCCATCTCGCGATTCCCAATACGCCCCACACGTTGAGTCTTCAGGCCACGAACACCAACACCAGCACTCTCCAGGGTCTCTCGCGCGGTGAAGACCGGATCCGATATGGGTTCGAGTTCACGATTCCGCTGACGCTGGCGCGGTACCTTCGAAGCCGAGCGGGATCGGCGCCGACCCCCGATACCTCAGAATCCGCGCCGGCCCCCGCAATCCCGGCGCCTAAGGCAAACGCTCCGCCGCCGGAACCGGCCCGCGACTCGGTCTCGCCCGCTCCCTTGACTGCGGTGGCAGAGCCGAAACCGGCGCCGCCCGACAGCACGGTCCGGGCGCCGGCCCCGGCCGCTCCCGGTGCGGCCAGTACGCCGGCCCCAAAGGCGGCGGCAAAAACGGTCCGAGTGGTCATGAAGGGCATCGCGTACCTGCCCAAGCGGATCGAGATTCCCGTCGGTACCATCCTCATGTGGCGGAACGACGATCCGCTTGCCCACACCGTGACCGCGGCCGACAAGAGCTTCGATTCGGGGTTGATCCAGGGCGGGGCGGTATGGCGGAGGCTGTTCTCGAAGCCCGGCACCTATCAGGTGAACTGCACTCCGCATCCCTTCATGAAGGCAACCATCGTCGTCAAGGCGGAGCCATGACCGGAGCGATCCGTTGGGGGTTGATTGGGCTCGGACTGGCCGCCGCGACGGCCTGTCTTTCGAGCCGCGGAGTGCCGACCGAAACCGTCGGCGGCGAGTGCGTCGTGCCGCTTTCGGCCAACGTCCCCGGCTCCACCCTCGTGGTGATTCGGAATTTTACTTTTGAGCCCGCCGAGGTCAGGATCAAGCCGGGAGGGTCGATCACCTGGGTCAACTGCGACGCGGCCGGACAACCGGCCCACACGTCAACCGCCGATCAATCGCAGTGGGACTCCGGGACGCTGGCGGCGGGTCAAGCCTTCAATCACCCGTTCAGCGCCGCCGGCCGTTTTCCCTATCACTGCGAGCCGCATCCGTTCATGAAGGGCACCATCGTCGTGGAGTAGCCCGCCCGGTCTACGGCACGTAGGCCACGCAGTCGATCTCGACTCGGAGCCCTTCCTCCGGCAGCGCCACCGCTTGGATCGTGGTGCGGGCCGGGCGGTGGGTCCCGAACACCCGGGCATACACCCCGTTCATCTCCTTGAAGTCGTTCATGTCGATCAGGAAGACCCCGCACCGAAGCACGTACGGAAGATCCGAGCCCGCCGCACGGAGAATCGTCTGAAGGTTCATCAGGCACTGCTCGGTCTGAGAGGCCGTATCGGTTCCGACCCGGCGGCCGGTGGCCGGATCGTCCGCGCCTTGGCCGGACACGAAAATCAAGCGTTCGAACACCATCCCGGGTGAGTAAGGCCCGGCGGGCTCGGGAAGGTTCGGGGCATGGATCGGCTGATGGCGCATACGATTCCCAGGTGAAAGACGTTCGCGGTGTCGGGAATAATACGCCCGGGACCCAGCTCGCGACTAGAATACCCGATGACGATACGGCGCGATTGGATGGGCCACGCCGAGGAGGAACTCGCTTCGTTGCCCCTGGCGGAAATACCGGTTCGCTTGAATGAACAGGGCAATCTCATGCGCCGGCAGCCGCACCGCGGCCACGCCCTGCACGAGCCCGGTCAGCCGGTCGGCCGCCCCGCCGTGCCCGGTGGTAGCGCCGAGGCCGGCGGCCAGAAAGACGCGTGAGCCGGGCCGAACCGGCTGGAACTGGAAGACGGTGGAGAAGGTCGGGGTGGCACCCACACCCGGAAGGAACATGACGTCGCTCGCGGACACCAGGCGCGACGAGCCCAGCGCAAACTGGGCGTGGAACCGAACGAACCCCTCGCGAACGGGGGGGCCGGTGCCCCCGCCCCGAAGCAAAAGACCCGCATTCAAATCGAGATGGGGGGGGCCAAAGGTCCAACCCATGGGATGGCCCTCAGAAAACACCGGGCGGTGGGTCATCGAGTCCGGCATTTCCTGAGCGGCCAGGCCTCGAACGAGGAGGCCCGCCACGCCAACCAATGCTACCCAGACCCGCATCCGATCCTCGCCTTCATGCCACCCGCAGAGGCTACGCGGGCAACGACCCCCCGGATTGGTCGAGCTCCGCCAACACCGCCGCCGTGTGCTCGCCGAGGGCCGGGACCCGGTCCATTCTCGGTGGGGCACCGGCCAGATTGTGGGGCGGGAGCAGCGCCGGAATCGGCCCGAGAAACGACTCGAGTTCCGTCCACCGCCCTCGCGCCGCCAGTTGCGGGTGGGCCGCCACCGCCGCCACGTCGTTCACCACCGCGTTGGCAATCTCCCCCAGTTCGAGCCGCTCGATGACGGCGGCGACGGACAGCGTCCCAAAGATCATCTCGATCAACAACTCGAGTTCCCGTCGATTGGCCAGCCGGTCCGTGTTGGTGACGTACCGGGAATCGTCCGCCAACTCGGCTTGGCCCAACACCACATCGCAAAGCCGGCGCCATTCGCGGTCGTTCTGGATCGCGAACATCACGTTGCCGTCGGCGCAGCGGTAGGCGCCATACGGCACGATCATGTTGTGACGGAGGCCGGCCCGCGGTGGCGGCGCCCCGGTGCCAAGTTGGACGTAGAGCTGGGGCGTCATCCACTCGACCAGACACTCGAGCATCGAAATGTCGATCCGGTCGCCGCGACCGGTCCGGTCACGCTGGCGGAGCGCCGCCAACACGCTCGAGTAGGCGTAGAGTCCGGCGGCGATATCGGCGACGCTGATCCCGACTTTGGCCGGAGCATCGGGCGTGCCCGTTAGGCTGACGACACCCGCCTCAGCCTGGATCAGCATGTCGTACGCTTTCTTGTCCCGATACGGGCCATCCGGACCATACCCGGAGATCCCTGCCCAAATCAGCCGGGGCGCCACCGCCGCTAAGACCTCATAGCCGAGGCCGAGGCGCTCGACCGCTCCGGGCGCCAGGTTGTGGACGAAGACGTCGGCGCGCCGCACCAGCCGCGCCATGGCGTCGCGGCCCTGGTCGGTCTTGAGGTCGAGGACGACGCTCTCCTTGCCCCGATTGAGCCAGGCGAAGTAGGCCGACAGTCCATGCAGCGCCCCGTCGTACCCGCGCGCGAAGTCGCCGCCGTCGGGACGTTCGATCTTGATGACGCGGGCGCCCAGATCGGCCAACTGGCGGGAACAGAACGGCCCGGTTACCGCCTGTTCGAGCGCGACGACCGTGAGGCCGGAGAGTGGCAACGTCACTGGCGCCTAGAAGATGTTGGTTTCGACCGCACCGCTCTGCTCCGCAAACCGGGTAATCCGGAGTTCGTCGACGTCGATCGTCCGGGCCCGGCCATCGAGGATTTCCTCCGCCATCAGCAACCCGGTGGCGGGCGCATGCATCACCCCGTGGCCGCTGAACCCGCTGGCATCGACGTAGTTCGGCAGATCGGGGTGGCGTCCCATGACCGGCATGTGATCGGGGGTAATCTCATAGAGGCCGGCCCAGCACTTCTTCTCGGCGAGCCGGGCCTCTTCGAGCGCCGGGAACCGGCTGACCCCCGCCTCGAGCACGGTGCCGAGCCAGTCCCAATCGACGTCGATCCGTTCACTCGACGGCTCGTCCGGGTTCGAGAGGCCGAACAGCATCCCGCGGCCCTCTTTCCGGACGTAAAACCCGCTCGACACGTCGAACGTGAACGGCATCCCCTCCGGCAGGGCCGGAAACTCCTCCGTCATATAGATGCTCCGCCGATAGGGGAGCACCGGGACCTCGAGCCCCGCCTGCGATCCGACCGTGCCGGCCCACGGACCCGCGGCGTTCACCACCACGTCACACCCGATCCGGCCGCGGCCCGTCTCCACGGCCGTCACCTGATTTCCCGTCCGATGGATCGCGGTCACCGCGGAGTCGCAGGCAATGGTGACGCCAAGCTCCCGGGCCCGGTTCACGTAGCCCATCGCGACGCCGTACGGGTCGCAATAGCCGTCGAGCGGGCAGTACGTTGCCCCGATAACATCGTCCACCCTCGTGCCCGGCACCAGCCGTTCGATGTCACCAGGCCCGAGCAACTCGGTCGGGACTCCGAGCCCGCGCTGGAGCGCGGCCTGGGCCTGGAACGCCGGCCACGCCGCCAGCTCCGTGACCAACAGGAGATAGCCGACTTGGTGGAGTTCCGAATACCCGCCGACTTCCTCGGTGAACCGGCTCAACCGCTCGATGCTGTAGCGCGAGAGCCGGACGTTCATCTCCGTCGCGAACTGGTGCCGGACGCCGGCCGCCGAACGGGCGGTGCTCCCGGTGGCCGGCGCCTCCGACCGTTCCAGCACGAGCACATCGGTGCACCCGCGGACGGCCAGGTGGTAGGCGATCGAGCCGCCGATGATGCCGCCGCCGACGATGACGACTTGAGGCATCCGCTCACGCCTCCAGCGCGGCCACGATCCCGAGCAGGGCTTCCCGCATCCGGTGGGCCAGGTACGGGCCATCGCGGGGCGGCAACGCCTTGGGTTCCGGGTCCGCGCCGATCTTGAGCACCGCCACCAGCGGTCCGGCCAGTCGGTGCAGGTCAGCGCGGAGGGCGTCGACCTCGGCGAGCGTGGTGATCGTCCGGGTGTCGGCAATCCCGGAAGCTCTGGCAATCCCGGCGAGGTCGGCGCCGGACGCAGTGTGGGTTCGCTGATTGCCGGTTTCGCCGAACCGCTCGTTATCGAGCACCACGATCCGCAGGTTGGCCGGCTGTTCCACCCCGATCGTGGCGAAACTGCCGACGCCCATCAGCATCTCACCGTCGCCGGTCACCACCACCACCGGACGGGACGGCTGGGCAATCGCCAGGCCAAGCCCGACCATCGCCGCACCGCCCATGGCGCCCCAGAGCGGAAAGTCGAGCGGCGAATCGCCGGCGGCGGCCACGTCATAGGTCGAGGCCCCGAGTCCGGTCACGACGACCAAGTTGCCGCGGTCCGTGAGCAGGCGCCGGACCGCTTCGCGCCGAGGCATGACGGTCATTTGGATGCCTCCACGAACCGCTTGGCGCCCAGCAGCCGCTGCGACAACAGCACCGCCACCCGGCGGCGGCTCTGCCAGGCGAGTTGCATCGCTCCCTCGACCGTCGGGGCGACCTCGGATCCGGTATCGGCGCGGAACACCGTCACGCCGGAGGCCGCGAGCACGGCCGGGGTGCTCGATCCCATCGGCACCTGCCAGGGATTGAACTCACCCCACTCACCCCGCATCGTCACGATGGCCACGAACGGCATTTGGCAAACCTGCGGCAGCGACAGCATGTTGATGCAGTTGCCCACCCCGCTCGACTGAATCAACAGCACCGAGCGAACCCCGCCGAGATACGCCCCGGCCGCGAGGGCCACGCCTTCTTCTTCGGTCGTGAGCGTCACGGTCCGGATGGCCGGATCGGCCTGGCAGCGTTCGATCAGCCGTTGATGCCCGGCGTCCGGCACGACCGACACCAGCCCGATCCGATGAGTGCGAAACAGGGCGTGAATCTCATCCGCCCATTCAATCTGGTCATTCATGTCGAGTGGAGCCCGATCGAGAAGTATTTGATGTCGAGAAACTCGTCAATGCCCCAGTGGCCGCCTTCGCGGCCGATCCCGGACATCTTGACCCCGCCAAACGGCGCCTGCGCCGTCGATGGCACCCCGTCGTTGATGCCGACGATCCCA
The DNA here is from genome assembly GCA_031375485.1 of Gemmatimonadota bacterium. Classification (GTDB taxonomy): domain Bacteria; phylum Gemmatimonadota; class Gemmatimonadetes; order Gemmatimonadales; family GWC2-71-9; genus SHZU01. Next base: position 1,470 of record JANMHX010000103.1, on the reverse strand, counting down.
AACTCGAGCGCCTCCGCCACTTGGTAGGCCCGGCGCAAATCCGCCGTCCAGAGATAGGCCGCCAGCCCGAACGGGGAGTCATTCGCGAGCCGAATCGCCTCGGCCTCAGTCGTGAAGGTGAGCACCGGTGCCACCGGGCCGAAGGTCTCTTCTTGCATCAGTTTCATGGCCGGCTGAATCCCGGTCAGCACCGTGGGCTGGTGATAGAGACCGGTCAGGGCTTTGCCGCCGGTCAACACCGTGGCACCAAGCCGGGCGGCATCCTCGAGGTGCTCGACGATTTTAGCCAACCCGGCCTGGTCCACCATCGGGCCAATCTGGGTGGCCGGATCGAGCGGATCGCCAACCTTGAGCGCGGCCACGGCGGCGGCCAACCGCTCGGTAAACGCCGGCGCGATCGATGCCTGGACGTAGATCCGGTTGGTGCAGACGCAGGTCTGGCCCCCGTTCCGGAACTTGCACGCCATCACTTCGCGGACCGCGGCATCGAGCGGGGCGTCCTCAAAAATCAGGAACGGCGCATGCCCGCCAAGCTCAAGAGCCAGGCGCTTCATGGTCCGGGCGGACCGCTCGTAGAGATGGACCCCGACCTCGGTTGACCCAGTGAATGTGAGGACCCGGACCCGAAGATCGTCGAGCAGCACGCCGGACACCGGTCGCGGATCAAGGGCCGTGAGGACCTGGAACGCGTCCGGCGGGCCACCCGCCTCGCGCCAGAGCGCTGCGAGGGCCAGCGCCGAGAGCGGCGTCTGTTCGGCCGGCTTGACGATCACGGCACAGCCCGCGGCCAACGCCGGGGCAATTTTCCGGGTGACCGTAGCAATCGGGAAATTCCACGGCGTAATCGCGTAGACGACCCCGGTGGCCTGCTTGATGGCGTGAAGCCGCTTGTGGGCGAACTGGCTGGCGATGGTTTCCCCGCCGATCCGTTTGGCTTCCTCCGCATACCATTCGACGAACCCCGCCCCGTACCGGACTTCCCCGACCGACTCGGTGACCGGCTTGCCCATCTCGACCGTCATCAACTCGGCCAGCACCGGCTCATGGGCCACGATCAGCGCGTGCCACTTCTTCATCACCAGGGCCCGCTCGTAGGCGGTGGTTCGCTTCCAGTGATCGAACCCGCTCGCGGCCCGGTCGAGTGCCAAGCGGGCTTCGGCCGCCCCGCAATCCGGCACGGTGGCCACGACCCGCCCGTCAATCGGCGACCGAACCTCGAAGGTGGCGGCCGCCCCGGCGCCCGCGGCGCGGATCCGGTCGAAGAATTTCGGATCGAGCATGGTCACTCCTTGATCGTCGGGGTCGGGCGCACCGGAGCATGGCCCCGCTTGTACACCAGGATCGTCCGCCGAAACGTCATCACCACGGTGCCGTCCTGTTTGTAGCCGGTGGTCTTGATCTCGACGATGCCCATGGTGGGCCGGGAGGCCGAGTCCCGAGTGCTCAACACTTCGGTTTGGGCGTAAATCG
>JANMHX010000072.1:0-30853 GCA_031375485.1 Gemmatimonadota bacterium | reverse complement strand
CAGCAGGCCGATCGCGGGCGCCGCCTTGGGATTATCGAGCAATGCCATGGTTCAGTCCTCCTTCTGCGCGACGGTGGTCGGTTTGGCCGCCGGCACCGGATCGGCGCCCGTCGCCTCGGCCCGGGGGCCGGCCGCAGAGGGGTTCGGTTTGTAGTAGGTCGCCTTGAGGACGAACGCGGTCACCGCCCGATTCTGGTCCAACACGGTGTTGGCCGAAATCGCGGTCACATCCTTCAAGTAGGGCGAATCTTCCAGCTGGCGAATCAACCGGGTGTAGCCTTGGATATCGACCGTGCGGCCCTTGATATCCACCTGCACCGGCGGCGCTTCGATGACTTTCTGGGTCGTGTCGGTAACCGGGGCCGGGGCGCTCGCGACGTACTGGACGTCGGTGAGCCACGTAAACGGGGGAACCGCCCGAGCGACTTCGTCGAAAATCCGGGGCCAGACGTACCGATCGCCGTCGACCGTCCGGATGGTGGCGATCTGGGCTTGAATCGAGTCGCGAACCGACTCGAGCCGCCGCTTCTCGCCAAGGAACGCCCGGAAGCGCTGATTCTCGGCGCGGGCCTGCTCCAGTTTGGGCTCGAGATCCGAGAGCTCATTGCTGGTGGCGAGCTGCGTCATCCCGACATACCCAAGCCAGGCGACGCTCGCGGCCAGCGCACCGAGCCGGTACGGGTCTTTGATCTTCTGCCCGGCGCTCTTGAGCTGCGCCCCGATCGCCGCCATCGGCGACGCGTTCTTGGCGCGCTTGTGCCCGGGCTTGAGATTGATGGTAATCATCGAAGTCTGTTCCCTCCTTCTTCGGTCACGCCGCCTGCCGCAAGGCCAGGCCGACGGGCAGCATGAGCAACGGCGCCACTTCATCCACGTTCATCGAATCGAACACGCCATCGGCCACTTGGATCCGCTCAAGCGGGTTCGCCAGCTGGACCGGCATCTTGAGCCGTTCACCCAGCACCTTGGCCAAACCGGGAATCCGGGCACCGCCACCCGAGAGGAACAGGCGGCTCAACGCCGCAGCCGACCGGCTCGACGTCTGGAGGAACGCCGCCGCCCGTTCGACCCCGACCGCCAACTCCTCGCCCCGGCTCAGCAAGAACGGGGTCAGAATGTCGGAGGCTTCGAACCCTTGGAGCAGCTTGTGCGCTTCATCGGACGACAGGCCGCGTTCCCGCTGGAGATCCTCGCGGAACCGCCGGGTCCCCAGCGGCAGATCGCGGGTCAGGACCGGAACGCCCTCGTCGAGGATGTTCACGTTGGTGATTTCGTGGCCGATATTGACCAGACCGACGATGCCCTTCATGGCATCGGGATAGTTGATTTCAAACGCATTGTGGAGCGCGAAGGCATCGACGTCGATGACCGACGGCTCGATCCCGATGTCCTTCAGCAGCGACACTTTGGTTTCGACCAGCTCCCGCTTGGCCGCCACCAGGAGCACCGACATCTGGAGGCCCTCGGCTTCAGGATCGAGAATCTGGAAGTCGAGTTCGACGTTGTCCATGTCGAACGGCACGTGCTGCTCCGCTTCCCAGCGGATCAGTTCGCGGGCTTCGCTTTCCTTCATCCGGTCCATGGGGATCTTCTTGATGATCACGTCGCGGCCGCCAACGGCGGTGACCACGTTCTTGGGCTTGATGCCAAGTTCCTGGAACAAGCCGCGAACCGCTTCCGCGACGATGCCCGGATCCATGACTTCGCCTTCGACGATCGCGTCGTCGACCAGCGCTCGCATGCCCACCTTGGAAAGGATCGGCTCGCCGGACCCATGCGAAACCACCACCATCTTGATGAGTCCGCTCCCGATGTCGAGGCCGACCGTGGTCCTATTGCGGTTGAAAAATCCCATGCTTCGCACCGGTGCCAAGATGGTTGACGGTTGGGCTTCAGTAGCGCAACCTTTTGTCAGGCACGTGACATTTTCTGAGTCACGGCATCCAACTTCTTGTACTGCAACAGCTTGCAGGTATCGTCAGAGACTTCATGCCGGCCGAAATTCCGAACCCTCGAACTCCGCCCGAATGCTACCGAGTACCCCTCTGTGCGGGCAACGCCTATGCCAAGCCTAGCAGCCCCCTGCGACTCCTGGCATTACAGTACCTAAGCCACATAGACACAAAGCTTTACCGTATTGACGCCGAGGTTCGGACGAGGCTTGCACCGAGCCAGCCGTCGCAAATTTTCGCAAAGTTCCCGATGGCTTGGGCGAACCGCTACTGAAATCGGCGGACCCGGTAGCGCCGAATCAGAATTGGTCGCTTGAGCGAATCGCCTAAGGCCGCCCCGTCTTGAACCAACCACCCTCGAACCGCCCGGGCAAGCAGGCGCCCGCTTGGATCGGTCACCGTTCCGGCTGCCGACACCAGCCAGAGACCGGGGGCGACCTGTTCGACCTCCCCCGGGCCGACCGAGTCCCGAAACCCGACCGGCTGGGCTCGAACCGAGTCGAGCCAGGTTCGGCTCTGGATCTCGGTCAACGCTCGGGTGGCGGCCGCCTGAGTCTTGACCGTCAGGAACGCCTGGCGCCCCGCGGTGATTTCACCCGAGGCGACCGGCGCCGCCACTCCGATGGCGAGGAACACGGAGAAGAGCACCCCAAGCGCCATGACCATCATGGCCGGTTCTCGAAGCGGACCGAGAGGTGGAGGCTGTCGAACCCGACCGAGCCCCGTCCCGCGCCGAGCCCGAGATCACGTTTCGTCATGACCCGGAGCTCGACATCGACACCACAAAGGGAGGCCAGCGGCCCGGCCACTCCGCCGCAGTCCCACCCGCCGAATTGCAGACCAGTCGAGCCGGCCAGATTGCTCGCCACCGGCTGAATCGAAGCCCCCGCCGAGAGCCCCTCGATCCCGAATTGCCACAGGGAACCGGCGCCGTAGATCCGCGCCTCGACCGTCTCCACCAGGCGGGCCACCGCCGGACTTCGGAGCCGGCGACGGGCCACCGTTCCGGAATCGAGGCTGGTGGTAAATCGGTCGCCGGGGGCACCGGAGGGGCAGGCCCCGGCGTACGGGCCCGCCAGCAGCGGTACCGGCACCCAGGCGTCAATGCCTGCGGCGGAGTCGCCGGGGGCATACAGGAGCAGACTGTCCCGGCCGGCCACCGGCCGCCGGGGGGCCCATCGGGTCAGCCGGTTGGCCGCCAGGACGACCGTATCGGGCACCATCCGGCAGACCGAGACCAAGCCGCGGTCCGCCCGATAGGTGACCGCCCCCGCGGTGAGGGCACCGAGATCCGGCCCGGCTACCGAGTCGCTGCCTAACGACAGTAGGTCGAATCGAAGAACGCCCCAGACCGCTCGGGCCGCCACCTCGGCCCCGACCCGCTCGACCCGGTTCCGGAGCACGGCGGTGACGGTCGCCGTGGCGCCGAGCACCAACGACCCCAGGATGGCCGCCACGACCATGGCCACCAACAACTCGAGGAGGGTGACCCCCCGCCGGCCGGTTACCGGCACGGGAACCCGGTCACGATCGTGTCGATGAGCCGCCGCCCCGCCGCCATGCCCCTCACCTCGAGGACCACTTCGACACGGGCGGAGTCCGGGCGAACCGACCAGTCGAGATCGACGCCATCCGGCGTCGTCCGGCTGGCCGACAGCGGCGGCACGCAGTTCGGGGCCGCTTGGCGGTAGTCTCGTTCCAACCGGGTCAATTCGGCCTCGGCAGCGGTGGCCATGAGGGTCCACCGCCTTCCGCGGGCAGCGGCCTGACTGGTGGTCACCGTCAGACGGGCCAACAGGGTGAGCCCCACGGTCAGCACGACCAGGGCGAACATCACATCGAGAAGCGTGAATCCCGCGCGGTGGGTAGCCATGAGCCTAAGCTCATGGCGGAGCGTCCTTCAGTGGTAACCAATTGAACGCCAGCCAGAGCCAAATCGCCGCGAATCGGGCGATCGGGGCGATTCAGGCGAGGCCGTAGCGCCGAAGTTTGTAGAAGAGGGTCCGAAGACTGATGCGGAGCAGCCGAGCGGCCTCCCGGCGGGTGCCGCCGCAGGCGGCGAGCGCCCGGAGGATGATCTCCCGTTCAAAGCCCTCGACCTGCGGCTTCAGGGCAAACTCGCTGGCGGCGCCGTTCTGTCCCGATTTGCCCGCGCTGACCAGGATCGGGAAGTCGGTCCGATCGAGTTTGCCGGTTTGGCTGAGGACCGCGGCCCGTTCGACGACTTGGCGGAGTTCCCGCACGTTGCCGGGCCAGGAATAGGCCACCAGAGCCGCCATTGCCTGGGGACTGATACTGATCGGGCGGCCGGTCTTGGCCGCGACTTGCTGAAGAAAATGCGCCACCAGCGCCGGAATGTCGTCCCGCCGCTCGCGGAGCGAGGGGAGGTCGAGCGTGGTCATCCCGAGGCGCTGGGCCAGCTCCGGACGGAGCTTGCCTTCATCGATCAGCCGGCCCAACTGGGCCTCCGCTGTCGCCATCAATCGGACGTCGGTATCGACCAAGACGGCGAGGCCGCCGGACTTGCCGTTCCCGCTCGGAGCCAGGCGCGACAGGAGGTAGCTCTGGCTCTCGCTGGTCAGCTGTTCGATGTCTTCGAGCAACAACGTCCCGCGGCTGGCCGATCGCCAGACGCTGGTCGGGTCGCCGGGGTCCTGGGTCCCGGGGCCGCCCTCGGCGGAGAAGAAATCCGGCGTGGCGTGACAGTCGATCGCGACGAACGCCCCGTCGCCGCGACGGCTGAAGCGATGCATGGCCCGGGCGAGGAGCGCCTTGCCGGTGCCCCGCTCGCCGGTGATCAGGACGGCTTGGTCCGAGGCGGCGGCGCGGGCCGCCACCTCGAGAATGGTCCGCATCTTGGAATCTTCGGCCACCAGCATCGGCTCGAGCCCGCGGGAGCCGATCGTGGCGCGAAGGGTGGCCACCTCGTGCCGGAGCCGCTCCCGTTCGTCGGTCTGGCGGAGGGCCATCAGAATCTCTTCAGGCAAGGCCGGCTTCCGGAGGAACCCATCGGCTCCTTCCCGGAGCGCGGCACTCGCGCTGGCAGATTCGGAAGGGCCGCCGCAGACGAGAATCACCCCGGTGCCGCCGCCGCTCCGATAGCGGCGGAGGAAGTTGAGGCCGCCGTCGGCGGGGAAGGCCAGGTCGCAGAGGATCGTCCGGATCCCGCAGGCTTGGGCTTCGAGCAGGGCGGCCTCGGGATCGCGCCGGGCGATCACCTCGTAGCCCACGTCTTCGAGATAGGGCGCGATCGTATGCTTCAGCGATCCGTCGGCATCGAGCAGGAGCACTCTCATCCGTCTAGTCCCTTCAACGCCCAAAGCCGCCCGGGCGGAACCCAGAGCGGCCGAGCTGAGGCGATTGCGCCGGCCCAGGCAGGAGCGTCAGGAGCAAACAACCACACCATCGATCGTGCTCGCTGCGCCACCGCCGACTTGGACCGTACACTCGTCCAGGGTCGAGGTGATCGTGCTGTTGGTAACGGTGGCCGTGTAGCCCGAAGTCGTAGCCGAGGCGCTCGCCGAGTTCCCGGGCGAGAAGGTGTAGTTGGTGGCCGCCTGAAGCTGCGGGATGGTGGCGAAGGTGCCGAAGTCGGCCCAGTACGCCTCCTGCGCGGTCATGATGTTTCGAATATCGGTGCGAACCGACGCCAGCTTCGATTTGTCTTTCGTTGCGGCAAACTTCGGAATCGCGATCGTCGCCAAGATGCCGATGATCACCACGACGATCAGGAGCTCAATCAGCGTGAAGCCGGCCTTTGAATGTTTGGGCATGAGATCCTCCTTTTCGTCGAACTAGCGTAGAAGGAAGGTGGTTGGGGGCGGTGGGCCCGCCCCCTCACACCGCTGTCTTACGAGCAGACGATGACGCCGTCGAGGGTCGAAGCCGCGCCCGCGCCAACCTGCGTGGTGCACTGATCGATCGTCGAGGTAATGGAGGTGTTGGTGACGGTGGCCGTGAAGCCGCTGGCCGCGCCGGCCGCCGCGCCGGTGTTGCCGCTCGACAACGTGAAGTTGCTGGCGGTCACGAGCTGCGCCAGGGTGCCGTAGGTCGCGTAGTCAGAGAAGTACGCTTCCTGCGCCGTCATCATGTTCCGGATGTCGGTCTTGACGGAGGCCAATTTGGCCTTGTCCTTGGTGGCCGCGAACTTCGGGATCGCGATGGCAGCCAAGATGCCGATGATGACGACGACGATCAACAGCTCGATCAGAGTAAAGCCCTTACGATTGAACATGGTGCCTCCGAGTTGGAATGTGCCTTCGTTAGATCCAGAACCAAGCGGTCTCGCTCGTCCGGTAACTTGAAGAGCAACGTTGGTGCCAGCTGCATCCATTTCTTCTAACACGTTGCTTTTTAACGCGTTACAGCGTCGTTGCAGTCCCCGGCGCAACAACTCGTCAGCCAATTCTCGTTGGACTTTGCAGGACTGGGTGCCCCCGCTCCGCCTGGGGGCCGGGTTCCGGAAAGCAGAAGAGGCGGCCACTTGGCCGCCCCTTCGACACCCGAAACAACCCCCGTGGGGGAATTACGAGCAGACGATGACGCCGTCGAGGGTCGAAGCCGCGCCCGCGCCAACCTGCGTGGTGCACTGATCGATGATCGACGTGATCGTGGTGTTGGTGACCGTGGCCGTGAACCCGCTGGCCGCGCCGGCCGCCGCGCCGGTGTTGCCGCTCGACAACGTGAAGTTGCTGGCGGTCACGAGCTGGGCCAGGGTGCCGTAGGTCGCGTAGTCGGAGAAGTACGCTTCCTGGGCGGTCATCATGTTCCGGATGTCGGTCTTGACCGAGGCCAGTTTGGCCTTGTCCTTGGTGGCCGCGAACTTCGGGATCGCGATGGCCGCCAAGATGCCGATGATGACGACGACGATCAACAACTCGATCAGAGTAAAGCCCTTACGATTGAACATGTCCTGTCTCCACAATGAGGGTTACTGCTTCGGGTGACTTCCAGTGTCGTGGGGCTTTCAATGGCACCCTTCGAGCCAAACTCTGGGGCTTTGGTTAAGTTGCTTGGCAGTCATGCCTTACGCCCGATCTGACGGCCGCCCGGTGCACCGGGGCCACAACGACGACCGGGGGTTTTTGCGAAGACTTCAATACCGTGACCCCATGAACCGCGCGTTGCTGCTCAAAATCAGCCTGGTGGCGCTCTGCCTGGGCTCGACGGTGACCAACCTCGGAAACGGGTTCTCCCAAGACGACATGCCCGTCATCGAGAAGAACCCGCTCGTCCATAGCTTGGCCGAGCCTTGGTCGTTCTTCACCCAGTCCTATTGGCCCAAGCCGTTCCCCCCGGCCCTCTATCGCCCGCTCGCCACCACGGGCTTTGCCACCCAGTGGGCGATCGGCGGGGGCAAACCCTGGGTGTTTCGGGCCGTCAGCATCGCGATGTATGCGGCCGCCGGTTTGGCCCTGTTTCACCTCGCGGGCCTGCTGCTGCCGCCGGTGGCGGCGTGGTTGGTGGCCGCCTTCTTCATGGTGCACCCCGTCCACGTCGAGGCGGTCGCGGTCGCGGTCAACCAATCCGAGGTCATGGTGGGTCTCCTCAGCGTGGTGACGGTGGCCCTCTATCTCGGCATCCGGCGAACCCACGATTTTCAGCCCCGGCACGCCGCCGCCCTCTTTGGGCTCTATTTGACGGCCACGCTGTTCAAGGAGACCGGTCTGATGGTGATCGGTCTGATCGTGGCCGCCGAACTGACCGTGGTGAAGGATGCCCGGCCGATTCGGGAGCGGATTGCCGAAATCCGGCCGATGCTGCTGATCATGCTGCTCGGCGCGGCCACCTTCTTTGCCATTCGCACCTTTGCGCTCGGCGGTGACCCGGTCGGAACCTTCACCGCCGAGGCGCTCGACGGCCTCTCGATCGGCGGGCGGACGCTCACGATGCTCGCGGTGGTGCCGCACTGGTATCGGCTCCTGCTCTGGCCGGCCCACCTCCGGGGCGACTACGCGCCGCGGGAGATCGAAGCCGCCACCAGCTGGGGCGTCGGGCAGACCCAGGGCCTGCTCCTCGTGGTGCTGGCGGTCGTGGTGGCCGTGGCCTGCTGGCGGCGCCTTCCGGTCGTGACGCTCGGCCTCCTCTGGGTGGCTATCGGCATCTTCCCGGTCAGCAACATCCTGGTGCCGACCGGCATTGCTCTGGCCGAACGGACGCTGTTCTTGCCCAGTATCGGGATGATGCTGGTCGTTGGGGGGCTGGCCGCGCCGTTGCTCGCTCGCCTGAAGACCCGAGGACCTCAGGTCGCGGTTGGGGTCGCCGTCGCGGCCATCCTGATCATGGGGGTCACCCGGAGCGCGAGCCGCCAGCGGGTCTGGAAGGACCAGTTCACCTTCTGGTACCAGACCAGCATCGACGCGCCGCTCTCCTACCGGGCCCACCACGCCTTGGCGCAGTTGCTCTTCCAAGTCGGATCGCGCAGTTGGGCCGAACGGGAGTACAAAGCGGCGATCGCCCTCTACCCGAAACAGTGGGGCGCCTACTTCGATCTCGCCAACAAGCTCCGGCTGAACGGCATGTGCGAGCAGGCGGCCCGGTATTATCGCCAAACCCTGTTGATCGAACCGGAGCAGGAGGCCGCCCGAACCAGCCTGATCGCCTGTCTCTTCTATATGGGGAAGTACGGGGAGGCCCGGTCCGAGGCACGCGAGGGCATGGCTTACGCCAGCCGGCCTGCCCGGGCCCGGGTGTTCCAGGCGTTGCTCCGGATCTCGGATAGCGCGGCCGCGGTCGGCGCCTCGCCCGGCACGGTCCGGATTTCCCTGACGCCGCAGGATTCGATGCCGTGAAGGGCCCCCGCGGCGCCCTGTTCCTGCTCCTCGGCCTCGTCCTGATTTCCACCGGCCGGTCGTTAGGCAACGGCTTCGCGTTCGATGATGTGCCCATCATCCTCGAGAACGCCCAAGTGCACGCGTTCTCGCCTCCCTGGGTGTACGCCGCGCAAAGCTACTGGCCCCCCAAGAATCTGGGCGACGCCTACCGGCCTTGGACCGTCTGGTGGTTCGCGATCCAGTGGGCGGTCTCGGGTGGCGCGCCGGTGGTCTTCCACCTCGTCAATCTGCTGTTGACGGCGGCCGTGACGGTGGCGGTGTATCGGCTGGCCCAGAGCCTGATGCCGCCGTTCGGCGCGGTGGCGGCGGCCGCCCTCTTCGCGGTCCATCCGCTCCACGTCGAAGCCACCGGCAACGTGGTCGGCCAAGCCGAACTGTGGATGACCCTGTTCTCGGTGCTCGGGGCGTTGGTGTACCTCCGGGCCCGGCGCCACGGGACCATCGGCGCCGGGGCACGGTGGAGCGTGGCCGCGCTCGTCGTGCTGGCCGGCGCGTCCAAGGAACAAGGCGTGGTCCTCCCCGGACTCCTCGGGTTGTTGGAGCTCCTGGCCTTCCCCGGCATCCGATGGCGCGACCGGCTCCGCCTCGCCGGCCCGACGTTCGGGATCTTGGGCGTGACGGCGGTGGTCTTCCTGATTGGCCGGTACGCGGTGCTCGGGGATCTCGGCGGCGGGCCGCCGGCCGCCGGCCTCGAAGGACTCGGGATCCTCGGCCGGATCGGGGTGATGGCGCCGTTGGTGGCCGATTGGGCCCGGCTCTTCTGGTGGCCCGCTCACTTGTCGGCCCAGTACAGTCCGCCCGCCTCGGGTGGTCCCGTGAGCCCAATCCTGGCTGGAATCGGCGCGGGCGTGGTCATCGCCGCGGTGGCGATCGGGTGGCGAGCCTGGCGGCGGACCCCGACGATCGCGCTCGGTTTGGGATGGATCGGGCTGGGGATGCTTCCGGTCAGCAACGTGTTGTTTCCAACCGGGGTCCTGATCGCCGAACGGACCATGTTCTTGCCGAGTGTCGGAGTCGTGCTGATCGCCGGCTACCTGCTCCAGAGGCCAACCTGGCTTTCGGGCGGCGTGCTTCTGGTGCTGCTGGGACTGGGCGCGGCGCGAAGTTTCTCCCGCCAGGCGGTCTGGCGCGACGGACCGACCCTGTTCGCCCAGACCATTGCCGATCAACCCAATGGATACCGGGGCTTCTTCGTCTTCGGGCGGGAACTGACCCGGCTGGGCCAATCCGACCGGGCCGCGGCCATGTACCGGCGGGCCGGCGAACTCTACGGCGGCGATCACCGGGTGTTCGAGGAGTGGGGCCAGATTCTGCGGGCCAAAAACCAATGTGGCGCGGCTATTCCGATCTTTGAACGCGGGGTCCTTGCCGCACCGACCGGCACGATTGCCCGAAGCCGGTTGTTCGAGTGCTTGATGACCGAACGGCGGTTTCGGGAGGCGCTTCAAGTGGCCCGGACCGGAATGGCGCTCGGCTCGACCGAGTTCACCTCCAGCGTGACCCGGGCTGAACGGGCCCTGGCGACCGGCCGATCCGGGCCGGTGTATTTTTGACGGCACCCTTCGCATTACCCTGAGTGGAACGGACGTTCTCTTGAGCCAGGAATCAGTTAAGCGGGACTTCATTCGCGACGCGATCGCCGACGACGTGGCCAGTGGCCGGTTTGGCCGTCCGATCTGCACCCGGTTCCCGCCGGAGCCGAACGGGTTTCCGCATATCGGCCACGCCAAGTCGATTTGTCTCAACTTCGGGATCGCCCGGGAGTTCGGCGGTACGGTCAATCTCCGGTTCGACGATACCAACCCGTCCACCGAAGACCTCAAGTACGTCGAAGCCATCAAGCGGGACATTCAGTGGCTCGGGTTCCAGTGGGACAACGAGTTCTACGCCAGCGACTATTTCGGGAAACTCTACGAGTTCGCGGTCGCCCTGATCGCCAAGGGCCTGGCCTACGTCGACAGCGAAACCGAGGACGAGATTCGTCTTCACCGCGGAACCGTGACCGTGCCCGGCACGCCGAGCCGATACCGGGACCGTACCGTGGCGGAGAATCTCGACCTCCTGGCCCGGATGAAGGCGGGCGAGTTTCCGGATGGAGCGCACGTGCTCCGGGCCAAGATCGACCTGGCCCACCCCAACATGATCATGCGCGACCCGCTCTTGATCCGAATCCGGCACGCCCATCACTACCGGCACGGCGACGCGTGGTGCATCTACCCGTTGTATGATTTTGCCCACGGCCTGTCGGATGCCATCGAGGGCATCACCCACTCGCTCTGCACCCTCGAGTTCAAGGACAACCGCGATATCTACGATTGGCTGGTTCGCCAGGTCGGCTTTGAACGGCCTCCGGAGCAGACCGAGTTCGCGCGGCTGGTGCTCGATTACACGGTGGTCAGCAAGCGGAAGTTGTTGCGGCTGGTCACCGAAGGCCACGTGACGGGGTGGGACGACCCGCGAATGCACACCCTGTCAGGCATCCGTCGCCGGGGCGTGACGCCGGAGGCGATCCGGAGTTTCTGTGACATGGTGGGCGTGGCGCGGAAGGACGCCCACACCGAGCTCGCCGCCTACGAGCATGCGGTCCGGAACGATCTCAATACCCGGGTGCCCCGGGTCCTCTGCGTGGTCAATCCGCTCAAGGTCGTCATCACCAATTTCCCCGAGGGGCAGGTCGACGAACTGGAGGCATCGTACTATCCACACGATGTCCCGCTGACCGGATCACGCCCGGTGCCCTTCTCGCGCGAGTTGTATATCGAGCGCGATGATTTCATGGAGGATCCGCCCAAGAAGTTCTTCCGCTTGGGACCGGGGCGTGAAGTCCGGTTGCGGTACGGCTACTTCATCACCTGCCAGGAAGTGGTCAAAGACGACTCGGGCCACGTCATCGAACTCCGCTGCACCTACGATCCGGCCACCCGCGGGGGCAACGCCCCGGATGGCCGGAAGGTCCAAGGCACGATTCACTGGGTGTCGGCCGCCCACGCGGTCGAGTGCGAGCTCCGGCTCTACGACCGGCTCTTTACCCTCGCCGATCCCGAGGCGGTGCCGGAAGGGCAGGATTTCATCTCGGTGCTCAACCCGGCCTCGCTGATCGTCGTCAAGGGCGCCAAGATCGAGCCCTCGGTGGCCGCCGACCCGGTCGGAACCCGCTACCAGTTCGAACGGACCGGGTATTTCATCTCCGACGTCGTCGATTCGGCGCCCGGCGCGCTGGTGTTCAACCGCACCGTGACGCTCCGCGACTCGTGGGAAAAGGAAAAAGCCAAGGGCGGCTGATGACCATCGGCCGGCTCCTCTTGATGCTGGCGACCCTCGCCCCCGGGGCGTCGGCCCAGCCCGAAGGGCGGTTTCGGGCTCTGGTCTCGGCCGACTCGATCTCGGCGCTCCACGCCCCGCTGACTCGTCGGCCCCACGTGGCCGGCACCCCCGCCTCGGTGGCCATGGCCCAGCATCTCGCAAAGACCCTCCGCGGGTTCGGGCTGGCCGTCGACGTCCGCGAGTACCACGCGTGGCTCTCTCACCCCAAGCGCATCACCGTCGAGATGACGGCACCGACCCGGCACCGCGTTTCGCTCCGCGAGCCGCCGGTGCCGGGCGATCCGACCAGCGGCCATCCCGAACTCGGTCCCGGCTTCATTGCCTACTCCGGCTCCGGCACGACCGAAGCGCCGGTGGTGTACGTCAACTACGGACTCCCCGCCGACTACGCCCGCCTGGCGGCCCTCGACGTGCCGGTGCGGGGCCGGATTGTCGTGGCCCGCTACGGCCGGAGCCATCGGGCGGTGAAGGTCCACACCGCCGAAGCGGCCGGCGCCGCCGCGGTGATCCTCTACAGCGACCCGGCCGACGACGGATCGGCCCGGGGCGTGGTCTGGCCGGACGGCCCGTGGCGCGCCCGCGATCTCGTCCAGCGGGGCAACGCCAAGCTGAGCTGGTTCTGGCACGGCGACCCGTTGACCCCCGGCGTGGCCGCGGTGGCCGGGGCGCGCCGCCTCGACCCGGCCACCGCCCCGACTCTGCCTGCCATTCCGGTCGTGGTGCTGAGTGCCGCGGAGGCGGAACCCTTCCTCAGTGCGTTAGGCGGACCGGACGGACCGGACGGGTTTCAAGGCGGGTTTCCGTTTCGCTATCGGGTCGGCCCCGGACCGGCCGCGGCCCGGGTGTCGGTGTCGATGGCCAACGGGTTGCGGCCGATTCGGAACGTGATCGCCACGCTACGGGGGCGCGACGATCCCGACCGAACCGTCCTGTTCGGTACCCATCACGACGCCTGGACCTTCGGCGGCGTCGATCCGGGGACCGGGGTAGCCGTGCTGCTCGAAACCGCGCGGGCACTCGGCCAACTCACCCGGACCGGGTGGCGCCCCCGGCGGAGCATTGCCTTTGCCTTCTGGGACGCCGAGGAGTTCGGGCTGATCGGCTCGACCGAGTATGCCGAGGAGTTTCGCACCCGCCATCAGCGGGAACTCGTCGCCTATATCAACACCGACATGTCCACCGTGGGCCGGTTCGACCCGGGGGGCGTGCCGTCGCTCCGGGACTTCGTCGCCGATGTAGCCCGCTCGGTTGACGAAGGCGGCACCTCCGTGTTCGATCGGTGGCGAAGCGCCGCGTGGCGCCGGCTCCCCGCCGATCAGCGGCCCGGATCGGAGTCCGGGTGGGTGCCGGAACTCAAGACGTTAGGCAGCGGGGCCGACTTCGTCCCGTTCCAGGACCACCTCGGCGTTCCGACGCTCTCCCTCGAGTTCATCGGCGAGAACGGCTACGGGTTCGGGACCTATCATTCGAACTCGGATTCCCGGACCTATGTCGAACGGATGGCCGACCCGGGCTTCCGGCAGGGGGCCGTGCTGAGTCAAGTCCTCGGCACGGCCGCCATTCGGTTGGCCGATGCCGAGGTGCTCCCATTTCGATATTCGCACTCAGCCACAACCCTGGACCAAGCCGTGGCGGCCGCCCGAGCGTGGGCCGGTAGCATGACCGTCGACTGGGAGCCGCTCGCCGCCCAAGCCGCCCGGGTGGGCCTGGCGGCGGCCCGGCTCGAAGCGCGCATCGATTCCGCTCGGCGGGCCGGACCGCTGGCCCCCGGCGTGTCGCACGCGCTCAACGACGGTCTGGCGCGACTCGAACAGCAGTTGACTGACGACGACGGCGACCCGGCCACCCGGTGGTACCGTCATGTCGTCTATGGGTGGAACATCTACTCGCTCTACGACGGCCAACCGTTCCCCGGCTTGGCGGAAGCCTTTCGCATCCAAGACCCGGCCCGCGCCGGGCGCGAGGCGGGTCGGATTCGGCGGGCGCTCGAACGGATGACGCAGGCCCTCGATTCACTCCTCCTTCCACCGAACAGCACGCGGGCCCCCAATCCATGAAAGCGCTCCTCGTCCTGGTGTCGCTCGCCGGGGTGGTGCCCCTGGCCGAACAGAGCGGGCGTGAGTCGATCGCGAAGGCCTGGGCCCGCGGCAAGCTGATCGTGCCCTACAGCGGGCCGACTACCTGGTCTATGTCTTGAAGCCGCCAGCGCGGCAGCGCCACCCTGACGGGCGGATCCGGTCGGCTACCGGCCCTTGGCCCGGTCGGCGGCGGGATCGATGAACTCCCGGACCGTGACCGCCGAGCTATGGTCATAGGGCGTCGGTTTCCCGTCGGGCTCAAGTCCCCGGGAGTACCGCTTCTGCCATTTATCGTCCCGCGCCTCGCTTCCCTCCACCTTCAAATCCGCGATGAATGACGAGCGGGACGCGACCCATTCCTCGTATTTGGCCTTGGTCTTCGGGTCGGATCCGAGGTCGGCAATCTCGGGCCGGGTGCCCTCCAGGGTGCCGATCGACACCGGAACGATGAAACAGAACGGCTCGCCCTCCTCGAACCGGATCGTCGTGTTCGGCCGAGTGAACCGCCAGTTCATGGTGAACGGATAGGGGGCCCACGCGGTCTCCACGACGCCGGCCAACGCGGTGATGGCATCCTTGGGCAAATTCGGCGGCCCCATCGCCATCAAGGAAATCCCGGCCTCGGTCCGAAACAGATACCCGGTGTGGAACGTCAGCACCCCGGTGCCGAAGTGACTCATCACCCCCTCGGGGTCGCCACTCAAGACGGTGACGCTGATGTCGCTCTGGAGCATCCCGCCGTTCCAGGTTGCCTCGAAGGTGGTCGGGCTCAACAGCTCCCAACCGAAGCTGTTGGCAATGGTGAGCGGCAAACACCGGTACGCAAACCGGCTCGGCGATTCGTCCATCCACTGGCGCCGCACGATGCCGGGACGAATGACCGGCGGGTGATCGGTCAGGCGATACGCGGTCAGCCGTTTGGTGTTGACGGTCTTCTTCATGGGGCCGGACGCAGGAGGGTGTGAAGGTCGGTAGTGACGGCGGTCCCGTCGAGATACCCGAAGGTGCCGTGAGTCAGGACTTCGCGGCCGGCGTCGATCAGGCCGGTCATCGCGGCCCGGTACAGCGAGGTCGACAGGCTGATGCGCCGGACGCCGGACGCTTCGAGCTCGGCCACCGAGAACGACCGGCCTTTGATGCCGACCATGAAGTTGACCGGCTTCGAAACCGCGGCACACACCGCGCGAATGGACGCCAGGTCGGGGAGGCCCGGCGCAAACAGCACATCGGCGCCGGCCCGTTCGAAGGCCTGGAGCCGGGCAATGGTGTCATCGAGGTCGGGGTGACCCTCGACGAAGTTCTCGGCCCGGGCCGTCAGAACAAACGGGCGGCCCCGGGCCGCTTCCACGGCGGCGGCCACTCGTTCAACGGCGTGGGCGTGGTCAAACAGCGGCTTGGCGGGGTTGCCGGTCGAGTCCTCGATCGATCCGCCGGCCAGGCCGATCTCGGCCGCCATCCGGATCGTGGCCGCGACACCCTCGGGGTCGTCGGCGAAGCCCTTCTCCAAGTCGGCCGACACCGGGAGATCGGTGGCCATCACGATCGCGCGGGCGTGGGCCAGCGCCTCCTCGCGGGTGATCCGGCCGTCCCGGCGGCCGAGAACCCCGGCGGCGGCGCCGCTCGAGGTGGCCAGAGCCTTAAAGCCCAGACCCTCCAGGATCCTCGCCGATCCAGGATCCCACGGATTGGGGATGACCAACGCTCCCGGCCCCTGGTGCAACGCCCGAAACCGGGCGGCCTTGTCACTCGGAGTCATCAGCGCCACCTAACGTTTGGTCCAGACCAGTACCGCGCCGCACGCGGTGGCCGGGCTGGAGTACTCCATGGGAACATCGGACCCGTTGTTGTAGACCTCCACCGCGTCGATGTATTCCTTCGCCGTGCCGCGGAGGGCGTCCGGTGGCGTCACCATGCCATCCACCAACAGGACCATGGCACACGGTCCGCCCCCCCCGAAGCCACGCGACGCCTGGTTCATCAAGGCCGACCCGCCCGACCGCTCGGTAACCCGAATGAACGGCAGCTGCCGGAAGACCCCGCCAACGTCGACCGCCGCCAGGCGGCTCAAGGCGTCGGCATCGAGGAATTTTCCGAAGCCACGTTGCTGCCGCTCGGTGAAACCCGACCGGGCGGCCCGGGACACCGACTTGGCCTCGACGGTCAGCTCCTGGAGGACCACCGCCTGCTGCACCAGGGTGAGTTGGACCTCAGTCGAGCCGCCGGACGCCAGCGTCACCGACCGGGAGGCCGGGGTCGAACCGATCCGTCGCGCGGCCACCGTCCCAGTGCCGGGCATCAGCCCGCTCAACGAGAATCGCCCGGCGGAGTCGGTCCTCGCCACCGGGCTTTCGGCGCTGCCGCTGACGACCCAGACGTCGGCTCCCGCCAGCGGCCGGCGTTCGCCATCGAGGATCCGGCCGGTCAGCGCTGCATCCGCCAGGGCTCCGGTCGGGGCCAAGCTGATGTGAAACGGGACCGCCTCCTCGGGCCGGAGCGTCACCTCGGCGCTGAGGCCGGTCAGCCCCGGCGCCGTGGCGGTCACGGTCACCGGCGAACCGGTCGGGAGCCCGCACCCGACGTACCGACCCTCCTGGTCCGTCGTATCGGCCCGGGCGTCGACCACCCGCCGCACGCCGAGTCGCTGATCGACCACCATCCCAACCCAACTGATCCGAATCGCGGCCCCTGCCACCGGGGCGTTGGTAAGAGCATCCCGAACCAGGCCGAACACGGCGGCCTGACTCAATGCCCCGGGCACGGCGGCGCAAAGGCGGAGAAAGGTCCGGCCGGACGGCACCCCGAGGCTGGCCCGCGCCAGGCCGCCCGGCGGGACGACCACCGCCACCGGCGTGGCCCGAATCGCCAGCGTATCGAGCATCGGGTGGCGGAAGGTGACTTGGTAGGTGCCTGGCGGAACGCTGTCGGCGACGAACCGCCCCGACGAATCAGTTTGAATCACCCGCTTCAGCCCCTCGATCAGGATGGCCGCACCGGCCAACCGGCGCCGGTTGAGGGTATCGGTCACCGTGCCGGCAATCCGGCCGGTTTGCGCCGGCGCCGACGACCAGAGACCGCCAACGGCAAGAGCCGCCACTACCACCCACCGAGACCCGGAAAAAGAGCGCACGATCATCCTTCAGGTTACTCGTCCGGCCCGCCGCTGTCGACCCCGCCGAATCTACTCCGATGTCGCTATCATTGGCTCCCATGCATTGGCTCGATTGGCTGGTCCTGCTCGGCGGCCTCGGCTTCATCGTGGGCTACGGCGTCTGGAAGACCCGGAAGACGGACACGGCCGAGGCGTATCTCCGGGGCCGTGCCGACACCCGATGGTGGGCCGTCTGCCTCAGCGTCATGGCCACCCAAGCCAGTGCCATCACCTTCCTCAGTACCCCGGGCCAAGGCTACCAGAACGGCGTCGGCTTCGTCCAGTTCTATTTCGGGCTGCCGCTGGCCATGCTGGTGGTCAGTTTCGTGTTCATTCCGCTGTACTACAAGTGGCAAGTCTACACGGCGTACGAATTCATCGGCCGCCGGTTCGACCAACGGACCCGTTCGCTCACGGCCATCCTCTTCCTGATCCAGCGCGGCATGGGCGCCGGCATCACGATCTACGGGCCGAGTATCGTCCTGAGCCAGGTCCTCGGCTGGCCGCTCTCCTGGACCTGCATCTTCATCGGGGTCCTGGTCACGCTCTACACCACGACTGGTGGGGCTCGCGCCGTCGGGGTCACCCACAAGCAACAGATGGCGGTGATGTTCGGCGGTCTGTTCGTGGCGTTCGGACTGATCGTCTACTCGCTCAGCGATGTCATGTCCTTCGGCGAGAGCCTCAAGCTCGCGGGGGCGCTCGGAAAACTCGACGCCATCGATCTGTCGTGGAACCCCGAAACCCGCTACACCCTCTGGAGCGGCCTGATCGGCGGGTTCTTCCTGCAATTGGCCTACTTCGGCACCGACCAAAGCCAGGTTCAGCGGTATTTGAGCGGAGAGAACGCCGCCGAAGCCCGTCGGGGCATGCTGTGGAACGGGGTTCTCAAGATCCCGATGCAGTTCATGATCCTGCTCACCGGGGTCCTCGTTTTCGTATTTTACCTGTTTCATCAGAGCCCGGTCCACTGGAATCAGGCCAACGTGACGGCGCTCAATCTGACGCCGGCGGCCCAAGCCGGAGCCCAAACCATCGAACAGGCGCACACCGAGAATCTCGGCCGGATCACCGAGCGCTCCACCGCCCTGCTCGAGGCCCAGCGAGGCACCGACCCTGCCGCCGTTGCCCGCGCCCTCAGTGAGGTTCGCTCCGCTCTTGACCGCGACGGCGAGATCCGGAGCGAGTATCGGACCCTCCTGGCCGCCAACCTGCCCGATGCCGAGCCGGTCGACGCCGACTACATCTTCATCTCGTTCATCATGGCGCACCTGCCGGTCGGGATCGTGGGCCTCCTGATCGCCATGATCTTCAGTGCGGGAATGAGCAGTACCAGCGCCGAGCTCAGCGCGCTCGCGACCACGACCACCGTTGATCTTTGGAAGGCCCCCCGGACCGACCACGGCCAAGTGCTCGCCACCAAGTGGGCTACGGTGGGGTTTGGATTGTTGGCGTTGGCGTTTGCCGCTCTGTTCTCGCTGTACGACAACCTGATCCAGGCCGTCAACGAAATCGGATCGGTGTTCTACGGCACGATCTTGGGAGTGTTCCTCACCGCGCTCTTCCTCAAGCGGATCCAAGGTACGGCGGTATTCATCGCGGCCGTGATCTCCCAGGGCGTGATTATCGGGCTCTTCGTCCTCGAGAAGCAGGGCGCGCTCCACATCGCCTTCCTCTGGTACAACATGATCGCGCCCGGAATCGTCCTCGTGCTGGCCTCGGTCATCCAGATCATCCTGGGGCGCTCCCCCGAACCATCCGAGCCGGTCACCGGTTAGGGGAGCGCCAGGATCGAATCCCGGCTGACGGGCACGATGACGGGAACCGGGGCCTTAGGCGGCTGGTACATCAGGTACACCGCCGCGCCGGGCCGCGCCGCGAGAATCGACCGGTTTCGCCCCTGGAGATCCCGCCCAAACCACAGATCCGAGCGCCGGCCGAGCAGGTGCGGGGCCAGGATCGTGGTCCCCTGCCGGTCCTCGTTGATCCGGACCACGCACCGGGGGTCGTACCGGGACCCGGGCAGCATCCGCTCCGAGGAGTCCGGGGAGAACGGCGACTTGACCAGGCGGGACGAATCCGCGGTCAGCGGGTCGAGGACCGCGTCCATCGAGCCGGTGGTGTCGCCCCGCTCCCGTCCACCGAGCGCCAGGTCCAGTCGGCAGGCGTCGATGTTCCGATAGTATCGCTCGGCGTCAGGCTTCGAAACACCTAACGCCCACATCCGGGCCAGCAGTTGGCTTCCCCAACTCTCCCGGACGAAGATCACCGCATCATGGATCCCGGCGGCCGCCGCAGCCCGCTCCGCGTCGAATCGCATGACCGGCTGGAATGCCGACGTTGCCCCGAGCCGGGCCGGGAGGCCTGAAGCCGCGGTGCCGGCCACCGCCAACGTAATGGCGTAGGCCGCGGTCCGGCGCGCCAGACCATCGCCGAACCGGCTCGCCAGGACCGACGGCAACCGCACGGTCCACAGGGCCAGCAGCGGGACCATCGGGTAGAGAAACCGCGGTCCGAGAAAGAAGCCATCGTGCCAATAGGCGAAGTAGATGAGCAGCAAGGCGGCGGCGGCCCCGAGCAGGTACCGGTCCCCCAAACCAAGCGGTTTCGACAACCCAATCGCGGCCCCCGCTACCACGAGTCCGGGGATGGGCGCCTCGAACAGGAACGTATTGAAACGAAGCAGGTACAGCGCCACCAGTTCGAACCCCCGCCCGATGGTATGGGGCGGACCGTAGGGCGCTGGATGAAATCCGAGCCCGACGTTGGGGCCCCAGAGGAGCTGATATCCGGACGTCAGGACCGAACCCGTGGTGGCGTCGTTCACCAGGGCAAGCAAGAGCAGAGGCGGCACGGCCCCGAGGGCAACCCACGCCAGCGACGCCAACCGGCCCGGTCCCCTTGCCCAGATCACGGCCCAGATCACCGCCGGGATCGCGAACGCCGCCGCGTCGGCGGGGCGGGTAATGACCGCCATGCCGAGGGCCAGCCCGACCGCCAACCCGAGTGACGCCCGGGGCCGCTCGACCAACGCCAGCCATCCAGCCAGGGCCGCCATCAGCCACAGCAGGACCGGACCGTGATTCATGTGCGAGGCCGCCATGAACAGCGTAAACGGCGCGAACGCAAACATCAGCAGGGCCCCGGCCCGAACCGACCCCGACGGTTCGATCCGCCGGAGCACCAGCCCCCACATCCAGACCGTCAGGCCGCCGACCACGGGCCCGATGATCCACGAAGCTCCGGCCCATTCTCCGGCGACCAACAGCAACGGCCACCCCGGGGGGAAGTGGCCGAACCAGCGGCCCTGATGCTCGACCAGATTGAGCGTGGTTCGAAACGCAGGGTCGGCATCGACCGGCAGCCAAAGCCGGCCGCCGGCATAGGTGCGGGCCTGGAACACTTGGACCACTTCGTCGATCAACAGCGGGCGCCCCTCGAACACGCCCGCCGCCACGGCCAAATAGGCGAGGGTGGCCAGCACCGCGACGATGGCCAACGCCCGGGGCTCCGCCGGATCGAACCGTCCAATGCCCTCGGCGAGACTGCCGTCCCGCCAGAGCCCGGGCCATCGGCGGGAGCCCAGCCCGAGGATCAGCGCCCCGCCCACGACCCAGGCCCCGCCGATCAGCCAGTGGGACATCACGGAACCGAACCAGGGCGCCGATCGCTCCGACGGAAACCAATTGGGAATCGGGGCCAGGCTCGAAACGAGCAGCGCGGCTACGATGAGCCGCGCCGTCCATCCACCGAGTCCGTGGCGCCCCGCACTCACTCGGCGGGCCGCTTCTTCGGAGGAAAGAGATTGAAGCGGACGATATGGATGAACGCCGCCACGCCGTCCTTCCAGCCGATCTTCTTGCCTTCTTCGTAGGTTCGGCCGGAGTAGGAGATCTGCACTTCCCAGATTTTGGCCTTGGCCTGCGCCAGGCGCGCGGTCAACTCCGGTTCGAAGCCAAACCGGTCGGTCGTCAGGATCAGCGACTTCATCAGGGGAGCCCTGACCATCTTGTAGCAGGTCTCCATGTCGGTAAGGTTCAAGTTGGTGAACATGTTGGACACCAGGGTCAGCAACCGATTGCCCTGATAGTGCCAGAAATACAGCACGCGGTGAGGCCCGCCAAGAAAGCGCGATCCAAAGACCGCATCGGCTTTGCCCTCGAGAATTGGAGCGAGCAGGGTACCGAATTCCATCGGGTCGTATTCGAGATCGGCGTCTTGAATGATGATCACATCCCCGCTGGCATGCTTGATGCCCGTCCGGATCGCAAAACCCTTGCCCCGATTGACCGGCTGGTGAATGACCACATCGATCAGCTTCTCTTTCAGCATTTCATCGAGGATCAACTCACTCCCATCCGTGGAGCGGTCGTTCACCGCCACGATTTCCATTGGGAGCGGTACTTGGCGAAGCCGGTCGATAATGGTTCGAAGGGTGTTCTTTTCGTTGTAGACCGGCACCAGCACGGAAAGTTTGGGCAAAGCAGTCATCGGGGCGACCCCACGGCGATCAAGGATTGGCCGAACGGAAGCGGCAGAAACCGCTCCCACCGCAAAACCGGGACTAAGGCGTCGAACAACTTGAGCTGGTTGATCGGGATCCGGCGGGCCATGCGGACCCGGGCATTGAGCCACCACCCAAAGGTTCCGACCCGGTTGAACCACTCCATATGGACGACTCTGAGGCCAGCCTGCTCGAAAGCCTCCCGAAGCCGCCGTCTCGTGTACCGACGGAAATGGCCCAGTTCCTTGTCGAGTGTCCCATAGAGCTCGTCCATCGCGGGCACCAAGATGACGACTCGACCCTCGGGAACCACGATACCCCGGAGCGTAGCCAGCGTGCCGATGTCGTCCTCGATGTGCTCAACGACGTTGAGCGCCACCGCTGTATCGAGCCGATCGGGGGCGAACTGCGCCGGGGCGGCCGGGTCCGGCAGGGTCAGGCTGTCGATGCGCACCTCGGGTCGCGAGCCCAGCCGCCGGGTCAGCTCACCCCGGTACCAGGCATCGGTGTCCGTGAGGACCGCCAACTCGCGCGGCTCTCGGAGGATATGCTCCGAGATGTTGCCGATCCCCGATCCGATCTCGAGGACCCGCTTCCCAATCCACGGCGCAATCAGATCGTATTGCCAGGCATTATACTGGGGCGCCGCCGCCATGATCGCGAGGGTTTCGGCCCCCGCGGCGTCGCCGGGTGCAAGGCTGTCAGACACCGGTCGTCTGCTCCTCGTACCGCGACAACTTGCGGTACAGCGTCGACGGATCGATGCCCAGCACCTCGGCGGCGCGGGTCTTGTTGCCGCCCTCCGACTGGAGCACCCACATGATGTAGGCCCGCTCCACGATGTCGAGCGACGGGTTGGGCGACGAACGCTCCGCCACCAACGGCTCCTTG
Organism: Gemmatimonadota bacterium; assembly: GCA_031375485.1. Classification (GTDB taxonomy): domain Bacteria; phylum Gemmatimonadota; class Gemmatimonadetes; order Gemmatimonadales; family GWC2-71-9; genus SHZU01. Next base: position 8,123 of record JANMHX010000072.1, on the reverse strand, counting down.
CGGCGCCGGGTAATCCGCTCCGGCAGACTCATCGGATCGATGACATCGCCCCGGCTCAAGACCACGGCATGTTCGAGGGCGTTCTGCAATTCGCGGACGTTCCCCGGCCAGTCATAGACCATGACCGCGTCGAGCGCCTCCGAGGACAGTGCTTTGGGGGCATCGGACCGCTCCGAGGAAAGCTCCTGGAGAAAATTGTCGATCAAGAGAACCAAGTCGTCCCGCCGGTCGCGAAGCGGCGGCAACTCGAGCGCAATGACGTTCAGCCGATAGATCAGGTCCGAACGAAAGTGGCCCCGCCGCACCTCCTCCTCGAGATCCCGGTTCGTGGCGGCAATGATCCGGACATCGACCGGAATCGCCTCCGTCGCGCCGACCGGAATGACCTCCCGCTCCTGCAGTACCCGAAGGAGCTTGATCTGCAGCGACGGCGGCATCTCACCGACTTCGTCCATGAAGAACGTGCCGCCCCGGGCCGCGGCGAACAGTCCCTGCTTGTCCCGGACCGCCCCGGTAAACGACCCCTTCACGTGCCCGAACAACTCGCTCTCGAGGAGGTTTTCAGGCAACGCGCCGCAGTTGATCGACAAGAACGGCCCGTCCGCCCGGGTCGAAAGATTGTGGAGATAGCGGGAGATCACTTCCTTGCCGGTACCGCTCTCACCCTGGATCAGCACCGTCGAATCGGTCGGGGCCACGACCTCGGCCAGCCGCAGCGAATCGAGGAACCGCCGCGACTTCCCGATCGGACGAGACACCGTGGGCCGGTCGCCCCGGCGCCGGATGTCCTGCTTCAGCAGCCGGTTCTCGACCCGGATTTGCCGGAACTCGCAGGCGCGGCGGAGAATCGCCAGGAGCTCGTCGTTCGAGAACGGCTTCTGGATGTAGTAGAACGCCCCGGCGTTGACCGCCGCGACGGCCGTCTGGAGCGAAGCCTGCGCCGTCATCAGCAGCACCGGCGTCATGATGTCCTGCTCCTTGGCCGCCTGCAGGATATCGAGACCGCTTACTTGGGGCATCCGTACATCGGTCAGCACGATGTCATGATTGCCGCTTCGGATTTGTTCGAGTCCCGCCTTGCCCCCTTGGGCAGTGGTGACCTCGAAGCCCTCCTTCCTGAGCAAAATGCGCAGGGTATCCAAGATCCCGGACTCATCGTCCACGATCAGGATCGAGGGTTGTTGACTCATGCCGCCTCCTCCATCGTCATCTTCGCGTGTAGCAGAATGGTAAACGTAGTTCCCTCGCCCGGCAGAGACTCGACCAGCACCAGGCCGCGATGGGCCTCGACCGCCCGTTGCACAATGGCCAGGCCGAGCCCGCTGCCGCCCGGGCGGCCGGACACGAAGGGCTGGAACAGCCGGTCCCGGACCTCCGGATCGATGCCCGGGCCATCGTCCGCCACCCGCAGGCGAACCGCCTGCTCGAGCCCGGACCCGCGGGGCAAATCGGCGGGCTCGGGCACGTCGATCGTCACCGTCACCTTGCCCGGACCCTTCACGGCCTGCACCGCATTGAGCATCAAGTTCCACACAATTCGGTGAATCAAATCCTCATCGGCCTGGACCAGCGTAGCCGGACCCGAGACCGACACATCGATCGACGGGGCACAGTCGGGATGCTCCCGAACCATCCGCGCCGCGTCGTTCGACACCGTCAGCAGATTCACCGCCCGGAAGTGACTGGCCCGGACCCGGGAGAAATCGAGGAACTCGCCCAGCAACCGGCTCAAGCGGTCGCTCTCCCGGAGCACCAGATCGCCCAGCAACCGTTCGTCCGGATCGTCCCGGTGCGATCGGGCCAATTGCTCCACCGCACTCCGAATCGACGCCAGCGGATTGCGGATCTCGTGGGCCAGCGAGGCGGATAACGCCGCCACCGCCTCCAGCCGCTCCGCCCGCAGATGGAGCTCCTGCAGGTACTGGGCGTCGGAAATATCACTGAAGATCGCCGTCACCGACGGCAGTTGCTCCGCTTCCCGCTGGATCGTCGTGGTCGAGAGGCCGATTGGAAACGACCGCCCGTCGGGCCGGTGGACCGACCCCTCGGCCCGGGCGACCCGCTGACCGCCGCCGAGTCCGGCCTGAATGGCGGCGTGCATTTCGGGCGCCCGCTTCGCGAGCTCCGGCATGATCCGGCGTCCGTACCACTCTTCCGCCACGATCCCGAGCACCGTCTCGGCCGTCGGATTGATGAACGCCAATTCGCCCCGGCTGTTGACGGTCATCACCCCGGATCGAATATTCCGGAGAATCTCATCGGCCTCGAACCGAACATGCTCAAGCTCACTCTCGAGCTGGGTCTGCTCCAACGCGGCCGCCCGCAGCCGGTGCCCCGAGAACGCGACGAAGATGAACACGACCGTGAACACCGCCACCTGGCCCCACAGGCCGAGGCCCAAGGCCCGCTCCGGCTGGGCAAAACTGGCATTGGCCAGGAAGAGGACCGAGCCGAACAACGACATCACGATCCCCGATCGCAACGGCATCAGGAGACCGTACATCGCCATCACCAGCACGTAGAGCGCCGCCCAACCGCTTTGCTCGGCCCCCGCGAAGTGCACCAGGGCCGTCACCAGCAGCATGTCCATCGCCGCTTGGCTTTGGAGGAATCCGAGGCTCGGACGGCTCCGCCGGACAAAAACCACGAAGGCGCCGTACGCGGTCACCGCCAACGCGAACACCACCGTGATGACGGCGACGAACGCCACATACTGGGCAAAGGCCGCCCCTTCGTCGGGCGGATGGTTGAACGCCAGCGCCGCCTGAATGAGGGTGGTGACCGCGAGCACGGTACGGCCCAGGAACAGGGCCCGCATCAGCACCGGGAAACTCGGCAGGCCGAGCTTCACGTCCAAATGCTCCCCGGCCCGGGGTGGGACGAGCTTCGACTCCGCGTCCGGCACTTGGCCCTGCCCCATGGATTAGCTCAGATTCTAGATGACGAATGGCCACCTAAGTTAATATCAGAGCTATGCTTAATAGAATGCCCGAAAACCAAACGTCGGTCCGGTTGGACAGTTGGCTGTGGGCCGCCCGGTTCTACAAGACCAGAACCCTGGCCGCGGAGGCTGTGGATGGCGGGAAAGTGGATCTGAACGGCGACCGGCCGAAGCGAAGCCGGGCCGTGAAGGTGGGCGACGAGATCTCGCTCCGCCAGGGACCGTACCACTACCGCCTGCATGTCACCGGCCTCGCCGATCGGCGGGGCCCCGCGTCCGTCGCGGCGACCCTCTATCGTGAGGACCCCGCCAGTCTGGCCGCCCGCCACGCCCTCTCGGAAAAACTCAAACTGCAAGCGCCGATCTTCTTCGAAGGCGCCGGGCGGCCCAGCAAGAAACAACGCCGCGAAATCGACAAGTGGAAGGGAAAGACCTGACGGCTCTACGTTCGCATATAGGTCAGCCCGTGCCGCTGGGCCGCGCCAATCGCGATCACCATCGCCGGAACAATCACGACCCCCGGCAGCAAATTGGCCTTGATATCGGCCGCGATATCCTCGGCCCGCCCCAGCCCCATCCCCGCGAGTCGCATCGTCCAGAGCCGGAAGGCGTTGTTGCACATCAAGAACGTAGCGCCCCGGGCCGTCAGGTTCTGGATCGAGGCATCCGCCAGCATCCCGTTCAAGAACACGGGATCGGTCTTCTTGGGCTGAAAGAACCAATTTCGGGTTACCGGGGCCTTGGTCTCCGGATCGGTCAGGTTGAGGGCCGTGCCGATCTTGTACTTCGCCCACATGGCGTCATTCCAGGCCAACGCCGTCGTCCCGCCGTAGAACGTCCCCACCACGTTGATATCGGCGGGCTTGGCACCGTACGCGCTCTTGAGCGTTTCGATGAAATTGTGCATGTGGATCATCGGGAGGCCGTCGCCGTGGGCATTGAAATCGAACAACTGGCGGTACTTGCCCTTCAGCGGTTCGAGCCATCGGTCGTGCTCGCTGCCGGCGACCTCAGCGCCGGCTCCTTCCGGTATCACGGTCAGCGCGGCGAGCGCTCCTAACCCGGCCAAGAAGCCGCGTCGCGGGGTCGGTTCGAAATCCATGGTGGTCTCCGAGGGTTATGGCCGGGCTTTGGCCCCGGCAGCCTTGGTGGGATAGGCAACGTCGGGCGGCGGGTCACCCTTGGGCCAGTCCTCCGCCTTGGCCGCAAAATCGGGGCGGCCCTGCCCGTTGATATACGAGGCGACGTCGAACGCCTCCTGGTCCGTGAGCGTGCCCGGCTTGTCGAACGGCATGTTGTGCCGGATGAACGACGCGGCCGTCCGGAGCCGGGCCATGCCGGCGCCAATCGTGTAGGACTCAGGCCCGAACACCGGCGGATAGTAGCCCGGCTGGCCCCGGGGGTCGGGATTCGCCATGCCTTCGCCCCGGCCCCCATGGCAGCGCGCGCATTGGGCGGCATACACCAATCGCCCCGTGACGGGGTCGGCGGCGAGCGGGGTGATCTTCGCGAAGCCTTGGCCCGGCACCTCCCCCGGGGGAGCAACGCCGTGCGACAGGAACGCCAGGTACGCGATGATGTCGGTCATATCCTTGCCGCCTAACGGCAACGGCTGGCCGTTCAGGCTTCGCTGGAAGCAGTCGTTGATCCGGTCTTGGATCACGTTGATCTTCGCGTTCCGCGACCGATATTGCGGGAACCGGCTGTACACCCCGACCCAGGGGGCCGCATCGGGCCGGGTCCCCACCTCGAGATGACAACTGGTGCAGCGCAACCGGTTCCCCACGTGGCCGGGCAAGCTGTCGCGGGTCGCGGCCAAGAGGGCCCGGCCTCGCCGGACGGCCGCCCCCACTTGATCGGCGGGTATCTCACTGTCAACCGGCACCCGAAACCCGGCGAGCGGAGGCGGGGGCGGAACCGGAGGCCGGACGGCGTCCTCGCGGCGGATCTCGCATCCGGCCGCGAGCAGTCCAATCAGTATCCATCGCATCAGATCAAGCTAGGGTTCACCCGGCCCCGGCGCAACGATTATGATTCATCGTATGCGCCGCTCAATTCTCGGTCCCGCCTTGGTGCTGGGGGCCCTCGGGCTCGCACCAGGCCGGGCAACCGCGCAGGTCGAAGTCCAGGTCTTCTTCGGATCGGCGGCCAGCCTGCCGCTCCCGATCTCGATCCACCAAGACGGGGAGACCGATCTCAATTTCACCGCCCACTGGACGACCAAACCCACCCGGCCAACTTGGTACTATGCCTGGCGGATCGGGGTGTGGAAGGGGAACCGCGGTTGGCGGCTCGACCACACCCACCACAAGATCTATCTCACCAATCCGCCCGCCGAGGTCCAGCAGTTCCGGATCACCAACGGGTTCAACATCGCCACCGTCAGCCGAGCCTTCCGGTCGAAACACCTGACCTACAGCCTCGGGGCCGGCCCGGTGATCACCTACCCGATCAACACGGTCCGCAGCAAAAAGCTCGACCATGACCGGGGCTGGAACGGGTACCTCTTGAGCGGCGGTTCCGTGCTCGGCATGGTGACTCGCGAGTTCCCGATCACCGGCGGGCTGATGCTGAGCCTCGACGCCCGCGCGTCGGCCTCCTACGTCCGGGTCCCGGTCATCGACGGCCACGCCTCGGTGCCGAACGCGGCGCTCCACCTCCACGCCGGCCTCGGATACCGTTTCCGCGGCAAGGCGTGAGGCTCTTTCGACTGGCCGGGCGGGCCTTGGCCCGCCGCTGCCCGTCCTGCGGCGGCCCCGGCATCTTCGAGTCGTATTTCAGGCTTCGCGAGCACTGTCCCACCTGCCGCATCGGGCTCACGGCGGTCCTGGCCGTGGTCATCGCCACGTGGCCTAACCCGCCATGGGACTTGGTGTTATACGGCGGCGTCGGGGTGATGATTGCCGCCCCGATCGGGCTCTATCCAGTCGCCAAGGCCTTGTTCCTAGCCCTCGACTTGACCTTCCGGCCCAACGGCCAATAATAGTCCGTCTCAAAACGAAACCTTCCCGAAGCCCAGGCCGTATTCTGCACATACGTTGGCAACCGGGGGATGACATGGATCGATTCTGGGGCAAGATCGGGCTCGGCGCTCTGGGCATTTTCGGACTCGGAATGGGCGGAATCACCCTCGCCAAGAAGGGCATCCACGAACTCAAGACCGCCGCGGTCGACGGGCCGGTTCAGGCCGCGCTCCACAACCTCCCGACCGACCTCCTCAACTTTCGGCTCGATGGCCGCCGCATCGGCAAGGTCCGTTCGGTCGACATCTCCCACGAAGGCGATTGGGATTCCAAGTCGGTCCGGATGACCGTAGCCCTCGAGGCCGGTCGGGCCCCCGACGACTTGGGCGACTGCCAGCTGGCCACCGAGTCCATGGGCCGGCGGAAGGACGCCTCCTTCCGGTGCGTCGATGCCGATGAAATTGCTGACGACAACCTCGTCGAGATCGGCACGGTGCGCTTCGAGCCCGACGCCCTGACCCGGCCGCTGTACATCCGGGATCGGGACCTCAGAAAGCTCAACGAATCCGACGTCAGGAGCCTCACGGCCAACCTGCATTCCGAGGACGGAAAGTCGGTGCAAGGCCAAGCGAAATTCGATGTGGCGAGCGGCCACGGCAGCCGGCAACGGGGCACGGTCAAGGTCGATGCCAGCAATGGCCGCGCCGTGATCGAAATCAACGGAGAAAACGGCGAAGAACTCTTCCGCCTGCGGGCCGACGACAACGGCGTCTCGATCAATGCCAACGACAAACGCGGCCGGAGCCTGCTCAAGCTCCTGGCCGGCGAAACCGGCGTCCAGCTGAACGCCGAGAAGCCCTAACGCGAGTGGGTGTACATCAGGTCGAGCAGTTCGTCGTACATCGCCTCGGCCCTGGCATCACCGGCCCGCACCGCCTGGGTCGCACAGTGCCGCACGTGATGACGCATCAGCTGGCGGCCGACCGACCGAAGGGCCTCGTGGGTTGAGGCAATCTGGGTCATGATGTCGGCGCAGTACCGGTCTTCTTCCACCATCCGGGCCAGGCCACGAACCTGGCCCTCGATTTTTTTCAGCCGAGCCAGATTCCGTTGTTTGAGATCCGGATCGACCACGGCCGCCTTCCGCGCCAGAGTTCCGCTCATCTTGCCCGCTCCATTTAAGAAACCACGCCCGAGCGCCCCGGCCGGAACCCGCGCAGCCGAAGGGAATTCGACACCACACTCACTGAGCTCATCGCCATGGCCGCACTGGCCAAGATCGGGCTGAGTTGCACCCCAAACACCGGAAAGAGCACTCCGGCGGCCACCGGAATTCCAATCACGTTGTAGACGAACGCCCAAAACAGGTTCTGCCGCATTAGACGGAGCGCCCGGCGAGATAACTCGACCGCATCAGCCACCGCGTGAAGATCCGGCCGCATCAGGGTGATATCGCCGGCCTCAATGGCCACGTCGGTGCCTGATCCCATCACGAAACCCACGTTGGCTTTGACCAAGGCCGGAGCATCGTTGACCCCGTCGCCGACCATGCCGACCGAGAATCCCCGGTCGATCCGGCGGCCGACCTCGGCGATCTTGTCCGCCGGCATCGCGTCCGCCACCACGTCGGTGATCCCGACCTCCCGCCCAATGGCCTCTGCGGTGACCCGACGGTCGCCGGTGACCATCGCCACACCGAGCCCCATCGCGTTGAGCCGGGCCACGGCCGCCTTCGAACTCGGCCGGGGCCGGTCGGCCAACGTCAGGTGACCGAGCAGCGCCCCGTTGCTCCCGACGAACACGGTGGTCCCGGTCCCCGGGATGGTGGCCGGGTCAACCCGGATCCCATACTCATCCATCAACCGGCCATTGCCGACCACCACCAACGCCCCGTCGACGACCCCGACGGCCCCGAGGCCGGGCAGGGCCCGAAATCCCTCGACCGGCCGGGCCTCGAGCCCCTGGTCCCGGGCCGCCCGGACGATCGCCTCGGCTAAGGGATGTTCCGACAGCCGCTCCAAGGCCGCCGCCGCCGCCAGGGTGTCCCTGGTGCTGACCGACACCACGTCGGGCCGGCCTAACGTGATCGTGCCGGTCTTGTCCAGCAACAAGAGATCGAGCCCCCCCGCCCGCTCGAGCGCTTCGCCCCCTTTGATCAGAATCCCGAGTTCGGCTCCCTTCCCGGTGGCCACCATCACCGCCGTCGGGACGGCCAGGCC
>JANMHX010000061.1:0-10825 GCA_031375485.1 Gemmatimonadota bacterium | reverse complement strand
CGTCGAGTGCCGAGTGCCGAGCGCCGAGTGCCGAGTGCCGAGTCACGTACTCATAGAGGCCTTCGCGGCCGCCTTCGCGGCCGAAGCCGCTTTCCCGGTAGCCGCCGAAGCCGCTGGCGGCGTCGAAGACGTTGGTGCAGTTGATCCAGACGGTGCCCGCTTTGACTTGGGGGGCGATGTCGAGGGCGGTGTTGACGTTCTCGGTCCAGAGGCTCGCGGCCAGGCCGAACCGGGTGTTGTTGGCGAGTTCGACGGCCTCGGCCGGAGTGCGGAAGGTCATGGCCACGACCACTGGGCCGAAGATCTCGACCTGCGCCACGGTGGATGCCGGGGCCACCTCGGTCAACAGCGAGGGGGGATAGTAGAGGCCGTCGGTCGGACACTCCCAACTCGGTTGCCAGAGCGTCGCGCCTTCCGCCACACCTTGGGTCACCAGGGAACGGATCCGTTCCAGTTGCACGGGGGCCACGATCGCGCCGATGTCGATGGCCTTGTCGAGCGAATCACCGAGGCGAAGCTTTTCCATCCGGGCGCGAAGTTTGGCATAAAGTTGGTCGGCCACCGGCTCGTGGACCAAGATCCGGGACCCGGCACAGCAGACCTGGCCCTGGTTGAACCAGATCGCGTCGACCACACCTTCGACGACGCTGTCGAGATCGGCATCGTCAAACACGATGAAGGGCGACTTTCCGCCCAGTTCGAGGGAGAGTTTTTTCCCGCTGCCCGCCGTGGCGATCCGGATGGCCCGGCCCACCTCGGTGGAACCGGTGAAGGCGATCTTATTGACATCGGGATGATTGACGAGTGCCTCGCCGGTCCGGCCATCGCCGGTCACGATATTGATGACGCCCGGCGGCAATCCGGCGCCGGCGCAAATCTCCCCGAACAAGAGCGCGGTGAGTGGAGTGTACTCGGCCGGTTTGAGGACGACGGTGTTCCCCATGGCCAGCGCGGGAGCAATCTTCCAGGCCAGCATCAGGAGCGGGAAGTTCCACGGAATAATCTGCCCAACGACCCCGACCGGGCCGTAGCCCGGAAGCTCCGTCGCCATCAGCTCAGCCCATCCGGCATGGTGGTAGAAGTGCCGCGCCACGAGGGGAATGTCGATGTCGCGGGATTCCCGAATCGGCTTCCCGTTGTCGAGGCTCTCGAGGACGGCGAGGAGCCGGCTGTGTTTCTGGACCTGCCGGGCTATCGCGTAGAGATGGGTGGCCCGGCGGTGGCCCCCGATCGCGACCCACCCGGCAGCGGCCGCCCGCGCCGAGGCGACGGCGGCATCGACGTCGGCGGAGGTACCTTGCGTCACCTCCGCCAACCGGGCGCCGGTGGCCGGATTCACCGTGACCAACAGGTCAGCCCCGGGCGCGGTGAACCGGCCCCCGACGAAATGACCGAACCGGCGGCCGAACCCGTCGAGCCAGGCGTTTGCCACAGCAGGAGACTCGGGGGCCGGGCCCCAGGCCATCGAATCGAAGGCATCGCGAACGGTTCTCGACACAGGACTCTCGGCGCTGGCTAGGGTAGCGGGTGACGGTGGGCGGCGGAGTATCGCCCGGTCAAGTGGAATTCGAGTTGGCGTTCGATATCGGTCAAGAGCCCGCTGGCGCCGAACCGGAACAAATCCGGCCGGAGGTAGCGGTCGCCCAGTTCTTCCTTGATCAGCGCGAGCCAGTCAAGGGATTCCTTGGCTTTCCGGATCCCGCCGGCCGGCTTGAATCCAACCAGATACCCGGTGCGTTCCTGGTACGCTCGAATGGCCCGCGACATTACCAATCCGAACGGCAACGTCGCGTTGATGGTTTCTTTGCCGGTCGAGGTCTTGATGAAATCGGCGCCGGCCATCATGCAAACGAGACTGGCCCGATAGACATCGCGAAGGGTGCCGAGCTCTCCAGTGGCCAGAATCGTCTTGAGGTGGGCATCGCCGCAGGCGGCCCGGAAGGTCCGGACCTCGTCGTACAAGGCCGGCCAGTTGCCACCCAAAACGTGGGCCCGGGTGATCACGATGTCGATTTCCGCGGCGCCGGCCGCGACCGACGCCCGGATCTCCTCGACCCGCTGGGCAAAAGGCGAGAGCCCAGCCGGAAACCCCGTGGAGACCGCCGCCACCGGAATCCCGCTCCCTTCGAGGGCCCGGACGGCAGCCTCGACGAAGACGTGATACACACAGACCGCCGCCACCTGAATCGGCCGGTCGGCAAGGCCCAACGCTTCGAGCAGATCGTCCCGGACCGGCCGGCGGGCTTTGGCGCAGAGCCGCTCGACCCGCCGGATGGTATCGTCACCCGAGAGCGTCGTCAGGTCCATCAGGGTCACCGCCCGGACCAGCCACCCGAGTTGCCACTCCTTCTTGACCGTCCGGCGCTTGGTCAGCGTGTCGGCCCGGCGCTCGACCGCGCTCCGGTTGATCCGGACCTCCCGGACCCAATCGAGATCGAGCGCCTGGCCGGGATTGCGGGGCAGCAGGCTCACTGGGTTATCCCGGCATCCGATGGGCCACCCGGGCCGCAATCAGATCGGGATTCCGGAACATCAGGACGAACACCATGCCGGCCACGAACCCCCCGGCGTGCGCCCAGAACGCGACCCCGCCCGATTCGGATTGCAGGGTAGGAATGCCGCCAACGAGCTGGAGCAGGAACCAATAGCCGAGCATCGCCACGGCGGGGACCGCAATCCGGGTAATGAAGATGCCTAGGAATACGATCATGTGGACCCGGACCTTCGGGTAGAGAATGATGTAGGCCCCCATGACGCCACTGATCGCGCCGGACGCCCCGACCATCGGGATCGCACTACTCGGGTTCACCGCCGCTTGGGCGGCCGCCGCCGCGGCCCCGGTGGCCAGATAAAACAACAGGAACCGGACTTTCCCCATGGAATCTTCGACGTTGTTGCCGAAGACCCAAAGAAACCACATGTTGCCGAGCAGGTGAAACCACCCGCCGTGAAGGAACATCGAGGTCAGGACAGTGAGCCAGTTGGCGGCCGTCGTTTCGCAGCCCATCGCCCCGGCGCCCGGCACCGGGGTTCCGGGGGCCAGGTTGCCGAGCACCGCACCGGGAATCAGCCCCAACTCGCAGACCGATGCCGACAACTGCGGTTCGGTCCCGAAGCCTTGGAGAAACACCCAGGCCGCGATATTGAGCCCGATCAGCAGAAAGGTGACGACCGGGGTGGCCAGGGTCGGATTGTCGTCCTTGTACGGGAACATCCCCCAATATAAGGCTACACCGGAACCCGCCCCGCCGGGTCATGCATCCCGGGCGATCGGGTCGGCGGCGGTTATATTTGGCCCTGGAATCCACCCGCCGCACAAGGATCACCATGTCGATTGCCAGATCTCTCCTGCTTCGGGCCGCCGAGAGCCACTGGCTGGCCGATCAGATGTCGCGCCGGTCATTCTCCCGGCGGGCCATCCGTAGGTTCATGCCCGGCGAGGAATTGGGGGACGCGATCGGCGCGGCCGCCACGCTCCAGAGCCAGGGCATGGGGTCGCTGTTCACCCGGCTGGGCGAAGGATTGACGAAACAGGCCGAAGCCGAAGCGGTGCGCGACCACTACCTCGACGTGTTCGACCAACTGGCGGCCCGAAAGCTCAGCACCTGGATTTCGATCAAGCCGACCCAATTGGGACTCGACTTGAGCGCCGACAAATGCCTGGAGTACCTCCACACCCTCGCGGCCAAGGCGGTCAGCACGGGGTCATCGCTCTGGATCGACATGGAGGACGCGAGCTACGTCGACCGGACCCTCGGGCTCTACCGGGAGCTCAAGGCCAAGCACGAACCGGTCGGCCTGGCCATCCAGTCGTACTTGTTCCGCACCCCGAAGGACATCGACGGCCTCCTGCCGATCAAACCGTGGATTCGGCTGGTGAAAGGGGCGTACGCCGAGCCGGCGACGATCGCGTTCCCGGTCAAACGCGACAACGACTTGGCGTTCTATGACCTTTCGCTCAAGATGCTGGAGGGCGTCAAGACCTATGGCGGGCTCGCGGTGTTCGGGACCCACGACATCGCGTTGCTTCGGCGGATCATCGCCTCCGCCAAGGACCGGGGCGTCAAGCCGGGCCAGTACGAAATCCACATGTTGTACGGCATTCAGACCGCCGCCCAACGGGAGTTCGTCGCCCAAGGCGAAACGGTGAAAGTCCTGATCAGCTACGGCCACGCGTGGTTCAAGTGGTACATGCGGCGGCTGGCGGAGCGGCCGGCCAACGTGATGTTCGTCCTGAAGAGTATGGTCGGCTAAGGGCGCCCCCTGACAAGGCGCCCCGGCGGCGGCATCTTAGGGGATGAAAACAGCCCTCGTCTTGGTATCGGCCGCGGCTTTGGCAAGCGCACTCCCCTTGCCCGCCCAGACCCCGCCCCGTTTTTCGGTCTCGTTTCCCGCTAGCCGGTCCGCCACGGCTCAGGACGGACGGGTCCTCCTCCTCCTCTCGACCGACTCGACGGCGGAACCCCGATTTCAGATCGCTGACGGCCTGACCACGCAGTTGGTGTTCGGGATCGACGTCGACGGCATGAAGCCCGGACAGGCCGTCACGGTCGACGCCAAGGCCTGGGGCTACCCGCTCCGGAGCCTGAAGGACGTCCCGCCGGGACGCTACCGGGTGCAAGCCGTGCTCAACCGGTACCAGACCTATCGCCGGAGCGACGGCCACATCGTCAAGCTGCCGCCCGATCAGGGCGAGGGGCAGCAGTGGAACAGCAAGCCGGGGAATCTTTTTAGCGTTCCGAGGTGGGTCGAGATCGGGGCGGTCGGCACTCGGGGCTCGGCGCTCGGCACTCGGCTGGAGTTGACGGAGGTGGTGCCGGCGGCGGCGGCGCCGGTGACGTCGGAGTATGTGAGGTACGAGAGGATTCAGAGCAAACTCCTGACGGAGTTTTGGGGGACGCCGACCTTCTTGGCGGCGTGGGTGTTGTTGCCGGAGGGGTTCGATCGTCACCCGGAGGCTCGCTACCCGCTGGTGGTGAGCCATGGGCACTTTCCGGCGCAATTCGAGGGGTTCCGCCCGGAACTGCCTGACCCGAACCTCAAGCCGGACTATAGCACCCGGTTCAGCTTGGCGGGCTATAACCGGATTCAGCAGACCCTGGCCCATCAGTTCTACCAGGACTGGACCGGGCCCAATTTTCCCCGCGCCCTATTGATCGAGATTCAGCACCCGACGCCATACTATGACGATTCCTACGCCGTCAATTCCGCCAACAACGGCCCCTACGGCGACGCGATCATGCGGGAGCTGATTCCCCATATCGAGCGGAAGTACCGCGGCATCGGCCAGGGATACGCCCGGATCACCTACGGCGGCTCGACGGGCGGCTGGGAAGCCATGGCGGTGCAGATGTTCTATCCCGACGAATTCAACGGGGCGTTCGTGGCCTGTCCCGACCCGATCGATTTTCGGCAGTTTACCAACATCGACCTTTATCGGGAGTCGAACGCCTATTGGCCCGACTCCAAGTGGAAGCGGACCCTCCGCCCCGGCCACCGCAACTACCTCGGCCACGTCGACGCCACCGTCCAAGACGGCAACTACCACGAACTGGCGATCGCCACCAAGGGCCGAAGCGGCGGCCAATGGGATGTCTGGCAGTCGGTCTTCTCGCCGGTCGGACCGGACGGCTATCCCAAGCCGATCTATGACAAAGTGACCGGGCGGATCGACTCCACAGTGGCCCAGTACTGGAAAGAACACTACGACCTCTCCCACATCCTGCAGCGGGATTGGAAGACCCTCGGCCCCAAGCTCAAGGGCAAGCTCCACATCTACGTCGGCGACATGGACAACTACTACCTGAACAACGCCGTCTACCTGGTCGAGGATTTTCTGAAGACGGCCACTCCGGCGGCCGAGGCGGTCGTTGACTACGGGGATCGGGCCGAACACTGTTGGAACGGCGACCACACCCGTTCCAACGCCTACACACGACTCCGCTATCATCAGATGTTCATGCCCCGGATCATTGAGCAGATCCGGAAGAACGGCCCGCCGCATGCCGACACACTGAGCTGGCGCTACTAAGGGAGCTTCTCAATGGCGTTCCGAAAATTCGTCGATCGCGACGGACACGAGTGGGAAGTCCGGCCCCGGACCCGGTCCGACTGGGACCTGGCCCCGTTCGGCGGCAATCCCCACCAGCCGCGGAACGCGCCCTCACCCGGGTACGAGAAGGACCCCTTCGAACTGAGCCGGGAAGAACTGCAGAAGCTGCTCGACTCGGCCCCGATCCCGAAGCCCCGGGCCAAGAAATCTCCCTTTGGGGACTGACCTCATGAATAAGCGGACCTTCGTGCAGACCCTGGGCGGCGCCGGGCTGGGCCTCCTGTTCGGCGCCGACCGGCTGGCGGCATACGCCCGGCTGGCACCCGACCAACTGGCCCAAGACGAGGAGTTCTGGCGAACCATTCGGGGCAAGTACCGCTTGACCACCGACTACATCAACCTCGAGAACGGCTATTACTCGATGCAGGCCGAGGCGGTGTTGGACGCTTTCATAGGGAAGGTGCGCGAGATCAACCTCAGCGCCTCTTATTACATGCGGACCCGCCAGGCCGACGACAAGCTCGCCGTCCGGCGCCGGCTGGCCGCGATGGCGGGCTGTTCGGCCGACGAGCTGATCATCACTCGCAATACGACGGAATCCCTCGATACCGTCATCGCCGGCTACGACTGGCGCCCGGGTGATGAGGCGGTCATGGCGGCCCAAGACTACGGCGCGATGCTGGACATGTTCGCGCTGCAAGCGAGGCGCCACGGAATGGTCAACCGGATCGTGTCCCTGCCGATCAATCCCGCCTCGGACGAGGAGATCGTGCAGTTGTACGCCAACGCTATCGGCCCTCGGACCAAGCTCCTGATGGTGGCCCACATGGTGAACATCTCGGGCCAGATTCTCCCGGTCCGGAAGATCGCGGACATGGCGCACCAGAAGGGCGTTGCGGTGATGGTCGACGGCGCTCATTCGTTTGCCCAACTCGAGTTCGCGATCCCCGATTTGGGGGGCGACTATTTCGGCGCCAGTCTTCACAAGTGGCTTGGCACCCCGCTGGGCGCCGGCCTCCTGTACGTCCGGGCCGACAAGATCGCGGGGCTCTGGCCGATCTATGGCGACGCGGGCGTTGCCGACACCGATATCCGGAAGCTGAACCATACCGGCACCCATCCCGTGCACACCGACCTCGCGATCATGGATGCGATCGATTTCCACGAGAGCATCGGGATCGCGCGCAAGGAAGCCCGGCTCCGCTATCTCCAGAATTACTGGACCGACCGGGTCCACGGCGTCAAGAACATCGTGATGAACACACCCGCCGACCGGCGCCGTTCCTGCGCCATAGCCAACGTGGGGATCGAAGGCCTCGCGCCCGGCGACCTGGCCAAGACGTTGCTCGACCGCTACCAAATCTGGACCGTGGCCATCAACACGGCCAATGTCCAAGGCGTTCGGATCACGCCGCAGGTGTTTATCGGTACCGCCGAGCTCGACCGGTTCGTCACCGCGCTCAAGGAACTCGCCGCCGCTTGACGAGACCGGGCAATGGGCTGGAGCAACCGCGACCCGGGCGGTAGGTTACGCTGACCCCTACGACCAAGGCTCCATGACGGCTGTCACCCCCCCGGCCCCAGTCGACCGGCTGACCCGATTCGCCCAGGTAATCGGCCGGATCATCCCGGACGCCATGTCCACCGCCGTGGCGATGCTAGTCTTGCTGGCCTTGGCGGCTCTGGCCATGGGGAATTCAGGCGCCACCGTAATGGACGCGTTCTATCGCGGTCTCTGGATGATGCTGCCGTTTACCATGCAGATGACCTTGATCCTCGTCCTGAGCTCGACCCTCGGCGCCGCCCCGGTCTTTCGCCGGCTGGTGGCCCGGCTGTCGCGGATCCCCACGACCCGAGGCGGCGTCGTGTCGCTCGCGTGTTTCGTGGTCGCGTGCCTCGCCTATCTCTATTGGGGCCTGGCGTTGGCGTTAGGCCCCTTGGTGGCGATCTACTTTGCCCGCGAGGCGGAGCAGAAGGGGATTTCCATCGACTTCCCATTCCTGCTCGCCACGACCACCGCCGCCGGCTCCATCTGGCAGTACGGTCTCTCGTCGAGCGCCGCGCTCTTGATGAATACTCCCGGCCACTTCCTCGAGAAGCAGACCGGGTTGATGGCGCTCACCACCACCCTGTGGGCCCCCGCCACGCTGATCTTCATCGGGGTGTTCTTCCTGGCGGTGATCATCGCGGCCCGGTGGCTCAACCCCAGCCGGCCCGAACCCTTATCGAGATTCCCTGACGCCTATCAGCTCGCCAACCCGATCGCGGTGGCCGAGGCGGAGCCGTTGGACATGACCACGGCGGTTGCCCCATCGATGTCGGACCGCGTGGAGCGGAGTTCGATTCCGCTGCTGGTACTCTGCGCGGCGCTCGCGGCGTGGGTGTACTACCATTTCGCCGTCAAGAACCTGGGCCTCGACCTCAACTCACTGAACACGATCCTGCTGACGTTTGCGCTGCTCGTCCATCGCAACGTGAAGAACTTCACCAAAGCACTCCAGACGGCCATCCTCTCTTGCTGGCCGATCGTGGTGATGTACCATCTGTACGGCGGCGTCGCTGGTCTGATCCAGTATACGACCGTGGGGGCCGAATTTGCCGGGGCGTTTGCCGCGATTTCCACTCGCTATACGTTCCCGTTCCTGACGGCGCTCGCCTCAACGATCGTGGCGTCGTTCGTCCCGTCGAGTGGCGGCCAATGGGTCATCCAAGGCTTCGTGACCACCACCGCCGCCAACGCGGTCGGGGTGTCGGTCCAACGGGGGCTCCTCGCGGTCGGGATCGGCGATCAAATGGGCAACTTGATCACGCCGTTCTGGGCCGCGATCGGCGCCGGCATGGCCCGAATCGACTTCCGTCGCTTCATCGGCTACCAATTCGCCTATGCCGCGATCTGGTTCGTCCTCGGGGTGTTGATCTTCACGTTCCTTCCGGCCTGACATGACACCCGTGGCGCGGTGCCGGCTGGGGGCCGGCTTGGAGATATCGCGGGTCGTGACCGGGCTCTGGCAGATCGCCGACATGGAACGCGACGGCCGGGTGATCGACCTCGATGCCACGGCCGCCGCGATGGGCCCCTATGCCGCCGGCGGGCTCACCAGCTTCGACATGGCGGACCACTACGGCTCCGCCGAGATCGTGGCGGGGCGGTTCCGAAGCCGCGCCGATGCCCCCCCGGTCGAGTTGCTGACGAAATGGGTGCCACCGCCGGAGGCCGGCAGTCGAGCCGAGGTCCGGGCCGCGGTCGGCCGGGCGCTCGACCGGATGAGGATGTCCACCCTCGATCTGCTCCAATTCCACGCCTGGAACTACGCCGATCCGAGTTGGCTCGACCGGTTGTTTTGGCTCGACGAACTCCGTCAGGAAGGTCTGGTCAAACACCTGGGCCTCACGAATTTCGACACCGCGCATCTCCGGGTCGTCCTGGCCTCTGGAATTCCCGTGGTGTCGAACCAAGTGTGCTTTTCGTTACTCGACCGGCGTCCGGCCCGGGCGATGACCGCGTTCGCGGCGGCGGCCGGCGTCAAGCTCCTGTGCTACGGGACGGTGGCCGGGGGCTATCTCACCGAACGGTGGCTCGGCAAGCCGGCGCCGTCGTCCGGCCACCGGGCCACGTGGTCGGAGATGAAGTACGGGCGGTTCGTGGCGGAAGCCGGCGGGTGGGAGGCGCTTCAACGGGTGCTGGCGGTGGTTCATCGGATCGCCCTCCGGCACCAGGCATCGATGGCCAACGTGGCGACCCGGTACATCCTGGACCACGCCGGCGTCGGCGCGGTGATTATCGGGGCCCGACTTGGACAGTCGAGTCACCTCGCCGACAACCTTCGGGTGTTTGGGTTCGACTTGTCCGACGCCGACCGCGCTGAGCTGGCCGCCGTCACCGACCCGCTCCCGCCGATCCCCGGCGACTCAGGCGACGAGTACCGCAAGCCACCGTACCTGACCGCCTCCGGCGATTTGAGCCATCATGTCGATGCGTTTCCGCCTCCCTACCCCGTTCGGCCGGGCCCTGGCGGCAAGATGTTGGCTCAGTCCGGCACGGACTGGGAGACGTTGGCCGGCTACTCCCGGGCGATCCGGACCGGCAACCGAATCCTGGTGAGCGGCACCACCGCCACCCACGGCAACCGGCTGATCGGCGGCGACGACCCGATCGCCCAAACCCACGCGGTCATCGACAAGATCGAAGGCGCCATTCAGTCTCTCGGCGGACGCCTGGACCACGTGGTCCGCACCCGGATCTTCGTCCGCGACCTCGCCGACTGGGAGCCGGTGGCCCGGGCCCACGGCGAGCGGTTTGCCGGCATCCAGCCCGCCAACACGCTGGTTCGAGCCGAATTGATCGGCTCGGAGTACCGCGTCGAGATCGAAGCCGAGGCGGTTGTCGGCCCCGAACACCCGTAACCCGCACTCACATTCCCGACTGGAGTCTCACCCCATGCCCGTACCCGTTCGTGCCGCCCTGTTCCTGATCGTGCTTGCTGCGACTCCCGCGAGCGCCCAACAGAAACTCAAGGTCTATATCTCCGTGGACATGGAGGGCATTGCCGGTGTGGTATCCAACGCACAGGCCGGCGGGTCGGACTACGAATGGGCCCGCCCGTTGATGCTGGCGGAGACCAACGCCGCCATTGCCGGCGCGTTCGAGGCCGGCGCCACCGAGGTCGTGGTCAACGACGCCCATGGAAGCCACACGAATCTCCGGGCCGACCTGCTCGACCGGCGTGCCACGCTCATTTCGGGCAGTCCCAAGCCCATGGGGATGGTCGAGGG
>JANMHX010000036.1:0-2155 GCA_031375485.1 Gemmatimonadota bacterium | reverse complement strand
GTCAATCGGGCCGCCACCGGCGGGCTGACGCCCGATCTGACCGTGGTCCTCGACGTACCGCCGGAGGTCGGCGAGGCCCGCCAACTCCAGCAGGGCAAGGTGCGTGACCGCCTCGACCGGGAGTCGGTGGATTTTCATCGCCGGGTTCGGGCCGCCTATCACGAAGCGACCGGCCCCGGGGTGATTCATCTGGACGCCACGGGCTCGCCCGCGATGCTCTCCGAACGGGTGTGGGACATTCTCGGCAACGTCCGGTCCGATCTCTTCGGCGCCGGCCGAGCAAAGGTATCGTGATGCGGTTCAAGTGGATCGGGCTGTTCGTGGTGGCCGTCGGGACGTTCTTCGCCGGCGGGTGGTTGCTTCGTCGGGGGCTCGCGACCATGGGCGCCGGTGATGGGGCGGCCTCGACCTCGGCGCCCTCGATGTCGCCGACCAAACTCTTCTCCGCAGTTCTCCAAACGGTGCGGGGCTATGCGGTCGATTCACTCGATGAATCCGGGGCCTACCGGCTGGCCACCTCCGGCGTGCTGGGCGAGTTACTGGATCCGTATGCGGCGTTAGTGTCGGCCGCGGATACCGCCCAGTCGGATCGGATCGGGGCCCGCCCGGCGCAGGGCGTGTATCTCGACCGGGTCGAGGATTTCGTCGAGGTGGTGGCGGTCGCTCCGGGGTCTCCGGCGGCGGCGGCCGGGATTCGTCCGGGTGACGCGGTGGTCCGGGTGGGGGAGACCACCGTGGAGAACCGGCGGCCGGAGGAGGTCGCGCGGCTGATCGATGGCGACTCGGGCACGTCGGTTCGAATCCGGCTGGGCCGCGAGGGCCAGTCGGCTCCCCTCTGGGTGACGATCGTCCGCGGGCCGGTTCCCGCCCTGCCGGGCCCGGCCTCGTCCGGCGACGGGTCGATCGTCGAGCTCCGGATCCGTCAGATCGACTCCGCCACCGTGGCGATGACGCGCGCGGTTCTCGATTCGGCCGTCGCTCCCCGGGGGCGCGGGGTCGTGATCGATCTCCGCGGTGTCGTCGAGGGCTCGTTGGCCGATGCCGTCGCGATGGCCGAGGGGTTGCTCGACCAGGGGGATCTGATCGTGACGGTCAGAGGCCGGAGCGGCACCGACTCGATCGCGTTCCGGGACCAGAGCCCGACGGCCACGGGCTCCGTGCCCGTGGTTGTGCTCGTCGATCGGGCCACCGCCGGCGCCGCCGAGGTGGTCGCGGCGGCGCTCCAAGATCACGACCGGGCCGCCATCGTCGGCGAGACGACGTTCGGGCGGGGCGCCCGCCAATCGTACTTCCCGTTAGGCAACGGGTCGATTCTTCGGCTCACCACGGCGCTGTGGATCTCGCCGAGCGGCCGGACGCTCCAGCGGTTCCGGCTGCCCTCCGCCTCCGACGCACCAACCGACAGCGTACCGCCGAGACCCCGGTTCAAGACCGATGCCGGCCGAACGATCCTCGGCGGCGGCGGCATCGTTCCCGACCGCGAGATCGCGGTGGGCGTTGAGCCGAGCCGATCCAGTGATCCGGCTCTGGAACTCGCGCGACGGTTGCTCGCTCGGGCCAAGACCCGGCAGGCTTTGATCGCGGCGCTCGACCCGGCCTGACGTGGCCGGCCTCCCATCGATCGCCATCATCGGGGCCGGCCGCCTTGGCCGCACCCTGGGTCAGCGCCTGATGGAGGCCGGCGTGCGGGTTCGTTATGTCGTGCGCCGGGGTGGCCGGAATCTCCCGGCGCCGGTGTTCCCGCACGACGATCCGGCCGCCTATCGAGGGGTTCGGTGGATCTTGGTGGCCACCCCCGACGATCAGATTTGGCCGGCCTCGCGCCAACTGGCCGACCTTGGGGTCGTCGGCCGCCAGCAGGTGGTGCTGCATCTATCCGGGGCGCTTGACCAGACGGCCCTGAAACCGCTCCGGCTCACCGGCGCGGCCCTCGGGTCCATGCACCCACTCCAAAGCGTGGCGGTGGCCGCCGCGGCTTCGGCCCGTCTTCCAGGGTCGTTTGCCGGCTTGGAGGGCGATGCCAGGGCGATTCGGGCCGGCCGCCGCTTGGCCACGGCGCTCGGCCTGATTCCGGTGGTACTGCCGCCCGGTTCCAAGCCGGCCTACCATGCGGCCGGCACCTTCGTGTCGACCTTCCTCGTCGTCCTGTACCAGC
>JANMHX010000033.1:0-4643 GCA_031375485.1 Gemmatimonadota bacterium | reverse complement strand
CCGGCCCGCTTCGACATTTTCACTTCGTCGCCGCCCCGGACGACCTTTACCAGTTGCACCAGCGGCACTTCGAAGCTCTCCGCCGGGTGTCCAAGCGCCACCAGAACCGCCCGCAACCGCGGGATGTACCCGTGGTGATCGGCCCCCCAGACGTCGATCAATAGATCGAACCCCCGGGCGAATTTGTCGATGTGGTAGGCGATGTCGGGTGCGAGATACGTGAAGCTGCCGTCGCTCTTCTGGATGACCCGGTCCTTGTCATCCCCGAACGAGGTGGTCCGCATCCAGGTCGCGCCCTCCTGGCTGAACAGCAGCCCCTTGCCGTCGAGAAGCCGGAGCGCAACCGACACGTTGCCGTCGTCATACAGCGACTGTTCCGACGTGTGGACGTCGAACCGAACGCCGAAATCCCCGAGCAACTGGTCTTGTTCCAGCCGTTGACTCGCGAGCGCGAACGCCCGGCAGATCGGAACCGCCTCCGCCTCGGGGCGGTCCGCGACCCCGGGGCCTTCGGCGGCCACCAGCGCGGCGGCGGATTCGATCAGGTACTCGCCGTGGTAGCCGCCCTCGGGCACCTCGGCGGGCCGCCCGGCGGCTTGCTGGACTCGGGCCCAGAGACTCAGGGCCAGCTTGTCGATCTGGGCCCCGGCGTCGTTGATATAGAACTCCCGGACCACGGTATGCCCGCTCCACTCGAGCAACGCCGCGATGCCGTCGCCTAACGCGGCCCCTCGCCCATGGCCGACATGAAGCGGTCCGGTGGGGTTGGCCGAGACGAACTCGACATTGACCCGTTTCCCCCGGCCGCCGTCGGTCCGGCCATACGCCGGGCCGGCCTGGACAATGGCCGTGAGCTGGAGCGCCAAGGTGTCCTTGGCCAGCCAGAAATTGATGAAGCCGGGCCCGGCGATTTCCGTCCGGGCGATCACTGATGCCGGCAGGGCCAGCGCCGACACGACCTCCTCGGCCACTTTTCGGGGATTGGTCCGCCGGGTCTTGGCCACCAGCAACGCCAAGTTGGTGGCCAGGTCGCCGTGATCCGGGTCGCGGGGACGCTCGATGACGAACGGCGCCTCGGGGGCGCCGAGCAGGGCCGCGATTCGTTCCAACTCCTGTCGAAGGACGTCGCTCACTCGGCGGCCTTCTCAGCCTTCTTCTTCGGCGTCGGTTTGGGGGCGGTTTCCGAATCGGCCTTCACCGTCGACTCCGGACTCGGCGTCGGGACCGGGGCGACGCTGGCGGACTCGCTCCCGACGTCCTTCCGCGGTCCCTTGCCGTCCTTGCCATAGTCGGTGATGTAGAAGCCGGTGCCCTTGAAAATCAGCCCCGCCCCGCCGGAAATGATCCGACTGGCTTTGGCGCCGCAGGTCGGACACTTCGACTTCGCCTTGGCTGAGATCTTCTGAACGATCTCGAAGGCGTGGCCCTTGGCGCATTGATATTCGTAGGTTGGCATGAACCCTGGTTGGATACTGTAAGCAAATACGGCGTACTAACTTAGCAGTGAGAGGGTGGTCGGAACAAGACGCCCGCCTGAGGGGCCGAAACTCGGACCCCGCGACGGCCGTAGCGTGAAGGAGAGTTCCTCGCTCGCTTCCCGTACCGAGAGTCCTTCATGAGACAAACCGCGTGGTTCGTTCTGGCGCTGGCGGGGCCCCTGTCCGCCCAGGCCGCACCGAAATGTGATACGCCGGATCACCGCGCCTTCGATTTCTGGGTCGGTGACTGGGACGTCACCGAGAAAGGCAAACCGGCCGGTACCAACCGGGTCACGCTCGAGGAGAGCGGTTGCGTGATCCACGAGCACTGGATCGGCACCTCGGGGAGTACCGGGCAGAGCTTCAACTTCTTCGATCGTCAGATCGGCCGATGGCGGCAAGTGTGGATCGACAACGGAGGCAACCCCCTGGATCTGAGCGGCGGCTACCAGGACCGACGCATGACCCTCGCTGGTGTCACCGCCGCGCCCACCGGGCCAATCCGCCAGAAGATCACCTTCACCAACAATCCCGACGCCACGGTCCGCCAGTTGTGGGAAAGCTCCACCGACGATGGCCGGACCTGGTCGGTGGCGTTTGACGGCCTCTACCGAAAAAAGCGCTAGGGCGCTGGCGGCGGAATCTTGACCGCCGAGGCCAACTCGGGAATACCCACGCCGCCCACGGAGGTGGCCGTTTCGGAGACGATCCGGCGCAGGTACCCCACCTGACCCAGATGGAATCCCAAGTGGGTCGCGAGATGGATCAAGAAATCTCCGGTGGTGACCCGGAAACCGCCAACCGGCTCGCCAAAGTCGGCGGCCACGTCGATCGGCCGACCGGAACCTAACGCGGTCGTGACGGCCACGCGGGCCGCCTCGAGTTCCCCAAGGAGCACTTCGCGGGGGAGATCGCGGGCCGCGAACTCGTGGGCCCGATTCCGCACATAGCCACTCCCGCCCAGCACACCGCCGACGAAATGGCGCAAGTTGCCCGCGAGGTGGAGCGCCAGGGTTCCCGCGGAATTCGTAATACCAGGGGGAGTGGCCCAGATCATGGGATCGGTCGGGAACGCGGCGATCTCGCGTTTCATCGCCTCGAGGTCCCGCACCAGAATTCGCTCAATCCATCGAGTCTCCATTGGGTCATCCAATCGCGGCGAGGGTACTGCGGTCGATCACATGACCGCCGGAAAACGTTCGAACCACCGCGGCCAGCCCGATCCCACTCAGCCGGGCGTGCTCGTTGCGGACCGCTTGCGTCGTGAGGAATTGGTCTCGATCACCGATCGCCATCATGATGCTTCCGTTCCGAAGGCTGGTGCGAAGGCGTTCCAGGTCGAGATCCGGCGGCGCCGTGCCACCCCAAAGGCCAAGCCGGCTGACCACCTGGTGGCCGTAGGCCACCCACCGGGAGGCCGTGGCAGCGCCCTGGGAGAACCCGTGGACCTCGATCCGCGGCTGGGGTGGAAAGGTGCCGACCACTTCATCCGCAACCAAGTCCAGGTATCGAACGTAGTCCTCGATCTCGTGGTCCCGGTCCTCTTTGGTCATCCACGACGCGCCGACGCGGCGGGCCTCCTTCTCGTCAAAATACGAGCGGGAGAGCGCCTCCGGGGCCACGATCAGGCGGCCCGGACGGGCGGCCGGCTCGAACGACCGCAAGAAACCAGCGGCGAGTTGGCTGTAGCCGTGCAGGACGAACCAGATCTCCTCCGCCCCGTTGCGCTCCCCGAGGGTGTAGTACCGCGCCGATCGGGGCACCACGATGTGATGGGCCTGATAACTCATGAGCGGCTTCCTTTACGCATGATAGACGCCCCAGACCCGACGGAGCGTATCGCTGACTTCGCCGAGGGTGGCACGGGCCCGCACCGCGTCGAGGATCCGCGGCATCAAGGGCTCCGGGGTCAGGGCGGCCGCCTCGAGACGGCCGAGCGCGCTCGACACCGCGGTCCCATCCCGCCGGCTCCGCGCCGCCGCCACGGCGGCCTGTTGCCCCGCTTCGAGGGCGGCAAAGTTCGGGGTGGCCATCACCGGCACCACCGCGTCGGTCGTGAATCGATTGACCCCGACCACCACGATCCGGCCGTCCTCCTGCGCCTTCTGAAACTCGTAGGCCGCCTGGGCGATGGCCTCTTGGTAGTAACCGGTTTCCACCGCCCGGACGGCGCCCCCCATGGCTTCAATCCCCTCGATCAATGCCAGGGCTTCCGCCTCGATCCGGTCGGTCAGGCTCTCGACGTAGTAGCTCCCGGCCAACGGATCGACACTCCGGTTGAGCCCGCTTTCGTACCCGATGATTTGTTGGGTCCGGAGGGCGAGGGTGGCCGCTTCGGCGGTCGGGAGCGTCAGGGCCTCATCGTACCCGTTGGTGTGGAGCGACTGGGTGCCGCCGAGGGTGGCCGCCAAGGCCTGGACCGTGACCCGGACCACGTTGTTGAGCGGCTGCTGGGCCTGGAGCGTGACACCGCCGGTCTGGGTGTGAAACCGGAGCTTGCAGGTGGCATCACCGGCGCCGAACCGGTCCCGGGCCAACCGGGCCCAGAGCCGCCGTGCCGCCCGAAACTTGGCCGCCTCCTCGAAGAGATCGTTGTGGGCGGCGAAGAAAAACGACAACCGCGGGCCGAACCGGTCGATCGGCAGGCCGGCGGCGATGGCACGGCGACAGTACTCGAGCGCATTGGCCAGGGTGAACGCCACCTCTTGGACCGCCGTCGACCCGGCCTCTCGGATATGATAGCCGCTGATCGAAATCGGATTGAAGTTCATTTCCTCGTCGGCTACGAACCGGAAGATGTCGGTGATCAGCCGAAGCGAAGGCTCCGCCGGGAAGATGTAGGTGCCCCTGGCGATATACTCCTTCAAGAGATCGTTCTGGATCGTGCCGGAGAGTTTCTGGCGGGCAATGCCCTGCTCCTCGCCGACGACGACGTACATGGCGAGCAAGGTGGCGGCGGTGGCGTAGATCGACATCGAGGGCGAGACCCGATCCAACGGGCTGCCCTGAAACAGCACCGCCAGGTCATCCACCGTATCGATCGCGACCCCGACCCGGCCGACCTCGCCCGCCGCCATCGGGTGATCGGAGTCGTACCCCATTTGCGTCGGGAGATCAAAAGCGGTCGAGAGGCCGGTCTGCCCGGCGGCGAGGAGCATTTGAAAC
>JANMHX010000032.1:0-2211 GCA_031375485.1 Gemmatimonadota bacterium | reverse complement strand
CCCGCGGCGAATCCGATCACCAGAAACCGGCCCCGCCAGGCCAGCGACCGAAAGGCCGGTTCGGAGAGGTCGCCGCCGACCGGGTCATAGACGATATCGACCCCCCGGCCCTCGGTCAGCGCCTTGATCCGGTCGCGGAGGTTCTCCCGGCTGTAGCAGATGGCCGCGTCGGCGCCTAACGACAGGCAGAACGCGGCCTTGTCGTCGGACGAGACGGCCGCGATGACCCGGGCTCCGGCGGCCTTGGCGATCTGGATCGCCGCGGTGCCGACGCCGCCGGCGGCGCCGAGGACGAGGACGGTCTCGCCGGCCCGAAGGCGGCCCCGGTCGAGCAGGGCATGATGCGACGTGCCGTAGGTCAAGGCAAACGCCGCGGCGTCCTCGAACGAGAACCCCGCGGGCTTCGGCATCAGGCCTTCGGCCCGGACGATGGCGTGGGTCGCGAATCCGCCGGTGTTGCCGACGACGATCACCTCGTCGCCCGGTCCGGCGGTCTCGACGCCGGGACCCACCGCCTCAACCACACCGGCGAACTCCGATCCCGGGACGAAGGGCAGCGGCGGCTTGAACTGGTACTTGTTCTCGACGATCAAGGCGTCGGGAAAGTTGAGGCTCGCCGCCTTCACCGCGATCCGAACCTCGCCCGGTCCGGGTTCCGGCGTCGGGAGGTCCTGCCACCGGAGCGCCGCTACCCCGGTCGGGGTCTCACACAGCCATGCTCGCATGTCGAATGATCCTGGTCGATGGTGCTGGTGGGCGCTCAAGGCAGCGTAGCCGAGCCGGCCGGGCCGCCGACGAACTCCTGGGCGAGCGCGGCCGGCTGGGGCCCCGCCTCCGACCAAGTAGAGGTACCCTCGCCCCTGCGCAGCGGACTGGACCGGAAGAGCCAGAGTCAGGACGGTGAGCGCGATTCGCATAGCGGAAAGTGCGATTCTTCCGGCCGGGATGCTAGGGGTCCATATTCCCCGCATGGCGAAAACCTGGCTCCAAGTCCCCGCGCTCGTGGTCACGCTGGTCCTCCCGGTCAGGGCCCAGACGACGGCCATTCGGAACGTGTCGGTGGTCGATGTCGTCACTGGTCGTCTGATCCCGGCTCAGACGGTGGTCGTGACCGGTAACCGGATCAGCCGGATGGGGCCGGCGAGCGGTGTGGTGTTGGAGCCGGCCAGCCGCCTCATCGACGGCACCGGCAAGTTCCTGATTCCCGGTCTCTGGGACATGCATGTCCACGCGGCGACGCCGTGGTTCGGCGCCTACTTCATGCCGCTGCTGGTCGCGAACGGCGTGACCGGCGTTCGGGAGATGTTCAGCACCACGGCGGCGGTCGAGATCTGGCGGAAGCGGATCGGGTCAGGCGAGTCGGTCGGACCCCGGGTCGGCCAGTTCGGAAGTTTGGTTGACGGCACGCCGCCGATCTGGCCGGGATCGGTCGTCGCGAGTACCGCGCTGGATGGCCGCCGGATCGTCGATTCCCTGAAGGCCGCGCGGGTCGAGTTCGTCAAAGTCTACAGCCGGCTCAGTCCGGAGGCGTTTCGGGCCATCGCGGCCCGCTCGAAGGAGGTGGGGATTTCCTTTGCGGGGCACATTCCAAGTCTGGTAGCGGCGCGGGAGGCCGCCCGCCTCGGCCAGCGGACGGTCGAGCACTTGACCCAGGTGCTCCTGGCCTGCTCGACCCGCGAGGATGAGTTCCTCGACCAGTCGCGTCGGGCCGTGGCGTCAGCCAAGGGGTGGGACTCGGCGGGCGTGATCTCCCGCGGCCGGATCGAGGCGCTGCTGGCGAGCTACGACGTCACCCGCTGCGAGCAGGTCGCGGATGCGTTCAAGGCGGCCGGGACGTACATGGTTCCGACGACCACGGTGCTCCGGTCGATCGCCAACCTTGACGATCCGAGACTCGGCACGGATCCGCGACTCAAATACATCCCCGCGTTCATGAAGGACGGCTGGGACCCGAAGAAGGATTTTCGTTTCAGCATGCTGAAGCCCGCGGACTGGGCTCTTCGCAAAGTGCTCCATGCCCGGGAACTCGAGGTCCTCCGGTTACTCCAGCGGCGGGGGGTGAAGATCCTGGCAGGCACCGACTTGGCCAATCCTTTCATCTTCGCCGGTGCCTCGCTTCACGACGAACTTGGCCTGCTGGTGTCGATCGGCATGACGCCTCTCCAGGCGCTCCAGAGCGCCACGATCGAGCCGGCCCGGTTCCTTGGCGTG
>JANMHX010000018.1:0-14212 GCA_031375485.1 Gemmatimonadota bacterium | reverse complement strand
CGGATCCTCGGCCACTCGGGTGACGGGGAAGGCGCCCACGCCGACCTCAAGCTTCTTCCGGATCTGGGAATCGGCGTCTTCCTCGCGATGAACAGCGACGGCAAGCTGAGCGGGATGTTCCCGGCGGCCTTCACCCTGAGGAGTCGGTTGTTCGAGTCATTCCTCGACCGCTATAGTCCCACGTCGGCTCCCGCTGAAGAACCGACGGCGGCCACCGCCCGGGATCACGCCCGGCTCGCCGCTGGCGAATACGCCTGGTCGCGGCAGCAGCGGGGTGACTATCAGGAAGCGCTGGCGCTGATTCAGCGGTTCGTGCTCGCGCCGAACATTCGCGCCAGAGACGACGGCACGATCGAGACGCCGGCGACCCTCACGCTGGAGGCGGGCGGCCGGACTCAGCGGTGGCGCGAGGTGGGCGATTTCGTCTGGCAGGAGCTCGGCGGGAGGGCCCGGCTGGTCATGGACGTCGACCACGGGCGGATTCGCTCAGTCGTGACCGATCAGTCGGCGTCGGTCTGGGTCAATCTCCCGGTGGGTTTTATCTGGTCCGCGCGGCTCAACGTTCCGCTGCTGCTCGCGGCGACGCTCGTGCTGCTGATCTCGACCCTGTCGTGGCCGGTCGCCGCCATGATCCGGCGCCGCCGCCAACCCCCGCCGATGCCTCCTCTACGGAGCGAGCGCCTCACCCGGCTTGCCTCGCTCCTCGGTGTGCTGGCGATGGTCGGGTGGCTGATCGCGATGGCGGCTGATCTCGCGTCGAACGTCGGTGCATCACCGTGGATCAGGCTGATCCAGCTCGTGACTCTGGCCGCCTGCCTCGGTGTGGTGCCCGCGGCGGCCGACGTTCGCCGGCAGTGGTCCGGTCGGGGCGCGTTCGGGCGGGCCAGGAGTCTCGCGGTGGCGCTTGCTCTGGTCGTGCTGACCTGGTTCTCGTTTGCGTTTCACCTGGTCAGCGTCACCATCGGCTGATCCTTCAGGGCCGGGCCGAGTGTTCAGGCCTCCATGTCGGCCTTGAGAGTCCGGGCCGCGCGGAACAGGTAGTAGCCGCACGGAAGGGAAAGTCACCATCACCACCATCATCGCGTAGCGGAGGCCGTCCCCCGACCCGACGGTCCGGGAGAACGTATCCGCAAGGCCGCCCGCGACGATCGGACCGAGCCCGAGCAGGTTGGCAAAGAAGAGATGATCGCCACCAAGGTGGCGCGTCGCTTGGAGCCGCGGAGTCGTTCGAGGACCGACATTCGGTCCAAGATAGCGTCCGGTTGCCGACCGCGCTCCCCATCGCCAGCTTTCTTCTCCTTCGGCCGCACCATCGTTCGGAACCGTTTGTCGGGGTCACGCCATGATCACCGTAAGCCTCGTGACCTTGACCGACGACCTGGCTCGGCTCGTCGCCGAGATCAACCAGGCGGCCTGGGATTCCGGCAACGAAATGTCGGTCTATGACGTCCCGGCCCTGTCGACCTACCTGGCACGACCGGACACGCGGTTCGTGACCTGCCATGACGTCGATGAGGCCGGCCGAACCCTGCTGGGCATCGCCTCCGCGAGGGTGGAGCCGAAGCCCTATGAGCATGAGCGATGGCTGTACGTGGGCGAGGTGGACGTCTGCGCCGACCAGCGCCGCCGAGGCGCCGGCCGGGCCATGATGCGGACCCTGATCGACCTCGCCCGGGACGCGGGGTGCGAGGAGATCTGGCTCGGCGCGGAGCGCGACAACCACGCGGCCAACGCGCTGTACCGGGCGCTCGATCCCGACGAGGTGGCCGAGGTGATCGGGTACACCTATGTTATTCGGAGCCGGACCGAGGACTGACCGATCGCAGTCGCTCCACTAGGCCGTACGCCGCTCAATCCCAAGGACGCCGATGCGCACGCCTCCATCCGGTATCTCGAACTGGACCCGGCGCGATTTCGTTCGCACGGGGCTCGTCACCGCCGGCGTCGCGAACGTGGCCGCCTTCGTGCGGCCGAGCACCTGGCCCGCCGGGGCGGCAGCCGATCCCGGATCCGACCTCGACAAGCTTGCCCGCGCCGTTCGCGGGCGATTGCTGCGGAAGACGTCACCCGAATACGACGACGCCCGACGGGTCTGGAACCAGGCCTACGACCTTCGCCCCCTCGCGATGGTGCGCGTCGCGAACGTCGATGACGTGCGACGCTCGGTGGAGTTTGCGCGCAAGCACACGGTACCGATCGCCATTCGCGCTGGCGGACACAGCTATGCGGGATACGGAGTCGCCGACGGCGCCCTCCAGATCGACCTCGGCGCCCTCACGACGGTCAGCGTCGACCGTGACCGCCGCACCGCCTCCGTGGGCGGCGGCACCCGGATCAGGGACCTCCTGACGGCCACTCTCGCTGCGGGCCTCTACACGCCCATGGGGGCGTGCGGCGCGGTGGGCGCGGCGGGCCTCGCTCTCGCCGGCGGCGACACGAGCGGACGGGGACTGTACGGCACGGCGTGCGACAATCTGGTCGGGGCCCAACTCGTGACCGCCGACGGCGACGTACTCGAACTCGGCGCCGGCAAGAACGAGGATCTCTACTGGGCGATCCGGGGCGGCGGCGGGAACTTCGGTGTCGTCACCCGCCTGGACTTCCGGCTCCACCCCGTGGTGCCGATGCACACCGCCGGGTTCAGCTTCGGCTGGCAGAGCGCCAGTGACCTGGCCGGGGTGTTGCGCACCTTCGGAGACCTCGTGCGCGAGACGCCCGACGAGGTGCGCGCCGGGTTCTACGTGGACCCGACGGCCGGCGCGTTCGCGAGCTGCGATTTCCGCGGCGACCCGGCGGCGGCCGCAACCTACCTCGAGAAGTGGAAACAGGCCTTCCGCCCCAGGGAAGCGCGGATGTCCACCTCGATGCCAAAGCCGGACAACGAGCAATGGAACACCACGCGCCTGGCGGTGGACGGCGCGTTCATCGAGGAGCTGAGCGGCGGTGTGGTGGACGTGCTGGCGCGCGCCGCCGTCGAGGCCCGCGGCGTCGGACAGATGCTTCTCGGCCTCTCGAACGGGGTCGCGGCCCGGGTCCCGATGGACGCCACCGCCTACGCCCTGCGCGGGACGGGCCTCAGCTCCCTGGTGGCCGCTGAGTGGGCCAAGCCCGAGGGGCGCGCCCGGGCCGAGCAATGGGTGACGGAGACCGGGGCGGCGCTCCGGCCCTTTGCGCGCCGGGCCTACGTGAACTACCTGCCGCGGAGCACCCCGGAACGCGTTCGGGAGGCATACGGCGCAAATTACTCGCGGCTGGCGCGGATCAAGGCGCAGTACGATCCGGCGAATCTGTTCCGGTCCAACCAGAACATCGTGCCGGCGACTCGCGGCTAGGCAATAGGAGGAGCATGGTCCCCGACACCTATAACGCCCGCCACGAGCCGCATGGTCGAACTCGATGGCGTTCACCTGGAGGAACCCCCATGCCCCCGCACGGGCCCCGGCCCCTGACCGACCCGCTGGTCGAATGCTACGACTTCCGCGCCGAGACCAACGGCAGCGACTACGAGGTCCGGATCGGTCTCCCGCCGAGCTACCATCAGGGGACCGCTCGCTATCCGGTCCTCCTGGTGCTGGATGCGGATCTCATGTTCGGCACGACGCACGAAACGTCGATGCTCGAAGCCATGTGGTCGGCGGCGCCGGTGGGCTACCCGACCCCGCGGGTGGCGGAGGTCATCGTGGTCGGCATTGCGCTGCCCGATCGCCACTCGAATCCGTTCCGCCGCAATTTCGAATACATGCCGGAAGGCACTCCGGCCGAGTATGCGCCGGAGATGGTGGCGTACCTCGCGCGGTTGAAGGAGATGTTGGGGGCCGAACCCCGGTTTGGCGGCGCGCCAATTCTCCAGAACGTCTTTGAGCGGGAGCTGTTCCCGTTCATCGAGCAGACTTACCGGGTCGAGCCGGGTCGCCGGATCTTCTTCGGTCAATCGGCCGGAGGAGCCTTCGGCTGCTACACCCTCCTCACCCGGCCCGATCTCTTTACCGACTACGTCATCGTGAGCCCGGGCATGCCGGACCAGGGGACCTTTCGGCTCGAGGCGGCCTGGGCGGCAGAGCACGCTGATCTGAAGGCGAGAGTGTTCCTCTCGGCGGGCGAACGGGAAGTCCTCGACCCGTTCGGCATCGCGGGCAACACCGTTAGGCTCGCCGAGAAACTCTCGGGCCGGCGGTATCCGGGGCTCGAGCTCGAGACCTGGATCGTTCCGGACGCCAGTCACGTCCGGACCGGCGCGCCCAGTCTGGCCCGCGCGCTGGGCTTCTTCGCGGCCAAGGGGATTCCCAAGGGATAGGGGCGTTACGGCGCGGGTTACCGACCAAGGCGCAAAACCGGGCTCAAATGGCTCATCGAACGGGCTCAGGCCGGTACCAGATGAGTGCCCCTCCAAGCACCACCATCCACAGAGGAAGGAGGGCGTTATTGAGATCGGCGATGGGCTGGACGGCCGGCGTGACATTCCGGAACGCGCCGGCCAGAAACAGGACGGAAAAGCCGACGCCTGCCCACCCCAGCCATTTTGGAAACCGGGACTCCTCGACGAGGGACAGGCCGGACAGGCCGAAGAAGACCGCCAGACACACCTCGCCCAGGAATTCGCCGATGTAGTTACCGAGATAGACGTTGAGGCCCGTGAACACCGCCGAGAGGCTGCTTTGGGACTCGGCCCCGGATTGGAGATAGGCCTCGGCCAAGGCCCAATGGACACTCGGCCACCGCATCAGGCCAAGACACATGGCGAGCGCACCGAGGGACGCGGCGACCAAGGCGAGCGTCATGCGACCGCGGCTCGATGGGCAGGCAAAAGCGACTCCTACCGCACCTGGAACCAAGAGCAACGGCAGAAACGCGTAGAGCGCCCAGATGGCTCGCATCGTCGACCCACCGGCCCGGAGGCGCGGAAGGACCTCGGCGGCACTGCCGTCGAGGATACCCGGGTAGTCGAAGTTTGCGGCGAGATAGCTGAACACAGCTACGAAGGCCAGGGCGCCTACGATGAAGCTCACCCCTCCAGCGACGATTACCCGGCGTTGTGGCATCAATGGTTCCTTCTGGATGGGGGAGGTACGGTCGAGGGCAACCGGCGGTCGGCCTGGAGCCGGTCCGCCAGATAGAGCAACAGCGAGGTGACCACGATGATGATGGTGCTGATGGCGTTGATCGAGGGTTCGATGTTCCGCCGGACCATCCCGTACACCACCACCGGCAGGGTGGCCGACCCGGTCCCCGAAAC
Organism: Gemmatimonadota bacterium; assembly: GCA_031375485.1. GTDB lineage: Bacteria > Gemmatimonadota > Gemmatimonadetes > Gemmatimonadales > GWC2-71-9 > SHZU01. Next base: position 8,979 of record JANMHX010000018.1, on the reverse strand, counting down.
AAACGAAGTGATCACATAGTCGTCGAAGGACATCGTGAAGGCCAGCAACGCCCCGGCCACGATCCCGGGAAGGAGCTGCGGCACGGTGACTTTCCAAAACGCGCCCCATTCATCGGCGCCCAACATCATGGCCGCCTCCTCGAGGTGGCGGTCCATGCCCCGGAGCCGGGCTCCGACCACCACCGTCACGAAGGAGATACAGAACGCGATGTGCGCCACCGTGACGGACCCGATGCCGAGCGGGAACCCGACCAATCCGAACAGGCTCAGCAGTGAGATCCCCATGATGATTTCAGGGGTCACCAACGGAAGGTAGAGCACGCTCTCGACGGTGCGGCGGCCCCGAAAGCGGTGGCGGTCCAGCGCCAACGCAATCAACGTCCCGAAGACGGTGGCCGCCGCGGTCGCGACCAGGCCGACTACGAGGCTCCGCCGAAGCCCCTCGAGGATATCGTCTCGCTCGAACAGCCGGCGATACCACTCGAGCGTGAACCCGGTCCAGGTGGCCGCAAACTTGGAATCGTTGAACGAGAACACCATCAAGGCCACGAGCGGCGCGTGGAGAAAGACATAGACCACACCGGCCGCCACCATGACCCCGCGCGGGACCCGCCGCATTCAGCGGACCAGCTCCCCGACGTCGCGGCGGCGGAGATAGCCGAGCACCGCCACCAACACGAGACCCATGACAACAAACGCCGCCGCCGAGCCGAAGGGCCAGTTCCGGGCCACGGTAAACTGATTCTGGATCAGGTTGCCGATCATGACCTGCTTGGCCCCGCCGAGCAGGTCCGAGGTCAGGAACGACCCAAGCGCCGGGATGAAGGTCAGCAAACACCCCGCGGCGACCCCGGGAAGCGACAGTGGAAAGATGACCTGGAAGAACCGAGCCCTCGGACGAGCGCCGAGAACTTCGGCGGCTTCGAGGAGTGAGTGGTCCAGTTTCTCGAGCGAGGCATAGATCGGAAGAATCATCAACGGCAGGAAGCCGTAGACCAATCCGAGGGTGACCGCCAGCGGAGTGTACAGGAGCGCGAGCGGTTGATCGATCAGGCCAAGCGCCAGCAAGATCCCGTTGACCAACCCGCTATCGCGGAGGAGGAAGATCATCGCGAAGGTCCGAACCAGAAAGCTGGTCCAAAACGGAAGCACCACCAGGAAGAGGAGCAGCTGCCGCCATCGGCCGGCCCGCGCGATCACATACGCCACTGGGTAGCCCACGACCAAACACGCCACGGTGCAGGCCAACGACCAAACGACCGTCCGGCGGAGGATGTCCAAGTACAGCGGATCAAAGAACCGGCGGTAGTGTTCGAGGGTAAATCCGGGAACGAACCCGCCGTAGGTGCCGCGGCGCATCGTGCTGTACACCAACATGAGGCCGATCGGCACCAGGAAGAACAGCAGCAGCCAGGCGAGCCCCGGGCCTAACATAGCCGCGGCGGTTGCACCGGGGCGCCTGGCAAACCAGGCCAAGAGGCGGCGACGCCGGGTCACCGATCATCCTCGAGAATCTGGGCATCCTCGGGGAGCCACGCCGCCGCCACCCGCGCCCCCCTGGTCCAAGGAAGCGGCTTGATCAATTGCCCCTCGTTCCGGAGGGCCACGGTGACCTTGATCCCGGCATCGAGCGCCACGATGACATGGATGGTCTCGCCGAGGTAGATCACCTCGTCGACCGCCCCCGGCAACGCGTTCTCGCCGGGGGGCACGGCGCCGACCGGAAAGAGGTCCATCCACTCGGGCCGGACGGCGATCCGGATGACCTGGCCGGCGGCAACCGGTTGCTCCGGCCGGACCTGGAATCCGAAGCCGGCACCGGCCACGTCGACCCAGCCATCCCCGGGCCCGGCGGCGCGGCCCTCGAGAAAGTTCGACTCCCCGATGAAGGAGGCGACGAAACCGGTCCGCGGGTTCTCGTACACATCGGCCGGGGTTCCGAGCTGGGCCACCCGCGCCAGATCCATGACGGCAATCCGGTCCGACATGGTGAGGGCTTCTTCTTGATCGTGGGTGACGTAGATGAACGTGATCCCGAGCGATCGGTTGAGGGCCTTGAGCTCGAGCTGCATTTCCTTCCGGAGTTTCAGATCGAGGGCGCCTAACGGCTCGTCGAGGAGCAGGATCTTGGGTTCGAGAACCAAGGCCCGGGCCAGGGCCACCCGCTGCCGTTGCCCCCCCGAGAGGGCCGCCGGCATCCGGTCGGCGTAGGTGCCGGGATCGAGCCGGACCAGTTCGAGCGCCCGGTCGACCCGGTGCGCCATGTCCGCTCGCGCGGTGCCCCGTTGCTGGAGGCCGAAGGCGACGTTGCGGCGGACGTCGAGGTGGGGGAACAGCGCGTAGCTCTGGAACACCATCCCGACGCCGCGGTCGTACGGGCGCTTTTCGTTGACGCGGACGCCGCCGATCCGGACCTCTCCGCCGCCGGCGTCTGGGGTTTCGAACCCGGCGATGAGCCGAAGCGTGGTCGTCTTCCCGCACCCCGACGGGCCGAGGAGCGAGAAGAACTCACCCTCGCGAATGGCGAGCGAGACCCGGTCGACCGCCTTCGCCGCACCAAAACTCTTCGTGACGGCGTCGAGCTCGACGACCGGGCGGCCGGTTGCCACTATTGGGTGGCCTCGAATGCCTGTTCGAGCACGGCCAGCCCTTCCGCGAGCGCGGCATCGTCGATGGTCAACGGAACCAGCACCCGGACCACGTTGCCGTAGGTCCCTGCCGTCAGCAGCAACAGTCCCCGCTTGAGGGCGTCGGCCTGCACCCGGGCGGTGCGCTCTTTGTCGGGCAGTTTCGTGGTTCGGTCTTTGACCAGTTCGAGGGCCATCATGGCGCCAAGCCCGCGGACGTCGCCGATGACCGGGAAGCGGGTGGCCATCTGGTGGAACCGGGCCCGGACCGCGTTGCCGACCACCACGCCCCGCTCCGAGAGATGCTCCCGGTCCATCACGTCCATGACCGCCAAGGCGGCGGCACAGGCCAACGGGTTGCCGCCGTAGGTACCGCCGAGCCCGCCGACGTGGACCGAGTCCATGATCTCGGCCCGACCCGTGACGGCGGCCAGGGGGAGCCCTCCGGCCAGCGACTTGGCCGTCGCGATCAGGTCGGGCACCACGCCGTAGTGCTCACACGCGAACATCTTGCCGGTCCGGCCGAACCCGGTCTGAATTTCATCGATGATCAGCAAAATGCCGTGGTGCTTGGCGAACGCGGCCAACGCGGTGACCGCTTCGGGGGCCGCCGGGATGAACCCACCTTCACCGGATTGCAGCTCCATCACGATCGCGGCCACCTCCGACGGGTCGACGAGCCCGGTGAAGATCCGGTCCCAATACCCGGGCGCTGCCTGGCAGCACCCGGAAGCGGGGCCCCGGTCACAGCGATAGCAATACGAATACGGAATCCGATAGACCTCGGGCGCGAAGGGCCCGAAGCCTTTCTTGTACGGCATCGGCTTGGCCGTCAGGGCCATGGTCAGATTGGTGCGGCCGTGGAAGGCATGCTCGAACGCCACCACGGCGCCCCGTCCCGTGGCGTACCGGGCAATCTTGACGGCATTCTCGATGGCCTCCGCGCCGGTGTTGACGAGGAGGGTCCGCTTGGCATGAGAGCCGGGGGTCAGGGCGTTGAGGCGCTCGGCCACTTCGACATATCCCTGGTAGCTGGACACCGCGAAGCAGGCGTGGGTCAGCTGGTCGAGCTGCGCCCGCACGGCGTCGACGACCGCGGGGTGGCGGTGGCCGGCGTTCATGACCCCGATCCCGCCCGCGAAGTCGATGAGCCGGTTGCCGTCGGCGTCCTCGATGATGGCGTTTTCGGCTCGCACCACGGCCAGGCCGCTCGAGATCGCAACACCCTTCGGGACGGCGGCGGCCCGGCGGGCGCCGAGCGCCAGGCTCTTCGGACCTGGCAGTGGGGTGGTCACACGAATGACGGAGGGCATGGTCTGGCTCTGGGTTACGGGTTGAGGGGTGCCGGGAATCCGATCCGAAGTGTACGTTCTTCGCTTCCTTCTGCAAGCGGCAATCGCCCACTTCGCGATGACCCATTCAGTCCAGCAACACCTCAGGCTCGAAATCGGGGCCTATGACGAGACCATCCGCCGGTTCCTGCCTCGGTACGACGAGATGCTGGACCAGGCGGCGGCCGCGGTGGCCCTGGTCCAACCGAGCCGGGTCATCGACTTGGGCGCCGGCACCGGGAGCCTGGCCGAACGAGTGCTCGACCGAACGGACACCACGGTCGTCGAACTCTGGGATGTGGACGATGCGATGCTGGCCGTGGCCCGGACCCGGCTGGCGCGGTTCGGCGCCAGGGCGGTGGCCGTTCACCGGTCATTCGACGAGCCATTCCCGGCCGTGGACGCCATCATGGGCTCGTTGTCCCTCCACCACATCCGAAGCCTCGACGCCAAGGCCGGCTTGTATGGGCGGGCAGCAGCCGCGCTCCGGCCGGGCGGCGTGTTGGTCACCGCCGATATCACGATTCCGACGGAAGCTCCCAAGAACGCCGCATCCTACCGGTTCTGGGCCGATCAATTGGTGGCCGCGGGGATCGAGGAGCGCCGGGCCTGGCAACACTTCGAGGAATGGTCGGGCGAAGACCGCTACTTCTCGCTCGACGAGGAGATCGGAGCCATGAAAGCAGCCGGACTCGACGCTCGCTGCCGGTGGAGTTTTGGCCCGTCCACCGTCTTGGCAGGGACGCGGCCATGAACGGGGCCCTCAGTTTCGAGGTTCCCGACGTGGCGCTGGAAACCGTGCGGGCCGCGGTCGCGCGGTCATTTGGCTTGACCGGTGAGTTCTCGGCGTTGCCGGGCGAGCGGGATCGGAACTACCGGCTCGACGGGGCCGACGGCCTGCGATACGTCGTCAAGGTGGCCAACCGACTGGAGGACCCCGGCGTCCTCGACCTCCAGAACGCGGCGTTGATGCGGATGGCGGAACGCGAACCCGGACTGGCGTTGCCGGCCGTGGTCACGTCGCTCGAAGGACCGTCATTGGTCACCCTGGAGGCCGAGGGCGGACCTTACCTGATGCGGGTGTTGAGGTGGGTGACGGGAGTTCCCTTGGCCGAGGTTCGACCCCGAACCCGAGAGCAGCTTCGCGGACTCGGGGAGCTCCTGGCGCGGATCCATCGTGGGCTCGAAGGGTTCGACCATCCCTCGGCCCGACGGGCCCTCAAGTGGGACCTTGGCGGGGCTCACTGGATCGAAGGCCATTTCGGCCTGCTGGACCAGACCAATCGGCGGGGGCTCGCGGAGCGGCTCTACCGGCCGTTCAAGGAGCAGGTCCTGCCGCACTGGGACACCTTGCCCAGCCGGGTCATCTTCGGTGACGCCAACGACCACAACGTCTTGATCGACGGCCGGTCGGTCGGGCTCATCGATTGTGGCGATATGGTGTGGTCGGCCACCGTGGCGGACGTCGCGATCGCGGCTGCGTACGGGATGCTCGACATCGACGATCCGCTGGCCGGTGCGGCCGCTTTGGTCGAAGGCTATACCGCGGTCCGGCCTCTCACCGACCGGGAACTCGACGCCCTCTATCCTTCGATCCTGGCTCGGCTGGTGGTGAGCGTCGTGAACTCGGCGCTCCAGCGGGCCACGACGCCGGACCACGACTATCTCTTCGTCAGCGAAGCCCCGATTTGGCGGCTGCTCGACCGGCTCGGGGCCATCCATCACCGTCTGGCCACCTACCGGTTGCGGGCCGCGGCCGGCCGGGAGCCGTGTCCCGAGAGCCACCGGGTGAGCCGGTGGATCGCCGATCACCAACCCGATTTCATTCCGATCATCGGAACCGACCCCGGCATCCTGCCACCCCGGGTCGACCTCTCCATCGGGAGCGAGTTCCTCGACGACTTCCGCCTGGTCGACGACGATGCCACGCTCGGGCGGCGGATCGACTGGCTCCGGCAATCGGTGGGCGCCCGGGTCGCGATCGGCGAGTACGACGAAGCGCGGCTGCTCTATACCAGCGAGTTGTTCCGGACCGAGGGCTTCGACGGACCCGAGTGGCGGACGATCCACATCGGCCTCGATTTGTTCTCGGAAGCCGGCTGTCCGGTCCGGACGCCGATCGCGGGACGGGTCCACAGTGTCCGGCACAACGCGGGGCCCCGCGACTACGGCCCCACGGTGGTGGTGGAACACCGGGTGACCGACCCCGAGGGATTGCCCCTCACGTTCTACACCCTGTACGGCCACCTCGATCTCGAGACCCTGGCCAGCATTCATCCGGGCCAGCCCTTGGCGGCCGGGGCAACCGTCGGCCGGTTAGGCACCGCCGCCATCAACGGCGGCTGGCCCCCGCATGTTCATTTCCAGGTCATCGTCGATTTGCTCGACCGTTCCGGCGAGTTCCCCGGGGTGGCCCGGCCGAGCGAGCGGGAGGTGTGGACCAGCCTGTCACCCGCGCCCCACCTGCTGGCCGGGGTGCCCAACACCCGGACCAAACTACCGCTCGACGGGGCCGCGATCCTCGACCGCCGAGCCCGCCTGCTCGGGGGGAACCTCAGCGTGTCGTACCGGCGGCCGCTCCACATCGTTCGCGGCTGGATGCAGCATCTTTACGATGTCGAGGGCCGGCGATATCTCGACGCCGTCAACAACGTGCCGCATGTCGGCCATTCCCACCCGCGGGTGGTCCGGGCCGGGCAGCGGCAGATGGCGGTCCTCAACACCAACACCCGGTATCTCCACGAAACGGTGGTCCGCTACGCCGAGCGGCTGGGCCAGCTGTTGCCGGATCCGCTCGGGGTCTGCTTCTTCGTGAACTCCGGCACCGAGGCCAACGAACTGGCGCTTCGGCTGGCGTGGACCCACACCGGCCGGCGCGGTACGATCGTGGTCGACAGCGCCTATCATGGCAACACGGCGACGTTAGTGGGTTTGAGCCCGTACAAATGCGAGGGCGCCGGGGGTCAGGGTTTGACGCCGTTTGCCCGGAAGGTGGCGCTCCCGGATCGGTACCGGGGCCGGTTCCAGGGCGATGCGCCGGGCCTGGGCGAACAGTACGCCGCGCTGGTCGACACCGAGATCGCCGATCTCGAGCGATCGGGGCATCCGGTGGCGGCCTTCATGGCGGAGTCGATTCTCAGTTGCGGCGGGCAGATCGTGCTGCCGCCGGGGTACTTGTCCGGCGTTTACCGGCGGGTGCGCCGGGCCGGCGGCGTCGCTATTGCCGATGAGGTCCAGGTTGGCTTCGGGCGAGTCGGCAGTCACTTCTGGGGCTTCGAAACCCAGGACGTCGTGCCCGACATCGTGGTCATGGGGAAACCGGCCGGCAACGGGCACCCGTTAGGCATCGTCGTCACCACGCCGGCAATCGCCCGTTCGTTCGCCAACGGGATGGAATTCTTCAGCACCTTCGGCGGGAACCCGGTGTCGGCCGCGATCGGACTGGCCGTGCTCGACGTGATCTTCGACGAAGACCTGCAGGCCCGGGCACTTGCCACCGGTCACCGGCTGTTGGCCGGACTCAAGGGACTGGTGGACCGCCACCCCGCGGCGGGGGACGCCCGGGGTCTCGGTCTCTTCGTCGGCCTCGAATTGGTCACCGACCGGGAGACCAAAACCCCCGACGCCGAGGCGGCGACCTACTTGGCCAACCGGATGCGTGACCGCGGGTTCCTGCTCAGCACCGATGGTCCGGACCACAATGTCATCAAGATCAAGCCGCCGCTTTGTTTCGCCGTGGAGGATGCCGACGCCTTGGTCGGCGGGCTCGATCAGGTACTCGGGGAAGATGCGATCGCGTCGAGGAAGCGGTCGATGTGATCGGCCGTGTTGTAGCAATGGGGTGACACCCGGATCCCGTCGCCCCGACGGGCGACGATGATTTCCCGGGGTGCGAGGTTGGCGACGAGGGCCGCGTCGCGGGTGGGGTCCCCGGTGGTGAGCGACACGATCGACGAACGGTCCGCGGGATTGGTACTGGAACGGACCACCACGCCGGCCGCCCCGGCCCCGGCGATGACTTGGTCGATCAACCGGCCGGTATGCGCCGCGATGGCGCCGACTCCCAACTCCAGCAGGAGATCGACCGAGTGTTCCAGTGCGATCAGCACCGGATCCGGCCGGCCACCCACTAAAAACCGCCCCGCCCCCGCCGCCCACTCGAGCTTCGGTTCGCCGTGGACCGAGGTCGCCATGCTGGTCCACCCGGCCCGGTCGGGGACGAGAACGGCGAGCGCCGCCTCGCTGACATAGAGCACCGCCGCCCCTGGAATACCCATCAACCACTTGTAGGTGCCGGCCACGAGGACATCGACCCCGGCGGCGGTGACATCGATCGGCACCACCCCGGCACTCTGAATCGCGTCGATGATCGAGAGGGCACCGACCGCGCGGCATTCCCCGGCGAAACGGGTCAGGTCGATCCGGTGGCCTGATTGCCAATGGACGTGACTCACCACCGCGGCCCGGGTTCGGCGATCGGCGTGGGCAAACAGCGACCCCAACGCCAGGTGACCTTCGACCGGTGCCCGCCGGATTTCGACGCCGCGGCGGGCGAGGTTCTGACAGGCATAGAGCACGCCGGGAAACTCGTTGGCCGGGACCAGTACGTTGTCGCCGGGCCGCCAGTCGATGCCGTTGAGCATCCCCGACACCCCGTCGGTGGTGGTCGGAACGAACCCGACCAAGCCCGGTGCGGCCCCGAGGAGCCGGCCGAGTTTGGCCTCGAGGGGCCGGCAATCGTAGTCCTGCCGCCCGGCTTGATAGAGGGGCACGAGCCGCTCGCGATCCTCCACGTAGCGCCGGAGGGCGTCGGCGGAGCGACGCGGTAACGGCGAGGAGGCCGCATGGTTCAAATAGGTCGCGGACCGGACGATCGGGAATTCCGCCTCGAGGCCAAGCAAAGTCGTCGTCACCCTCATAGTTTAGCTCCAGGATGCGCCACCGCGTCAGGGTTTTCCTCAAGATCTTCGGGTTCTGGCTGCTCTACTTCTGGGTGGCCCGGGCGCTCTTTCTCGGGTACC
>JANMHX010000006.1:0-5769 GCA_031375485.1 Gemmatimonadota bacterium | reverse complement strand
CTGGCTCGTTTCGACTCAACCGGCTTCACCCTTGCCCATGGGCGATCCGGGGTGCAACTTTCCCGTATCTGCCATCCTAGGGCTGCCCAGTTTGACGACGATCAGCATCACCTTTCCCGCCAAAGACGCCGAGTCCTTCGTGCGCGACGTCAAGAAGGAAGCGGATGCGTATTTCGCATCCCGGAACCTGTCGCCGAAGGCCACCCCGGGGATGGTGATCAAGACCGTTGCCTTACTCACGCTCACCTTCGGCAGCTACGCGGCCATGTTGGTGCTCGACCCCACCTTCTGGCCGATGCTCGGTCTGATGATTCTGATGGGAATCGGGTTTGCGGGGATCGGGTTTGCCGTGACCCACGATGCGCTCCATGGTGCCTACTCCGACCGGCCCAAGGTCAACGCCGCGATCGGATGGCTGTTCGATTTGCTCGGGGCCAACGGCTACATGTGGAAGATTACTCATAACGTCATTCACCACACTTACACCAACATCGAGGGCATCGACGAGGATCTCACGGTCTCGCCGTTGCTGCGCCTGTCACCGACGTCGCCGTTGCTGCCGATTCACCGGTTTCAGCATTACTACGCCTTTCTGGCCTACGGCTTCTCGACGATCTTCTGGGTCTTCGTCAAGGACTTCAAGTATTTCTTCCAGAAGGATCTCGGGCCGTACAAGGACAAGAAGCATCCAACGGGCCAGTGGATCAACCTGTTCCTGACCAAGGCGATCTACTACACCTGGGCCATCGTGGTGCCGCTCGTGGTGCTCACGAATGTGACCTGGTGGCAGTTTCTGATCGCCTTCGCGGCCCTTCATTTGGTGGCCGGCTTCATTCTCGGGGTGGTGTTTCAGCTGGCCCACGTGGTCGAGGGCACCGAGTATCCGGCGCCGGACGACCACGGCCGGATGGAACACCAGTGGCTGCTGCATGAAATGGAGACGACTTCGAACTTCGCCCGGGACAACGTCGCCCTGACGTGGTACGTCGGTGGTCTCAACTATCAGGTCGAGCACCATCTGTTCCCGAAGGTGTGTAGCGCGCACTATCCGGCGCTCAGCCGGATCGTCGAGTCGGTGGCCCGGCGAAACGGGGTGCCGTATCATGAACAGCCGACGCTGATGGCGGCGGTCCGGTCTCACTATCGGATGTTGAAACGTCACGGCGCGGAGGCGTGGCGGGCCGCGCACGGCCACGCCGCCCCGATCGCCGCCTAACCCGGACGTGGCGGTACCCCCGGTCGAACGGTTCGAATCAAGTACCGGGGTTCGGATCTATCGAGTCTCCTGCCAGGCGTTTCCGACTCTCGTCGTTCACACCTATCTCCTCATCGGGGCCGGTCCGGTTACGCTGGTCGACACCGGGAGCGGCTACGGCGATTCGACCCGCCAGTTGATGGCCGGCCTCGACCGGATCCGGACCGAGTTCGGTGAGGCCGTGTCCGCCCGCGATATCGGCCGGGTCATCATTACCCACGGCCACATGGATCACTTCGGCGGGCTGGCCCAGATGGCCGGCCCGATCACGGCCGAGGTGGGGATTCACGAACTCGACAAGTGGGTCCTGGAGTCCTACGAGGAGCGAGTGGTGGTCGCCACCAAGGGCATGGCGTTCTACTTGGAGCAAGCCGGGGTGCCCCCCGACCGCCGGGCGGGGCTTCTCGAACTGTACAGTTACGGCAAGCGCCACGTGAAGAGCGTCGGCGTCGATTTCACGCTGTTCGACGGGCAGGCCTTCGACGGGCTCGAGATCATTCATACCCCGGGGCACTGTCCGGGGCAGGTCTGCATCAAGATCGGTGACGTGCTGCTCTCCGCCGATCACGTCCTGCCGCGGACGACACCCCACCAGAACCCGGAGAGCATCACGGCCTGGACCGGTCTGGGCCACTACCTCGAAGCGCTCGTCAAGATCGGCAAGGTGCCGGGAGTGCGACTTGCGTTAGGCGGGCACGAGACCCCGATCACCGACTTCTATCCTCGGGTCGAGGCGATCCGGGTCGATCACGAGGGTAAGCTCGACCGGATTTTTGGGTTGTTGAAGGAACCGGCCGGCCTCACGATTCAGGACCTGACGTCGCGGATGTACCCGTCACTCGACGGCTGGAACGTCCTGCTCGCGCTGACGGAAGTGGGGGCCCACGTGGAGTATCTCTACCAGCGGGGGTCGCTCCACGTGACCAACATCGACCAAGTGGAGCGCGAGGCGAACCCGCCGCTTCGGTACGCCGCTCGTTAGGCGACGCCGCTCCGGACGGCCTGGAGCATCTTGTCGGCGAACAAGTCGACGTCGTCGAGTGTGGTGAACACGTTCGGGGTGATCCGGAGGCCGCCGAATTCCGGGTGGACGATGGCGACCGTTTGGATTTTGTGTTTGTCGAGCAGCCAGGTGTGGAGTTTGACCGGGTCGACGCCGTTGATCCCGACGAGCGCGATGGCGCCGGCGTAGGGCGTGTCGAGTTGGGTCGGGATCGTCACCCGGCTGCTCTCGGCCAGCAGCCGTTTGGCCCACCGGTCGCGGAGGTAGCGGAGCCGGGCGATCTTCCGCTCGGACCCGATCGACCGGTGGAACGCCAGTGCCGCGGCAATGGCATTGTGATTGGCCGCCGGGTGAGTCCCGATCTCCTCATACTTCCGAATATTCTCGTCCATCTCTTTCGGCGCGGCCATCAACGGCCAGAGCCCCTTCTGCTTGTCCTTCCTGACATAGAGGAACCCGGTGCCGATCGGCGCCAGCAGCCATTTGTGCAGACTGGTCCCGTAGTAGTCGCACTTGAGATCGTCGCACCGGAACGGGAAATGGGCGTAGGCATGGGCGCCGTCGACGAAGACCTCGATCCCGAGGGGCCGGGCCATCTCGACGATTTCGCGGACCGGCATGATCTGGCCGGTCAGGTTGGTGATGTGAGTGACTTCGATCACCTTGGTGCGGGGGGTAATGGCGGCCCGGAATTGGTCGACCAAGTACTGCGGTGACGGCGGCGGCACCTTGAAGGCAATCTGCTTGACGACGATCCCGTCCCGGCGGACCCGTTGGTCCCAGCTGGTGAGCATCCGGCCGTAGTTCTGGTTGGTGACGATCACCTCGTCGCCCCGCTTGAGATCCAATCCGAAAATCATGATCTCGTTGGCCTCGGAGGCGTTCCGGGTAATGGCCATCTCTTCGGGATCGCACCCGAAGTCCCGGGCCAGGTCCCGGCGGACGCTCTCGACCCGGGGCTCGAGCACCGACCACATATGGTTGACCGGAAGTTCGTTGCTGAACCGGAGATCGCGAATCATGGCCTCGAGCACATGGGTCGGGGTCGGGCAGACGCCGCCATTGTTCAAGTTGACCATGGTGTGGTCGGTGTCGAAGGCCCGCTGGATTTCACCCCAGTAGCTCTCGTCTTCGGGGCCACCGTCACCGCGGTGGTTGGCCTCCAGCACTTGGCGGAAGGCGTCGGAGCGGAAGGCCGGCATGGCGGCGGACGCCCCAACGACTGTGGACACGAAATCCCGGCGACTGGCCATGATCGGACCTGGGTGGGAGGTGCTGCAATCTCCGCATTCTCGCCGGTCCCCGCAAGCGGGCACGCGACCTGCCCCCTGCCAGAGCACCATGCGAGCATCCAATTCGAAGGTCCCGAGCGCTGATCTGAAGGCCGTTGTCCCGCCGCGATTTGGGTGGCCGACTGCAGTCCCCTGCATCGACCGGCTGGGGCGATCACTCTTGCAGGTTGCCCGAACCGGCTTGGGGCTTGGCTTGGTGGTACTCGCCGGCTGCAAAGGCGCCGGTACCGCCGGACTCGACCCGGAACCACCGAAGCCGGGGTCGGTCCTGGTGTCGGTAGCCGGACTGCCGAGCGGGGCGCCGGCGGCCTTGGTCCTGTCTGGCCCGGCGGGGTATAGCCGATCGATTACCGAGTCAGGGCTGATCGCGGACCTGGCACCGGGCACCTACACGTTGGCTGCGACGGACATCGTGGTCGATGGCGACAGTTACGCGGTAGCGCCGGTGACCCAAACCGTTGTCGTGCGTTCCGCCGCCACCTCGCCGGTGGGCGCCACCTATGCCATCGTGACGGGCCGGTTGTTGTTGGCGATCGACGGCGTGGCCGCCGGATCGGCCGATGTGCTCGTGACGGGACCCTCCGGATTCAGCCGGACCGTGACCCGGGCCGATACCGTGAAGGGACTTCCCAACGGCACCTATGTGGTTCGTCCGCGACCGGTCACGATCGATGGTGACCGCTACGGTTCGCCGGTCGATTCCAGCTTCGTGTTGGTGACGCCGGGCACCGTGCCCTCGCCGGCCGCGGTGCAATACCAGTTGGCCTCCGGCCGGCTCGACCTCGCCATCGGCGGCGTCCCCGCCGGGGGCACGCCGATGATCGCGCTCGACGGCCCCGGCGGGTTCTCGCTTGCGGCCACCGGGCCCCAGTTGCTGAAGGGACTGCTGCCCGGACCCTATACGCTCCATGGCGCCGTCATCACCAGCGACGGCGACCTCTACGAGGCCGACATCGTCCCCGCAACCGTCCAAGTGACGCCGACGCCCGTCGCCCTGAGTGCGGTTGCCACCTATCGGATCAAGACGGGCGCCCTGACGGTCAATCTGACCGGGTTGCCGAACGGGGTGCTCGGCAACGTCACCGTGACCGGCCCGGGCGGGTTCTTGGACCAAGTCACCGCCGATCGAACCCTCCGGGGATTGGCCCCTGGTACCTACACCATTGCGGCCGCTCCGGTCGCCGTCGGCGCGTCGTCATATCAGGGGCAGCCCGTGAGTCAGACCGTTGCGGTCACCGCCGGCAAGCAGCCGGTGGTCCGCTCGGTGGCCTATTCGTTAGGCGTCGGCAGCCTCCGGGTCACCATCGCGGGGGTACCGTCCGGCTCGGTGGCCGCGGTGTCGGTGAGCGGACCCAACGGATTTTCCCAGAACCTGACCGTCACGACGACGCTGTCCGGGTTGGCTCCCGGCAACTATGTCATTGCCGCCACCGGACTGGTGGCGGGTGGCTACACCTATGGGGCCACCCCGGCGAGCCAAGCCGCCGTGGTCGCGATCAACGCCACGACCAACGCGACGGTGACGTACGCGGCCACGACCGGGAGCCTCGCCATCGGGGTCAATGGACTGCCGGGCGGGGCGCCGGCCGCCGTCACGGTGACTGGGCCCGGTGGCTTCGCTCAGAGCGTGACCGCGGGAACCACGCTGGCCGGGTTGGCCCCGGGGACCTACACCGTGGTTGCCGGCTCGGTCAGTTCCGGAGGCACGACCTACAACCCGTCGCCCCCGAGCCAGAATGCCGTGGTCACGGCCGGGGCGACGGTGACCGCGACGGTGAACTACGCGGGGAACTCGGGCAACTTGGCGGTAACGGTTACCGGCCTTCCGGGCGGGGCGTTGGCGGCGATCACCGTGACCGGGCCCGGCGGATTCAATCAGAGTCTGACCGCCACCCAGACCCTCACCGGTCTGGTCGCCGGCTCCTACACCATTGCCGCGACCAACGTGACGTCGGGCGGGATCGTCTACCTCGGCGGCCCGGTCTCGCAATCCGCGTCCGTGACCGTGGGGGCAACGACGCCGGCCACGGTGACCTACACGGCGACCGGGACGCTGACGGTGACGATCACCGGCTTGCCGGGCGGCAATCCGGCCGCCGTGACGGTGACCGGTCCGGGCGGATTCAACCGGGCCGTGACGGCGACCCAGTCGCGGACCGGCCTGACCGCCGGCACGTACACGGTTGCGGCCGCCAAAGTGCTGGTCGGCGGGACCACCT
>JANMHX010000372.1:0-4604 GCA_031375485.1 Gemmatimonadota bacterium | reverse complement strand
GCAACGTCGGACCAGCCGACCGTGATCCACGCCCATTGGTGGTTCCCAGCCGGGCTGGCGGTGCCGGCGGCATCCCCATGCGTCGTGACGCTCCACGGCACCGACGCCAGACTCCTGGAACGACCCGGCGCGTCATGGCTGGCCCGGCGGGCGTTGCGGCCGGGCCGGGTCGTCACGGCCGTGAGTAGTGCCATCGGCGACGATGTGGAACGGTGCACCGGCCGCCCCGTTTCCGCGGCGCATCTGAGCCCGATGCCCGCGGTCCTTGGCGCCCACCGGTCGGCCGGGGGCGGCGGATTGGTGTTCGTCGGACGACTCACCCGTCAAAAACGGGTGACCATCGCCCTCGAGGCGCACGCCGAACTCCTGACCAAACATCCCGGTCTCCGGTTTACGATCGTCGGCGATGGCCCCGAACGGCCCGCATTGGAGGCCCAAGTCCGGGCACTCGGCACGGCCGATCGGGTCGCCTTTACGGGCATGGTCGAACCGGAGGCCGTGGCCCAGACCATGGGGGATGCGGATGTCTTCGTGTTTCCCGCCGAACGAGAAGGCTTTGGCCTCGCGGCCGTCGAGGCCCTCGGGGCCGGCGTCCCGGTGATCGCCTGCCGCGACGGCGGCGGGGTGCTGGACATCCTGCGGGAGCCGGGCGCCGGAATGATCGTCGACCCCGGACCGGCCCGGATGGCCCAAGCCGTGGGTTTCCTCCTTGGCCAGCCCGAGGCCCGCGCGGCCGCGTGGCGGGCCGGTGAAGCGTGGCGGGCCCGGCTCGATCCCGACGCCGTCGCGCGCCGGTGCGAGGCGTGGTACCAGGAGGCGCTCGGTGGGTAAGGGCCGATGGCGATGGATTCAGGCGGCGGTCGGCCTGGCCATCGTCGGATACGCCGTCCGGTTCTTGATCCAGAATTGGGTCACCATTCGAACCACACCGCTCGAGTGGCGAATTCGGGTGGTGCCGATCATTGCGAGCCTCCTGCTCGTCCTCGCGACCTACGCCCTGCTGGTCGAAGCATGGCGCCGAGTGGTGAACGGATGGGGCGCCGAGATCGCCTGGTGGCCGGCCGCGCGGGTCTGGGTCCTTTCGAGCATGGGGAAGTACCTTCCCGGAAAGCTCTGGACCATTGCCGGTCTGGGCGTCCTCGGCCGGGAACAGGGGGTGCCGGCACTGACGGCCACGGCCTCGGCGATCGTCCTCCAACTGGTGTCGATCGCCACCGGTGCGCTGACGGTGGCGGTCACGGGAACGGCCGCGCTCGAGCGGGAGCACCCGGCGATTCGGGTGGCGCTCTGGTCGCTGGTCGCGGTCGCGGCGGTCGCCTTGGGCCTGGTCCTCCGGCCCGCCCGGTTGAACCGGCTCCTCCGTTGGCTCGGCCTCGACGCCACGATCGCCACGCCGGACCCGAAGGCAATGGCCATCGGCGTCGTAGCGAACGGCCTCGCCTGGACGATGTACGGCGTTGCCTTGTACTGGCTGGCGCTCGGGGTCTTTGTCGACTCTCGCCTGACGCTGGTTCAGGCCGTCGGCGCCTTCACCGCGTCGTACCTGGCCGGTTTCCTGTTTCTGCTCGCGCCCGGAGGCTTTGGGGTCCGGGAGACGGTATTCTTCTTGGTGACGGAATCAGCCCTGGGGCCCGGCCAGGCGCTGGCGCTGGCGGCGGTGTCGCGGGTCGGGATGACCCTCGCGGACTTGCTCGCGGCCGCCCCGTTCGTATTTGCGCGGAGGAAAGCACATGACGGAACTTGAACGGCCCCGACTCGGGTTCGAGCCGAAGTGGCCGACGCTTACGGCGGGGCTCATTTTTCTCGTCGCCGCCGTGACCCTGTGTTGGCCGATTTTCACGGGCCAGTTCCTGGCCGGTCCGCACTCCGACCAGTTCATTGCCGGATATAGCTTCCGGCATTTTGCGGCGGAGTACCATCGCCAGTTCGGGTCGGTGCCGCAATGGAATCCGTTCCTGTTCGGCGGCATGCCGTTCGTCGGGGCGGCCCACGGCGACATCTTCTATCCCACGGCCTGGCTCCGCTGGTTCCTGCCGACCGACCTGGCGATGAGTCTCGGCTTCGCGGTTCACATCGTGTTGGCCGGCAGCTTCATGTACGGGCTCCTCCGGGCGTTAGGCTTGTCGTGGGCCGGCGCCGTCATCGGCGGCCTGGCCTATGAAATGACCGGGATCGTCATCTCGCTGGTTCACCCGGGTCACGACGGCAAACTCTTCGTGTCCGCTGCGGCGCCGCTCCTGTTGTCGGGCATCGTCTGGGCGGTCCGTGACCGACGGACCCTCGGCTACGCCGTCATGGCGTTGGCCACCGGCCTCGCGCTCCAGGGCCATCCTCAGACCACCCAGTACCTCCTGGTGGCGGGCGCCCTCTGGGGTGCCTTCTGGCTCTTTGGCGCGGAAGGTCCCAAGGCAACGTCCGACAAGGTCCGCGTCATGGCCGGTGCGATCGGCGCGCTCGCCCTCGGCATCGGGCTGTATGCGATCTACGCCTTGCCCATGGCGGCGTATGTGCCCTTCAGTCCCCGGGCGGCCGGCGGCGACAATACCGGATGGGAGCACGCGATTCAGTTCTCGCTCCCGGCCTTCGAACTCGTCGGGGTCCTCCTCCCGAAGATTTACGGCGGGATGACCAACTACTTCGGACCCAACGGCCTCCGACTCCACTCCGAGTACCTCGGCCCCGTCATCCTGCTGCTCGCGGCCTTGGGGCTCGGCGGCCCGGATCGGCGCACCGCCCGCCGAGCCTTCGTCACCATCGGGATCGTGTTCCTGCTGGTTTCGTTAGGCGGCAGCACGCCCTTTTTCCGGCTCTGGTACGCCATCATTCCGCTGACGAACCGCCTTCGGGCGCCGGGCCAGGCCTTCTTCCTGGTGGCCATGTCCCTGGCGTTCTTCGCCGCGGTTGGGGCCGAGCGCCTCCTCCAAGGCGTCGCGTCGAAGCGACGGGTGGTCGGGACCACGATTGCCATCGGCGCCTTCGGACTCCTCGCGGCAGTTGGATTGCTCCAGCTCGTCTCCGAAGACATCGCCCGGAGCCCGGGCTATCAGGGGTTCATCGAGGCGGCAATCGCCAACGGATCGGCGCTGCAGGCCGACGGAGGCCGGCTCCTCCTCGTCACCGCCTTCTTCGGCGTCCTGGCCCTCGCGTTGATTCGATTCCGGTTGCCGGCTTGGGCCGGGCTCGCGTGCCTCGGCTTCGCCACCTGGATCGATCCGTGGGTGATCGGGCGCGAGTACTTCGTCTTTTCACCGCCGGCCAGCGTCACCTATGCCGCCGATCCGGTCATTCAGCGGATCCAGGTCGCCAAACTCCCATACCGGGTCTATGGACCGGAGGCCGGATATGCCCGGCTCAATCCGTACCGCCAATCGTGGCTCATGTCGGCCGGGATTCCAACCATGTTCGGCTATCACGGCAACGAGCTTCAGACCTGGGACGAGCTCCTCGGCGGCAAGAATATCTGGGAGCATCAACTGAATCCCAACCTCTGGAAGCTCCTCGCCGTCCGATTCGTCGTGTTGACGGAACCGCAGACCCTGCCCGGATACCACCAGATTCTTGGCCCGGAAAAGACCTTTTTCGGGACCGCCTACCTCTACGAGGCCGACACCGTTCCGCCCTACGCCAGGGTCTACGCCGGCGCCGCGAAAGTGCCCGAGGCGCAGCTGGTTCCCACCTTGACCGACCCGCGGTTCCCGCTCGAGCAGCTGGTCCTCTACGCCGACACCGCGTCCGTCAGCCCGGCTCCGATCGACAACCGGGCTCCGGCCGCATCGGCGCTGCGGGCCGAGGTGGTTGAATGGCGGGCGGGCAAGATGAAGGTGGCGGTGACCGGAACCAGCCCAAGTCCCGAATACCTCGTGATCGCCGAGAACTGGTACCCGAGCTGGCGGGCCACGGTCGACGGGAAGGCGGCCCCGGTGCTCCGGGCCCAGAACACCCTCCTCAGCGTTGTGCTGCCGCCGGGGGCCAAAGAGGTCACCTTGGAGTTCGACGGGGCCGAGTATCATCGCGGTAAACTGATCTCCATCCTGTCGGCCCTGGGGGTACTCGGCCTCTTCGCCGCCGCGTTCCTGGCCCAAAGGAAGGCCCGCGATGCCTGAGCGGTTCCTGGTGATTCTACCGACCTACAACGAGAGCGAAAACCTTTCGCAAATCGTGCCGGCCATTCTCGAGCAGGATGACCGGCTCGAAGTCCTGGTGGTCGACGACAACTCGCCGGATGGCACCGGCCGCCTGGCCGATCAGCTGGCGGCAGCCATCGCGAAGGTTCACGTTCTTCATCGAGACCAGAAGGAAGGCCTCGGCAAGGCCTACCTCGCCGGCTTCCGGTGGGGTCTCGAGCGGACGTATGACCGGCTGCTCGAGATGGACGCCGATTTTTCCCACGACCCCAAGTTTCTTCCCAAACTCCTGACGGCCGCCGACTCGGCCGATCTCGTGGTCGGGTCGCGCTATAAGAGCGGCGTCAACGTCATCAATTGGCCGATGTCGCGGCTCTTGCTGTCCTACTTCGCCAATATCTACGTCCGATGGGTAACCGGGCTGCCGCTGACCGACGCCACCGGGGGCTTCAAGTGCTTCCGCCGCGAGGTCCTCGAGGC
>JANMHX010000159.1:0-2847 GCA_031375485.1 Gemmatimonadota bacterium | reverse complement strand
CCGGGGGCGGGCAAACAACTTGATCCCGGTTTGCGCGAGCACATCCCCGGGGATCTCGGTGGCGTCCTCGAGTTCCCCGTCCGTCACGAGCCACACCGGGCGGCCGCCCGCCGCGGCCGCCGCCACCGCCCCGGCCAGGATCGACCGCCCTCCCGAGGGCAACGAGTCGGCGCCTAACGTTCCGACCAGCCGGACCTCGCCGGCGGCCTCGGCGGCCGCCTTGGCCTCGGCCCATCGCCCCCCGGCGCCCGCCATGCTGAGGGAGGCATCGAGCAGCACTAGCGGGCGGCCGGCTTCCGGTGACTTGGCGCAGGAAAGATCCAGGAGCAGCAGGCCGAGGACGAGCCAGGCACCGGCCCGAAGCGCGGCGGGGACGAGCGCTGGCCGGCCGAGCCGCTCCAAGCCCCAATACACCCCGCCCGCGAGAACAATCGCGGCCACGACCGCGGCGACGATCAGCACTTATTCGCGGTCCGCTGCCACGGCGGCGGGCACCGGGTTCGATGGGAACAGCAGCGACCGGAGCCGGTCTCGCTCGGCCTGAAACGCAGCGAGCCGGGCGGCTGGAACCGGTTCACCGATGCCCAATTCGACCCGGGACGGATCGCGGGCGGCGCCGTTCTGACGAAACTCGTAGTGAAGGTGCGCCGAGGTGGCGAGGCCACTCCACCCCACATAGCCGACGACCGCCCCCTGGGTGACCCGGGCGCCGGGCCGAATGCCACGAGCGTAGCCCTTGAGGTGGGCGTACCGGGTGGTGATGCCGTTTCGGTGCTGGATCTCGATCATCTTCCCGTATCCGCCGGACCAACCGGCCGTTCTGACGGTGCCATCTCCGGCGGCCATCACCGGTGTGCCGGAGGCCGCCGCGTAGTCGACGCCCTGGTGCCGGCGCCAGATGTTCAGAATCGGATGGCGCCGGGAACGGCTGAACCCCGAGGATACCCGCCGGAACTCGACCGGCGCCCGAAGAAACGCGCGCCGGAGCGAGACGCCTTCTCCGTCGAAGTACTCCGCCCGCCCGGTCCCGGTTTCGAACCGATAGGCGGTGAGCCGACGGTCCCCAACCTCCATTTCAGCCGCCAGGATGGGCCCGGGCCGAGACTCACCCCGCTCCGAGATCCGCCGCTCGACCACCACGGCGAACTGGTCCCGAACCTGGAGATCGCGGGTGAAGTCGACCTGCCACGCCATCACGTCGGCCAAGTCCCAGGCGACCCGGCTCCGGGCGTCTCCGGCCATCGGGGCCGACGTCTCGGCTCGTTCCAGGGCCTCCGACAGCGAGGACTCGATATGGCCAACGATCCGGTCGACGCTCGTCTCCCACCGGATGGCCCGCCGGGTGGCGATCCAGTCGGGGCCGGCTCGAATCAGCCGCATCTCCTCCTCGGCCCCAGTCCGGACCGTGATCGCCATCGCGCCGGAGGCCGAGTCGGCGTGGCCGAACTCGAGCACCAGACCGGCCGGCAACCGACGGGGATCGATGCCTAACAACTCGACGAGGCGGGGGACATCGCCGCCGTCGATGCCATGGCGGCCGAACACGTCGCTCAGGGATTGACCGGGGTGGAGCGTGTCAGGGGCCGTCGTTGCGGCCGCGCCGGCACGAACCGGCGGGGGCATCGGGCTTTCGGCCCGCCAACCGACCCCTCGGATGGCAACCACGGCCGCCCAGAGGATGACCGTGATCGCCAGACCCCACGCGAGCGAACGCCGCATCAGTCCATCTGGCGCCGGATAAACGTCGGGATTTCCATGTCGGGGACATCCTGCGGCGCACTGGCCCGGGGCTGGATCGCGGGCTTTGGCAGTGGCGCCGTCTGGTGCGACGGGACCGTGACCACGGTTCGCTTCGAGGCCGGGAACGGCAGCACCCCGGTTTGCGGGCGGCTGGAGGCGAACGGCGCCTCGCCGGTGACCGCCCGGTCGAATCCGGTGGCGATGACCGTGGCGCGGACTTCACCCTTGAGCGAGGGGTCGATGGTCGCGCCGAAGATGATTTCCGCGTCGTCCCCAACCGCGTCGTGAACGATCTCGGCCATGTGGGTGACCTCGTCCATCGTCAGATCGCCGCCGACGATATGGATCAGGACGCCGGACGCTCCGTGGATCGAGATATTGTCGAGCAACGGGCTGGTGATCGCCTGTTGGGCGGCCTCGAGGGCCCGGTTGTCGCCGTGGCCGAACCCGGTGCCCATCAGCGCCGATCCGCCGTTCTGCATCACCGTCCGGACGTCGGCGAAGTCGACGTTGATCATGCCCGTGGCGGTGATCAACCCGGCGATCCCGTGGGTGGCCTGGAGCAGGACATCGTCGGCTTTCTTCAAAGCATCCTGGAAGAGAATCCCCTTCCCGACCACGGCCAACAGACGCTCGTTCGGCACCACGATCATGGTGTCGACGTGGGTCCGCATTTCCATGATGCCGGTCTCCGCCTGTTTCATCCGCTTCTTGCCTTCGAACAGAAACGGCTTGGTCACGATGCCGACCGTCAGCGCCCCGATATCCCGGGCCATCTGGGCGATCATCGGAGCGGCTCCGGTGCCGGTGCCGCCGCCCATGCCGCAGGTGACGAACACCAAGTCGGCGCCCTGCATGGCTGCGAGCACCTCGTCGCGGTTTTCTTCGATCGCTTGGCGGCCGATCTCCGGCCGGGCGCCGGCGCCGAGTCCCCGGGTGAGCTTCTTCCCGATCTGGACCTTCACGTCGGCCTTGTTGCTGACCAACGCCTGGGCGTCGGTATTGACCGACACGAACTCCACGCCGACCAGATGTTCCTCGATCATCCGGTTGACGGCGTTTCCACCCCCACCGCCGACCCCGATCACTTTCATCCGGGCGTTTTGA
>JANMHX010000326.1:0-7243 GCA_031375485.1 Gemmatimonadota bacterium | reverse complement strand
GCGGCCGAGATCGGCGTTCTTCAGCGGGATACCGAGATGGTCCAGATCACCGCAGCAGGGTTGCGGGAGTCGCATCCCCACGACGTGACGATCACGCGAGAAGCACCCAACTACAGCAAATAGGCCGACGGCTGGTTGTGGTCCCCCGGGGACCCGGCCGTCAGGCAAATCGTGACGGCGCGCCGCGAAGGCGGTGCGCGATTGGAGCCAAGTGTGTCGGCAGCGGAATGGGTTTTCCTCCTAGCGCGGTACTCCCCGGTGGCCGGGGGTATCGGACTCGTCCTCGCCATTCTCGTGTTCCGCTCAATCGTCAAGCGGTCGCCCGGGACCGGCGAGTTGGCGGTCATCGCGGGCCGGATCGAGCAGGGCTCGATGGCATTCTTGCGGCGGATGTATTCGGTCCTGATCCCCGTCATGATCCTGGTGGCCGGCCTCCTCTGGTATGCGGTGGGCTGGCAAGTGGCGGTCACGTTCATCTTTGGGGCCGTGTGCTCGGCCGTGGCCGGGTTCACCGGGATGCGGGCCGCCACCAAGGCAAACGTTCGGACTGCCGAGGCCGCGCGGGCTGAGGGGAAGGCGGCGGCGCTCTCGGTCGCGTTCGGCGGCGGGGCCGTGATGGGGCTCGCGGTGGCCTCCCTGGGTCTCATCGGTCTCGGGTTCATGCTCAACGTGCTGCTTGGGTTGACGCCCGGGGTCATCCCGACCGATCAGCAATTCGACCGGTTCACCGAGATCATCGCCGGTTTTGCGATGGGAGCATCCTCGATCGCGCTCTTTGCCCGGGTGGGGGGCGGGATCTACACCAAAGCCGCCGATGTCGGCGCTGATCTGGTCGGCAAGGTCGAGGCCGGAATACCCGAGGACGATCCCCGAAACCCGGCCGTGATTGCCGACAACGTGGGTGACAACGTCGGCGACATTGCCGGTATGGGTGCCGACATCTTCGAGAGTTACGTCGATGCCACCGTCTCGGCCGCCGTCTTGGCGGCGGCTGGCATGGGGCTCGTCGGAATCGCCCGGTTGAATGCGACGCTGCTTCCGTTCGCGTTGATCGTGGCCGGCTTGGTGGCTTCGGGCTTGGCGCTCCTGTCGATGAAGATCCTGGCTCGGGGTTCGGCGGCTCGGGCGCTCCGGCTGGTCCAAGCCATCGGGGCGGCGCTCTTCCTGGTGTTCGCGTTCGGCTTGGTGTGGGCACTCCCGGTGGGTGACCGGCAAACCGGCGCCGGGTTCTATTGGGCCATCATCGCCGGCACGGTTGGTGGGATCGTCGTGGGGCTGATGACCGAATGGTACACCGCGTCGAAGCCGGTGTACCGGGTGGCGGAAGCCTCCAAGACCGGACCCGCCACCAACGTGATCGCGGGACTGGCCATGGGGATGCAGTCGGTCATCGGACCGGCTCTGGTCATCTGCCTCGTCATCTTCGTCTCAAACGTCGAGGGCGGTCTGATGGGGGTGGCGTTGGCGGCCGTGGGTATGCTCGCCACGACGGGCGTCATCATGACGGTCGACGCCTACGGGCCGATCGCCGACAACGCCGGCGGGATCGCGCAGATGGGCCACTTGGGCAAGGACGTCCGCGCGATCACCGACGAGCTTGACGCCTTGGGCAACACGACCGCGGCGATCGGCAAGGGCTTCGCGATCGCGTCGGCGGTCCTGACCGCCGTGGCCCTGTTTGCAGCTTATGCCACGGCCGTGGGCCGCGCAACGGGCCACCCACTCGATCTCAACCTGCTCGATTTCCGAGTCGTGATCGGCCTGTTGATCGGCGGTGTGATCCCGATGCTGATCGGCGCCCGGACGATGACGGCCGTCGGCCATGCGGCACAGGAGGTGGTCGCCGAGGTTCGCCGCCAGTTTCATGAGATCAAAGGCCTCCTCGAAGGGACTGCTGAGCCGGATACGGCCCGGTGCGTCGATATCGCGACCAAGGCGGCCCTCCGAGAAATGGTGGCGCCCGGTCTGATCGCGGTGCTGAGTCCGGTGGTGGTCGGGTATTTCCTCGGCACCGCGGCCCTCGGTGGCCTCTTGGCCGGCTCCATGGTGATGGGCGCGCTCCTGGCTCTGATGATGGCCAACGCGGGCGGGGCGTGGGACAACGCCAAGAAATACATCGAAAAGGGGCTTCATGGAGGAAAGGGCTCCGCCCCCCACAAAGCTGCGGTCGTCGGTGATACCGTTGGGGATCCGTTCAAGGACACCTCAGGGCCGGCGATCAGCATCTCAATCAAAGTCATGGCGATCGTCTCACTCGTCATCGCCCCGTGGCTCGGCGCGCTGGGCCGGTAGCAGGGCTCTTTTCACACCCTTGATTCGGAGGCAACATGGGCTTGTGGAGCACTCGGTCGATCACCGCGCTCAAGGCGGAGGCGGAAGCGGCCGGCGAGGCGGGACTCAAGCGAACCCTCGGCCCGCTGAATCTGATGGCGCTCGGGATCGGCGGCATCATCGGAGCCGGCATCTTCGTCTTGACCGGGGTGGCGTCCGCGTTGCACGCCGGCCCGGCAGTGGCGATCTCGATGGTATTGGCCGGCATTGGGTGCGGGTTCGCCGGATTGTGTTATGCCGAGATGGCGAGCGCGGTTCCGGTGGCCGGCAGCGCCTACACCTACTCCTACGCGACCCTCGGTGAGTTCATTGCCTGGATCATCGGTTGGGACCTCATGCTTGAGTACGCCATGGGTGCCGCCACCGTCGGGGTGGGGTGGTCCGCGACCTTCGTCAGCTTCCTCAGTCTGGTCGGGATCCACCTTCCCGACACGCTGATCCAAGCGCCCCTCAAGTTCTGTCACACGGCCCAAGTGGTCTCAGGGGCCGCCGGTTGCACCGTGGCGGGATGGAGCGCCACGGGGGCGATCGTCAACCTGCCGGCCGTCTTCATCATCTTGTTGATCACGGCCGTGTTGGTGATCGGGATCAAGGAATCGGCCAACTTCAATTCGATTATCGTCTTCATCAAGGCCGGCGTGCTGATCCTCTTCGTGGGGTTCGGTGCCATGTACATCAATCGCGACAACTGGACGCCGTTCATTCCGCCAAACACCGGGGAGTGGGGCTTCTTCGGCTGGTCGGGGGTGCTCCGCGGAGCCGGCCTCATCTTCTTCGCGTTCATCGGATTTGACGCCGTCAGTACGGCGGCGCAAGAGGCCAAGAATCCGAAGCGTGATATGCCGATCGGCATCCTCGGTTCCTTGGTGATTTGCACGATCATCTATGTGGCGGTTTCGGTCGTTCTGACCGGACTCGTCTCATATAAGGACCTGAACGTCCCCTCCCCGGTGATCACGGTGGTCGAGAAGATTCCGCAGCTGGCGTGGTTCCGGCCGATCGTCACGATTGGTGCCGTGGTGGGGCTCGGTTCGACAATCCTCGTGATGCTGCTGGGCCAGACTCGGGTATTCTATTCCATGTCCCGCGACGGCCTCCTCGGAGCGTGGGCCGGGCGGATCCATCCCAAGTTCCGCACGCCGTACCTCTCGACCATGGTGACGGGTGCGGCGGTCGCGGTGTTCACCGGGGTCCTGCCGATCCAGATCCTTGGGGAGTTGGTCAGCATTGGGACCCTGTTGGCCTTCGTGCTCGTGTGCGGCGGGGTCTTGATTCTCCGGCGCACCCGTCCCGACCTGGAGCGGCCCTTCCGGACTCCGTTCGTCCCGTTTGTTCCGATCATGGGCATTCTCTGCTGCCTTGGCCTCATGGCGACGCTTCCGTTCGACACCTGGCTCCGGCTCGCGGTCTGGCTTGCCATCGGCATCGTGATCTATTTCTTCTACGGCCGTCACCACAGCAAGCTGCAACGGGAACTGAACGCAGGCCGATAGCCGCACCCCCGGTAGTGCCGCAAATCGGTTTTGGCGATAGATTCGTCGGGCTCCTGAATTGCCTGGGGGCCCGACGAGCCTTCCATCCGACGGCTTCACCGAAGACCATACCACCGCCCCGATTGGACCTATGGCGACTTTGACTGCCTTCATGCAGGTGTACGTGTTCGTCCTTGCCGGCTTCGTCGGCTTTCAGGTCGTTTCCAAAGTGCCCGCGTTGCTTCATACGCCGCTGATGTCGGCGGCCAACGCGATTACCGGCATTTCGCTGGTCGGGTCGTTGGTCGCCGCGGGGAGCGGTCGCGGATTCACCAGTAATCTGCTCGGGTCGATCGCCGTGGCCTGCGCCACGATCAACGTCGTCGGCGGGTTCCTGATCACCGATCGCATGCTCAAGATGTTCAAACGGCCCGGGGCTGACAAATGACCGAGCCGAGTGGTGATGTACGGGAAGCCCTGATTCAAACCGCCTACCTCGCTTCATCCGTCCTCTTCATTCTTGGCCTTCGTGGGTTGTCGGATCCGGCCAAAGCCCGGAACGGGATGCGGCAGGCTATGCTGGCTATGCTGCTTGCGGTCATCGGGACCCTGATGCACCACGACATTGTCCGCTTCGATTGGATCATTGCCGGGCTTGCCGTGGGGTCGGTCATCGGCGTCGTGATCGGCCTGCCGCTTGGGGTCGATATTCCCATGACGGCGATGCCCCAATTCGTCGCGATCTCCCATTTGTTTGGTGCGGTGGCCGCCACGCTCGTCGGCGTCGACGAGTACTTCGCGAGGGCCACCCGGCCCTCTACGTTCGTCATGACGGCCCTCGGCTTCGAGGTGATACTCGGGGCGCTGACCGTGACCGGTAGCTTCATGGCCTTCGCGAAACTCCAGGAATTGATCGGAGGGAAACCGATCACCTACCCGGGACAGAACTATGGGAACATCACGCTGTTCCTGCTCACGGTCGGTCTGCTCGTTTATCAAGTGCTCGTTCCCGGCCAACCGGTGCTGTTCTTTCTCATGCTCGGCCTCGCCGCCCTGATCGGCGTCCTGATGGTGCTGCCCATCGGCGGGGCCGACATGCCGGTCGTCATCTCGCTGCTCAATGCCTACGCCGGCCTCTCCGCATCCGCCATGGGCTTCGCGCTCAACAACAATCTCCTGATTGTCGCCGGCGCCCTCGATGGAGCATCGGGGTTCCTGCTCTCGGTGTTGATGTGCAAGGCGATGAACCGGTCGTTCTCCAACGTGCTGTTCGGTGCATTCGGCGGTACGGTCGCGTCCTCGAAGAGTGCCGAGGGGCTCACCGTTCGCGAGGTGTCGATCGAGGACGCCGCGGTCAGGTTGGCGTACGCCGGGAGTGTCATCGTGGTACCGGGCTACGGGCTCGCGGTGGCGCGGGCCCAACACTTGATCCGCGAAATGGCCGATTTGATCGAGAAAAAGGGCGGGCAGGTTCGGTACGCGGTCCACCCCGTGGCCGGCCGGATGCCAGGGCACATGAACGTCCTCCTGGCCGAGGCCGAAGTGCCGTACGACAAGCTGTGCGACATGGACGAGATCAACGCCGACTTCGACCGGACCGATGTGGCCTTGGTCGTCGGGGCCAACGACGTGGTCAATCCGGCGGCGCGGTCCGATCCGTCGAGTCCGATCTTTGGGATGCCGATTCTCAATGTCGACCATGCCAAGTCGATCATTGTGATGAAACGCGGTATGGGGGCCGGCTTTGCCGGGATTGAGAATGAGCTGTTTTTCGACCCGAAAACCTCCATGCTCTTCGGCGACGCGAAAGCGTCGCTCGCCAAGTTGGTTGCGGAACTCAAAACGCTGTAACGTCACTCACTCGAAAGGGCTTGGTTAAACCATGTCGCTTTTCCGACGGAAGTTGATTGCCGACCTGCAAGCCGAGGCGGCCAGCGAGACCGGGCTCAAGCGCGCGCTCGGACCGCTGAGTCTGACCCTGCTTGGGATCGGGGCGATCATCGGGACGGGAATCTTCGTGCTGACCGGCACGGTCGCGGCGCAAAACGCCGGCCCCGCGGTCGTGCTCTCGTTCATGCTCGCGGGTACTGCCGCGATTCTGGCGGCCCTCTGCTATTCCGAGTTCGCCGCGCTGGTCCCGATCGCCGGAAGCGCCTACACCTACGGATACGCCACCTTGGGTGAAATGTTCGCCTGGATCATTGGGTGGGATTTGGTCCTCGAGTACGCCTTGTCGGCGACCACGGTGGCGGTGGGCTGGTCGGGCTATGTAGTGTCGTTCCTGAGCCATATCGGCATTCACATTCCCGCGGCGCTCTCCGCCGCCGCGGGAACCCAGGTCGCCATGGCGGACGGGAGTACGGTTAGGGCCATCTTCAACCTCCCGGCGGTGTTGGTGGTCTTGGCGGTCACGGCGCTGTTGGTTCGCGGCATCAAGGAGTCGGCTCGGGTCAACGATACGATCGTCATCATCAAGGTCGCCGTCGTGCTCCTCTTCATTGCCTTCGCGTGGAAGGGCATTCAGGCCGCCAACTGGCAGCCGTTCATTCCGGCCAACACCGGCCTCCGGGAGAACTTCGGCGTCAGCGGCATCGTGGCCGGAGCGGGGATCGTATTCTTCGCCTATATCGGTTTGGATGCGGTGAGCACGGCGGCGCAAGAAGCCAAGAACCCTCAACGCGACATGCCGATCGGAATCATTGCGTCGCTGTTGATCTGTACGGTCCTCTACATCGTGGTGTCGGCCATTGCCACCGGCGTCGTCCCCTACGGCCAGCTGGATGTCCCGGACCCGATCGCGAAGGTCGCGGCGGCCGCCGGGTTGGGATGGATGACCCGGGTCATCGAACTCGGAGCGATCGCCGGTCTTTCGTCGGTCATTCTCGTACAACTGCTGGGCCAGTCCCGGGTGTTCTGGTCGATGGCCAATGACGGGCTCCTGCCGCCCGTGGTCAATAAGATTCACCCGAAGTTCAAGACCCCTTGGATCACCCAGATCTTCCTGGGCGTCCTCGTCGCGATTCCGGCCGGCTTCCTGTCGGTGCGCGAGGCCGCGTCGCTCGTGTCGATCGGTACCTTGCTGGCGTTTGTGATCGTCTGCTGTGCGGTGCTGGTGCTGAGAGTCCGGGAGCCGAACCTCCACCGGCCGTTCAAGACCCCGTTGGTCTGGTTCACCGCGCCGGCGGGGATGATCTTCTGCTTCTACCTGATGTCCGCCCTGCCGTGGCGGACCTGGGAACGGCTCTTCATCTGGCTGGCGATTGGATTGGTCATCTACTTCGCATATGGCCGGAGTCACTCGAATCTGGCCAAGAAGAAGGCCTAGGTCGGCGGGTTGTGGTTCGGGGCGGGGCAGCCGGCGGTGGCCGGCTGCCCCGTTTGTTTTGAAGACTACTCGAGCAGCCGGGTTACGGTGTAGATCGCCAAGCCGAGCAATCCAC
>JANMHX010000304.1:0-3297 GCA_031375485.1 Gemmatimonadota bacterium | reverse complement strand
TCCCCAACGATTGGCCGGCCGCCAAGCTGACGTTCTCGAGCTTGGCCCGGCAGGTCTCGACCGTTTCGATCGCCGTACTGTACTGGGAGCAATCGGTCCAGCCGTTGGTAACGGGGATGAACTCGGATAACTCCGTCAAGTGCCCGAACCATCCTGATACCTGCTTGCAGACTTGAAAATCGGCGGTGAAGTCCTTCTTGCCTTGTCGGTTGGGCGACGCTAGGTAGGTAGTCCGGCGGAGCCCGATGATTTGGATTGGGCCGGGTGCCCGAACGGCCGCGCCTTCGGTCGCGAGGTAGAATCCAGCTTGAGCGGTGGGCAGGGTATGACCAGGCGCACCCAATCCGCCGACCACGACGATGTTCTCGATATCCGGCATGGCGGCCGGGCTGACCGTGAAATACGGGGTCGTCGGGCAGTCTTCCGCGGCCGGTCCCACCAGATTGGCACCGCCACATGCCGCCAGGCTGGCCACGGTCACCGATGCAACTGTCGCTAGGACGAAGGTCTTCATGCCGGGCTCCGTTGAGATTGGCTTTCGGCCTGCAGTTCGCGTGCCCGGTGCCCTTGGTTGGAGAGATCCTCGAGATCGAAAGTCGAGCCGATTTCCCACAACTCGGAGCCCGCCCGCCCTCGCCCGAGGGCCGGCTCCCTGTGTGAGGACGGTGTGAAGCGTCGGCCCCCAGTCGCGGTCAGCAAACCGGCCGCTAGCTTCGTTCCACCACCCACGAAACCGGTACCATGGATCGCCGCACCTTCGTCGCAACCGCCGGTCTGGCCCCCCTCGCCGGTCGCGCTCCGCCGGTCTGGTCGCCAGCTGGTTCGGCCCCCGCCGCATGGCGGTCCGCGTTCCCGGCCCTCCGCCAACGGGTCAACGGTCACCCCCTCGTCTATCTCGACTCCGCCGCCACCACGCTCAAGCCCGAGCCCGTGATCGAGGCGATCGCCGACTACTACCGAGGCCCGAACGCCAACCCGAGCCGAACGCTCCACACCCTGGCCGGCCGAGCGGCGGCGGCCCTCGACGGTGCCCGCACCGCGGTCGCAGGTTTCATCGGCGCCACCGACCCCCTCGAGGTGGTGTTCACCCGCGGCACGACGGAGGCGCTCAATCTGGTGGCCGCCACCTGGGGGGTGGCCCACCTCGGACCGGGGGACGACATTCTGATCGGCTCGGCCGAGCATGCCTCGAACATGCTTCCGTGGCGATCTCTCGCCAAACGGACGGGTGCGGCGCTGGCGTACTTTGGGATCGACGACACCGGCGGGCCCTCGCTCTCCGACCTCGCGGCCCGGTTGACGCCTCGAACCAAGGTTGTGGCCTTCAGTCATGTCAGCAATGTCCTCGGCAACATCAATCCGGTCCGGGAGATGTGTGCCCTGGCGCGCGCCCCCGGGCGGATCGTGGTGGTCGATGCGGCCCAGTCGGTTCCCCACATCCCGGTCGATGTCCACGAACTCGGCGCCGACTTCCTGGCCTTCTCGGCCCATAAAGTTCTGGGCCCGATGGGCACCGGCGTCCTCTGGGGCCGCCGGGCACTGCTCGACACGATGCCGCCCTATCAGTGGGGCTCCAACATGGCGCACGATGCCGACCTCGACACCGAGCGCCTCGCCGACGGGGCGCTCAAGTTTGGGGCCGGCACGCCGAACGTGGCCGGGCCGGTGGGGCTGGCCGCCGCCTTGGCCTTCATTGAGCGCCTCGGCCGCCAGGCGCTCGTCGACCACGAACATGCGATCAGCCGCCG
The DNA here is from genome assembly GCA_031375485.1 of Gemmatimonadota bacterium. Classification (GTDB taxonomy): domain Bacteria; phylum Gemmatimonadota; class Gemmatimonadetes; order Gemmatimonadales; family GWC2-71-9; genus SHZU01. Next base: position 1,549 of record JANMHX010000304.1, on the reverse strand, counting down.
GATGATCGACCGCCTCGGTCGTCTTCCGGGGGTGCGCCTGCTGGGCACCCGTGATCCCGCGGCACGAGTGAGTGTCTTTACTTTCACCACCGCCGGCCGAAGCCCGACCGACTTGGCTCGGACCCTCGACAGCTCCGGGATCGCGATCCGGGCCGGTGACCTGGCGGCGCTGCCGCTCCTCCAGCGGTTCGGGGCGTCATCAGCCGCGCGGGCGTCGTGCTATGTCTACACCTCCCTCGAAGAGGTGGACCAGTTTGCGAACGCCCTCGAACGGGCGCTCCGTTAGGCCGGCAAGACCATCACCGCCGAGGTCCCGATGCGATGGATTACGCGGCACCGACCGAAGATCGACCGGGTTGCCTGTCCCTGGCTCATTTCCCGCTTCATCGATCGCGATGCGGAATTCTGGTTCGCCCCGGCCGAGGAGGTGCTTGATCGGGCCGTCGCCATGGGTGCCACGCCGTTCGACATCGTTGGCGCGGCGCTCAGTCACCGCGGTGATCACTGCACGTTCGACACCCTGCTCGACGAGCACGGCCTCTCCGATCCGTCGCTCCAGACCCTTGCCGTCATCGTACGCGGAGCCGACACGGACCGACTCGACCTTGCCCCCCAGGCGGCGGGTCTCCTGGCCATCTCGCTCGGCCTCTCCCGGCTCTGCCTCGACGACGACCACCGGATGTTGGCCCACGGGTTCGTGATCTACGACGCGCTCTACGAGTGGCTTTGCCATGGTCGGGATGAACGGCATGGCTGGAACCCGGCCGGCGCGAAGGGCGGCGAACCGGCCTGGAGTGTGATCCGCCTCGACGGCTTCGAGCTCGACATTGCGGCGCGACGGGTGTTGGTGAACCGACGGCGGGTGACGCTCCGCCCCCGCGAATTTGATCTCCTCGTGACATTGGTGACCCGAGCGGGCCGGGTGTTGTCCCGGGGGTTCCTCCTGCAGCATGTCTGGGCCTACGCGCCGGACGTCACCAGTCGGACGGCCGACTGGCATGTGGCGGCACTCCGGCGTCGCCTGGGCCCGGCCGGCCGCCGTCTGGAAACGGTCCGTGGCGCGGGGTATCGCTGGGTAGCCGATGTCTGACATTCCGGTCGATGCGGTCCGAAGCTTCGCACCGATTCCGCACAACGCCGGGTGCCCCCGGTGTGATGCTCCGGTCACCCTGCCCCGGGAGGCCCGGTGGATCGAGTGACCTTCCCGGGCGCTGACTATTCCTTGCGGCAGGGTGGCAAGGACGTGCCGATCGTGGAGGTGCTGAGGCGGTGGCTCGAGCGACGGGGGTTACTGAAGGGGAAGGAGGGCGATCCCGGCCTTTGAGGCCGCCGCATTCAAGCGCTGGTCGTAACTCGCCAGGCGGATCCGCTGGCCCTGCCGGACCAAGAAGTCCATCGACGCCAAATGGAGCGCGTCCAAGGTCCGCACCGGGGCGGGGAACGGCTCAGTGGCCCGAGTCAAAACCGGCCGGAGCAACTCCACGAATGCCAACCGCCCCAGCAGCGCCTCGGCGGCCGCCCGATGGGAGGTTCCGAGCCCTCGGCCATG
>JANMHX010000236.1:0-17193 GCA_031375485.1 Gemmatimonadota bacterium | reverse complement strand
GCTATTCTTCGAGGACCTGCCGGGCGCGACCTTGCCGTCGTCGCGGTCTGGCTGGTCCGGCGAGGCGAGGCCTTCCCTCGCCTCGTCACCGCCTATCCAAGGAGTCGGCCATGAGCTATCGAGAACTCGATACCGTCGTCCTGACGCGGGATCTCCCGGAGTGCGGCCTTCGAATCGGCGACCTCGGCGCCATCGTGCACGTCCATTCGCCGGAAGCCTTCGCCGTCGAATTCGTTCGCGCCTCGGGCGAAACCCAGGCCCTGGTCACCCTTCACCCGACCGACCTCCGACCGGTTGAGCCCCACGACCTCGTGGCGGTACGCCCCCTCGGACCGTCCACTCGTGGTGCAGCCTAGTACCTACGAACCCTCGGTGGTCCTTTCCTTTATGAGGACATTGCCGGCGGCGAAATCGGCCGGGCGGCGATGATCCTCGCCGATGCCAACCTCGTCCGAGTTTTTTCGGTCAGGTCATGCGCAATTCCGGTTACCACCCCCCTCAACACTCTCCCAATCTTATGGGCGGGAGATCCAACTACCGCCACGAATCAGTCCAAGGGAGAACGCGATGAACGATCGAGAGCCAATGGTACCAGGAGGGCACCGGGACTATGTTCCTGACTGGAGGACCCAGTCCATGCCGCCCGTCAAGCTATCCGCCCGCTACCAGGTGGTCATCCCCCCGGCCATTCGAAAGGCGTTCGACCTCACGCCAGGCCAGGCGATAGACATCGTTGTCTACGATGGACGCATCACCTTGATCCCCGTCAAGCCCGCCGCATCCCTCCGCGGTATCGCCAGAGGAATCGACACCCGGGTGCCACGCGATGACGACCGGGTATAACGTCGTCGATTCCTCGGCCTGGCTGGAATTCTTGGATGACGGCCCCAACGCCGACGACTTCGCCCCCGCCATCGAGAACACGTCAAAACTCATTGTACCAACCGTCGTGATTACCGAGGTCCTTCGTCGGCTCGAGGCCTCAGAACGCCGCCAGCTGGTACCGGACGTGCTCGCCCAAATGCGTCGCGGCACGGTCGTCCCTTACGATGGCCAGCTCGCCGTCGAGGCGGTGGTGTTGGGCAGGCGGCACCGACTTGCCCTCGCCGACAGCATGATATTCGCGACGGCCCGGCAGTGCCTTGCGACTGTGTGGACCCAGGATGAGGACTTCCAAGCCCTACCGGACGTCGAATACCGGCCTCATAGGAGCCGGTGAGCCGTAACGCGGTTACCGGCCTGGCTCGCCGAGGAACTCGGCGTTCCCCTGGTCACCTCCGATCAAGCCCTGCGGCACGCGTTCGGACCGAGCACTCGGACGCCGGAGGAGTTCCTCGGTAGCCAAGAACCCAAGGGGATTACATTGTGATTCCAACCGACCGATGGCTCACCATCTATGACCAACGTGGCCCGGCACCAGATCCCGTCCTTCGACGGCACCCCCATCTCCTACCTCGACTCCGGCACCGGCAACCCGGTGGCCCTCCTCCTCCACGGCTTCCTGATCGACGCCGAGTCCAACTTCGGCCCCGCGGACCGGATCCTCGGGTTCATGGCGGCGGTCACGCCCCCAGGCTCCCCGGTCCCGGCGGTAAATCCGGCCGGCCGGGCCGGCGTCGCGGCCCGGCTGCTGGACGCCGGCTTCCGGGTCGTGATGCCCGACATGCGCGGCCACGGCCAGTCCGGCAAGCCCGCCACAGTGGCCGGATACCAACACCGCGCCATGGCCCGGGACATGATCACCCTGCTCGACCACCTCGGCATCGACCGCTGCGACACCCTCGGCTACTCGATGGGCTCGGTCACCGCGGCCCATCTGATCGCCGAGGCGCCGGCGCGGGTCCAGTCGGCCATCTTCGGCGGGATGGGCGGGGCGATGGTGGCCGGCGAGCCGATGATCCTCCCGCCCGAGCTCCCCGTTCCAGCCAGCGTGCCCCAGCCGCTCACGTTCGCGGCGTTTGCGGAGTACGCCGCGGCGGTCGTCGACGGCTCGGCGCCGGCGGAAGGGGTCGGGGCGATGTACGCCCTCCTGGCCGACCGGTTCGGGGTGGACCGTCAGGTGGCGGCGGCCGTGCTCCGGGGACAGCTCGCCGACGCGGTGGCCCCGGCGGCGCTCCGGGCGTTCCCCCGGCCGGTGCTGGTGCTAAACGGCGACCAGGACGCCGGCGCCGTCCCCGGCGAGGCCGCGTTAGGCAAGTATCTCACCCACGGGAGCTTCGTCCGGTGCCAAGGCGATCACCTGACCGCCGTGTTCGACCCGGGGTTCCAGACCGCGGTGGTGAGGCACTTCCAGGGCGTCGGCCGGTAGCGTCGCCGGCAGCAGTCCGACGAAGGCGTTGTTTCACGCGGGCCGATGGAAGGATCCACCATGCGGGTCGGTTTTTCGGGCGCCGCCCTGGCGTCGCTGACGCTCCTCGCGGGACCGGGGCCCGCGCCCGATGATTGCCAAGCGCTCGGAACCGTCCAGTTCGTCTGTCTCTCCGCGACGGCGGAGGACCTGGTGGCCGTTCCGGGCACCGACTGGATCGTCGTGTCCGGCGTCTTGCGGGCCGTCAACCTGAGGGACCGCCGGGAGATTCCCCTGTTCTCCGCCGATCCCATGCCGGACCGCGCCCGCTATCCCTCATGCCCCGGTCCCCTCGACGGACCCGAGCTCGCCGACCAGAAGGTCTCCGCCCACGGGATCAACCTGCGGCCCGGCGCGGGGGGCCGGCACACGTTGTACGTCGTCCACCACTCGGGGCGCGAGTCGGTCGAAGTCTTCCTGCTCGACGGGCGCGGCGCCACGCCGAGCGTCACCTGGATCGGATGCGCGCTCTCGCCCGAGGGCGTTTTGGGCAACAGCGTGGCGGTGCTGCCTAACGACGGTTTTGCGCTCACCAACTTCCTGAGCCAGTCGCTCGGCGGCTGGTCCGGAGAGAAGGGCGCGGCGGTGCGGGCCAAGCTCGCCCACGGCGAAACGACCGGCGAAGTGTGGGAGTGGAACCCGGGCCGGGGCTGGAGCAAAGTCCCCGGGAGCGAGGGCGCGGGACCCAACGGGCTCGAAGCGTCGCCCGACGGGAAGTGGTACTACATCGCGGAGTGGGGCGCGCAGCGGTTGATCAAACTGTCCCGGGGCGACCCCAACCCGACGCAACGCACGATTCCGCTCGACTTCCACCCCGATAACCTGCGCTGGCAGCGGGACGGATCATTGCTCGCGGCGGGCCAGCGCGGAACGGTCGAAGCGGTGTTGAACGACTGCCTGACCAGGAACGATTGCCGCGGGATCGCGACGAGCGTCGCCTCGGTCGATCCGGCGACGCTCGAGGCGCGCGAGCTGGTCCATGCCTACCCGACCAATGAGTACTTTGCCGCCGGCACGACCGGTTTGAGAGTCGGGAACGAGATCTGGGTGGGCAGCACCTACCACGGGACGCGGATCGCCCGCTTTCCGGTCCGATAGCCCGTCAGGCCCCGTGCCTGACCCTCGATTTACGGAACCTGAGCGACCGGCCGCCCGAACATCAGGGTATGCCGGCGCCCGGCCTTCCACACCGGCCGAGGCGCCCCATCCGCCAGCCGCCACCCCAGCTCGAACAACAACCGGAGATCCTCCTCCGCCCCCGTCAAATCCCAATCCGACCGCACACTGTCCGTCACCTGATGGTACCGGGTCCCGAAATAGTCGAGCCCGAGCCCCTGCTCCTCGGCCGGCGTCTTCCCCACCAAGTCACCGCCCTGGTAGATGAGCGCCGGCACCCCGGCCCTCGCAAAGGCAAACCGGTCGGTCCGATACCGGCCACCCGCCACCAGCATCGGATTGGGCTTGGCCTTGCGACCCCTCGCCCGCGCCATCTCCGACAGCATCTCACCCAGGCTGGTCTCCTCCATCCCCATGGCCATGACCGATTGGCCCCGGCCCCAGACGTTCGAAATGTCGAGATCCAGATTGGCCACCGTCGAATCGAGCGGCACCACCGGGTGGTAGACGTAGTACTGCGCCCCGAGCAGGAACTGCTCCTCGGCGGTGGTGGCCAGGAAAATCACCGTGCGTTTCGGAGGTGTCGGCGCCGCCTTGAAGGCCCGCGCCAATTCGAGCAGGCCGGCCACGCCGAGCGCGTTGTCGACCGCGCCGTTGTAGATCTGGTCGCCCTTGAGGTTGGGGTCGATCCCCATGTGATCCCAGTGGGCGCTGTAGATCACGGCCTGGTTCCTCATCGCGGGATCCGACCCCGTGATCCGGGCCACCACGTTGTCCGACCCGAACTCCCGAATCCGCTGGGTCATCCGGATCGAGACACTGGCCCCAAGCCCGACCGGCGTGAACGCCGAGTCACCGGCGGCCGCGACCGCATCGGGAAAGGTCCGGCCGGAAAGGGCCAGGATCCGGTCCGCCGCCTTCCGGTTCAGGAAGAAGACGTTAGGCACCTGCGTCGGGTACCGCGGATCGGCCTTGAGGTGCGACCGTTCCCGCGCATACGACTGGAGCGCGGACCAGGGAATCCCCGAGGTCTGTTCATCCACCACCAGCAGCAGCGCCGCCGCACCTTGGGCTCCCGCCTCCTCGAGCTTGTGCACGAGGAAGCCGTACCAGCCCAACTCTTGCCCCAGGAAGAAGGTCGAGTCGGGGCGGGTCGGCTCGCCGTAGAACGCCATCACAATCCGGCCCGCCACTGGTGTCTTGTAGTCCTGCCACCCGACCTCGGGGGCGGTAATCCCGTAGCCGGCAAACACCAACTCCTGGTCGTCGAGCGCCACCTCAGGGGTCGGCGTGCTCTCCCAGGCCACTGCAGTGCTCGAATCGTTCAGCACCACCTGCTTGCCCGACGCCTTGAAGGTGAGGGTGAACGTCGAGGCGGCCGCCCAGAACGGCGCGGTCTGGCGGTAGGAGCCGTCGGGCACTCCGGACTCGAGCCCGAGCGCCTTGAACCGCGCGGCAATCCACGCGGTGGTCAGAGTGTCGCCGCGGGTGCCCGGCGCCCGGCCTTGGTAGGTGTCGGAGCCGAGTTCGCGGACCCCGGCGTAGATCGAATCAGCGACGATCAGGTCGCGCGCGGCCGTCGGAGCCTCGGACGGGGCCGAGGACTGACGGGCCGGGGTCGCGCAGGCGGCCAAGGTCCAGGCCGCGACGCTGGCCGAGAAGAACGGGCGAGGAGACATGGAGACTCTTGGCAGTGGGTTCGCGTTCAATGTACCCTTTGGCCATGACCATCGCTCGGGCGCTCTGCGCCGTCTTCTTCGTCGCCGCCGGCCTCGGCCACTTCATCGTCCCGGCGTTCTACTTGGCCATGATGCCGCCCTGGCTCCCCGCGCCCCTCTTCCTGGTTCAGTTGAGTGGCGTCGCCGAAATCGCCGGGGGCCTTGGCCTCCTGATTCCCCGGCTTCGGCGCGCCGCCGGGATCGGGTTGGTCCTCCTCCTCATCGCGGTCTTCCCCGCCAACATCCAGATGCTCCAGAACGCCCGGGCCGCCGGCACCCCCGAGTTGGCCCTTTGGATCAGACTCCCGTTCCAGATCCTCTTCATCGGCTGGGTTCTGCTCGTGAGCCGGCCGGCACCCGGTGCGCCCTTTCAGCCGGGCCCCGCATCTAGCCCCTAACCCCAACCAGGTTCGCCCATGAAGGTCGTTGGTCTCCTCGCCGCATCGCTGATGCTGGCCGTCCCCGCCGCATCCGCCCAATCCAAGCCCGCCGAAGCCACCGGCCAGGTAGCCTTCCCCGCGACCGACCGAGGCCGCTTGGCCCGCCAGTGGCTTGACGCCTACAACGGCGGCGATGAATCGGCCTACCGGAAGTTCATGGAGACCAACGCCGAAACCGGCGGCACTCCGATCGACGCCCGGGTGGAACGGTTCGGCCAGATGCGCCAAAACCTCGGCAACCTCACGGTACTCGAAGCGAAAGAGACGGCGGACGGGATCGAGCTCAAAGTCCGAACGGCCCACGGCGACCAGGGCACCGTCACCGTGATGATCGGAACCCAACCGCCACTCCGGTTCCAGGCCGTCCGCGTGGAGATCTGAGGCTCGAGGCCCTGCGGTTGAATGGTACCAACCCACGGAAATTGGTTACCGGAAACTCGCCGGTGGTCCCATCTTGAGTGGGTCAGACAAGAGTTCGAGATAACCAAATTTGGTCTAGTTGACCAACTGATACCGGGCTCCTAGATTGGTCATTACGACCAACCAGGCGGACCGATGGCTGAAACCGTGAACTTGTACCAGGCCAAGACCCACCTCTCGGACTTGGTGGACCGAGCCGCGAAGGGAGAAGAGATCGTGATTGCGAAATCAGGGACCCCGGTGGCCCGGCTCGTCCCGTTGGCGGGCGCCGAGCGGGGCCGGTCCCCGGGTGGCTGGGAAGGCGTCGTCTGGATCGCGGACGATTTCGACGCCGCGCTGCCGGCTCCTATGCTGGCGGCCTTCCTCGGCAACCACCCGACGAGCCCCGACCCGGGGGCCCGATGAAGCTTCTTCTCGACACCCACGTCTTCCTGTGGTGGCGGGCCGATCCCCGCCGGATCGACCGGCAGGTCGAACGGGCCATCAGCCGCTCCAGCCTGGTCTACGTCAGCGCCGCCTCGGCCTGGGAGGCCGCGATCAAGGTGCAGTTGGGCAAGCTCCGGTTTCCCGGGTCGTTCAGCGAGGCGGTCGAACAGAGCGAATTCAGCCGGCTCGAGGTCACCTTTGCCCACGCCGAGGCGGTCCGGGACCTCCCGGGCCACCACCTCGATCCGTTTGATCGGATGTTGGTGGCCCAGGCCACGGTCGAAGGTCTGACGCTGGTCAGCGCGGACCGCCAATTGGAGCCGTATCGCATTCCGGTGATGTGGACCTGACGATCACGGGTGCATGCCCGCCGGCATCGGGGCCGCACCCAACGTCACCTCCCCGGAAAAGCACCGAATCGAGGACGTGGCGTTCGCGGCATTGAGCAGCACGTAGTGGTAAATCCCCTCGGGAAACTCGGGCGTCGGGCTGGTGATCCCGCTGCACTGATCGAGATCGGCGGCGGTCAGCTGCCGGCCGGTCAGGTCCCGGTCGCCGTAGATCGGATAGCCGTCGAAGGCAATCCCGATCAAGTGTGAGGGGCCGCCCGCCCCATCGACCGCCGCGGTCACGCAGGGCGGCAGCGCATGGTAGTGGTAGGAGCCCATCGGCGTTGGATGCCCGTTGCAGGTGTCGAGAAACGCCACGTCCTGCCCCGCCGCGTTCTTGACCGTGAAGTTCGACGCCGTCGCCACGGTGACTCCGTCGCCCTCGTACGGGTTGAAGAGCGCCGCTCCCGAAATCATCACCCCGATGGTCCCCAGACTGGTCGAGGTCGGCCGGGCCGCCTTTCGCGGCGTCGTTGGAATCCGGAAATCATAATTCTGCGCCACTGTCGGATCCGGGGCCGCAATGGCCGTCATCGCGTTCGGCACCCGGCCGCCGCCGTTCGGCACGGCATACTCAGCCTGCCGGGAATGATTGGGAATCCCGTTCGACCGGTAGCGGATCGACCCATTCTCGAAGGCAATGGTGACGTTGGATCCCCACTTGGCCGCCTGAAGGCCTGCCGCGGTCGAGACCGTGTCCCCCGTCGACTCGACCTCGGTCGCACCACCACATCCCAGGGCCACCAGGGCCGATGTCAGTTGGATCGCAGTTCGCCAGATCATGGAGCTACTCCTTCGAATGGGGACGGGTTTGGCAGCAATGCCCTGTTTGACAACCAGCCGGCGGAATCCATTCCATCGGCTCGGGTTTGGAATCGATCGGGCCGATCGGTTGTCCAATGGGTTGCAAATGGCGGTTGACAGGCCCGAGTCGGGGCCGTTCCTTCCGGTCGACTTCGACTCGAGCAGGCATGGACCCAGGCACAACGGACGACATCCTCCTCGAGCAGGCCCGGCGGGGCGAGGACGCGGCGTTCCGGCACCTGGTGGACCGGTACCACTCCGTGGTGGCCACGACCGTGGTCGGGATGCTGGGCCCCGGTGACGACGCGGACGATGTCGGGCAGGAGACGTTCATCCGGTTCCATGCGGCGCTCGGTCAGTTCCGGGGCGAGGCGGCCCTCGGCACCTACCTCCGGCGAATCGCGATGAACCTGTCGCTCAATGCCCTGAAGCGGCGCCGGTGGACCGCGTTCCGGTTCGTGAGCCGGGACCAGAGTCCGACCTCGATTGACGAACCGCCGGTGGACGGCGTCGACCTCGAGGCGGCCGAGACCCGGGCGGTGGTCCGGGCCGCGATCGACCGGCTCGGCCCGAAGCACCGGTCGGTGGTGGTGCTCCGAATGATCGAGGGGCTCTCCACCAAAGAGACCGCGGAGGTCCTGGATCTCCCGTTAGGCACGGTGCTCTCCCGCTTGGCGCGCGCGCTGGCGGAACTCGAAACCACCCTCGGGCCCTATGCCCGGGACGGCGGACCCCTCGGCGGAGGAGGCGGCAGATGAATCCTGAAGAGAAAATCGGTCGGATGCTCGAGCAGGGAGCCGTGCGGTCCTTTGGACCGGGGTTTGCCGACCGGGTCATGGGCCGGCTCAGCGCGACCCGGTCGATCCCGTTGAGCACGGGGCTCGAACGCTCCTTCCTCCGGCTCGTTCCGCTGGCCCTGGCGGCGGCGGCCGTGCTGGCGGCACTGAATCTCCGGCAGAGCGGCCAAGGCCAAACCACCGTCGACGCGATGCTGGGTCTCCCGGCGGTGACCCTCGCCGCGGCGTATGAACTGGGAGACCAACCATGAGAGTCGAAACCAAGTCGGCGGGGATCCTCGCGGCCACGCTCGCGTTAGGCATTCTGATCGGGATGCTGGCCCAGGCCGGGCTGGCGCGGGGCCGCTCCCACCAACTGGCCGCGCTCCGGGGGCCGCCGGGTTTTGTGGCCCACATGGAACGGGTGCTTGAATTAGATGGGAACCCAGGCGCCCCGGTGCGGGCGATTCTCGAGGCCACCGCCGAGCGGAACGGCGCGATCATCGGCGCGGCCCGCGAGGCCCTCCGGGCCGAACTCGATTCGATGAAGGTCCGCCTCGGCCCGGCCCTGACCGACGACCAGAGGCGCCGGCTCGAGCACCTCGAACCGCTGCCGGACCCGTTCCGGCCGCCGCCGCCTCGGGATGGCCCGCCGCCCCGATAATCGCGGATCTGCGTCCCCACCGCGGTACAGCGGTACATTAGACGCCATGGAAGCCATTCGTCCGATGCTCCCCTACCTCGTTCCCGTCATCCTCCTGGAACTGGCGTTGGTGGTGTTTGCGCTCCGCGATCTGGTGCGGCGGGACCGGGTGAACGGACCGAAATGGCTCTGGATCCTGATCATCGTGTTGATCCAGTTGCTCGGGCCGATGCTCTATTTCGTCATCGGCCGCCGGGACGAATGAGCGCGATCCGGATCGAGGGCCTGACCAAGAGCTTCGGCTCAGTTCGCGCCCTCGATGGCCTCGACCTCGTCGTCGAGCCGGGTGCGATCTTCGGCTTTCTGGGACCGAACGGCTCCGGCAAAACCACCACCATCCGAATCCTGACCGGGCTCGCCCGCCCCACCGGAGGCCGGGCCACCGTCGCGGGCATTGACGTCGCGACCGGCCACGGCGGAACGGCAAGGTTGATCGGACATCTCCCGGAAGAACCGGCGTTTTATCCGTGGATGACGCCGCGGGAGTTCGTCGACCACGTCGCCAGGCTGTTCGGCATGCACTCCTCCGACCGGGCCACGCGAGTGCCGGAGCTTCTCGACCAAGTGGGGCTCGGCCCCGTGGCCACCCGCCGGATTGGCGGCTTTTCCCGCGGGATGCGCCAGCGCCTCGGCCTGGCCCAGGCCCTCGTCAACCGGCCCCAAGTCCTGTTTCTCGACGAACCGGTCAGCGCGCTCGATCCCGCCGGCCGGAAAGAGGTCCTCGAGTTGATTGAACAACTCCGCGGCCAATGCACCGTGTTCATGTCCACCCATATTTTGGCCGACGTCGAGCGGGTCTGCGATACGGTGGCGATCGTGGCCCGGGGCCGGCTCCTGACCCAGGGGGCGCGCGAGGCCTTGCTTCAACGGTATGCGGTTCCGGTCTTTGAGGTCGAGACCGATCCCGCGGCGACCGGGTCCCAGAGTGGCTGGGCCGAATCGCTCCGCGCACTCCCGTGGATCGAGTCGATCACCCTCGAAGGACCGGTGGCCCGGATCGTGGTCCGGGACGTCGAGATCGCCAAGCACCAGCTCGTTCCGCTCGCCCTCGCGGCCGGCCTCACGTTGACCCGGTACCAATTGATCCGGCCATCGCTCGAAGACGTCTTCCTCCGGCTCGTCGGCCAGGACGGCGACCGATGAGTCCCTTCATCGTCTCGGTCCGCAAGGAATGGCTGGAGCACTGGCGGAGCTACCGGATCTTGGTGCTGGTGGTCGTGCTCACCTTGTTCGGGTTGCTGGCGCCGTTCACGGCCAAGTACACCCCCGAGATGATGAAGCTCCTCCCCAACGGCGAAGCGATCGCACGGCTGATGCCGCCACCGACCGCGGCTGAGGCGGTGGCCCAATACCTCAAGAGCGTGAGTCAATTCGGGATCATCCTGGCGCTGCTGCTGACCATGGGGGTCGTGGCCCAGGAGAAGGAGAAGGGTACCGCCGCGATGATGCTGGTCAAGCCGCTGCCCCGGCGGGCCTTCATCCTGGCCAAGTTCGCGGTCATGGCACTGGTGTTTGCCGTGGGAATTGGGATGGCGGGCCTCGCCTCCTGGTATTACACCTGGCTGCTGTTTGGCCCCCTCGACCCGGTGCGATGGCTCGCGCTCAACGGCTTGGCGCTCACGTTCGTCTTGGTCCAGGTCGCGATCACGTTGCTGTTCAGCGTGGTGGCCAAGAGCCAGGCCGCCGCCGGCGGGATGGCGTTCGGCGTCCTGGTGCTGCTCGCGATTCTGAGCTCAATTCCGGTTCTCGGAACCTATCTGCCCGCCCAGTTGCTGGGATGGGGCGCGGCCCTCATGGCGGGCCACCCGACGACCGCCTGGCCCGCGCTTCTCGTCAGTGGCCTGATCGGCCTCGTATCGTTGGTCGGTGCGGTGGTGCTGTTCGAGCGCCAAGAGGTCTAGCTAGCGTCCCGTTCCCGGTCCCCAGTCGTCGTCGTCCTGGGCCCGGTCGCCGAGGGAGCGGGGATCCGGATCCTCGGCGAGGTCCTCCTCCGCCCGGGTCAATTCCTCCCGGTCGATCTCCTCGCGATGGGCGTTAGGCAACGCTCCGGTGTACCGCGGGGATCCGCGGCGGACGAACCACACCACGCAGGCCACCAGGGCGAGGAGCGCGAGTCCGGTCATCGGGACGCCAAAACCACCCGGGCGTCGGCGGCGATGGCGCCAACCGGGTAGGTCAGGAGCGGATTGATGTCGAGTTCCGTGATCTCGGGGAAGTCTTCGAACAACTGAGAGACCCGGAGCACCACATCTTCGGCGGCGCGATAGTCGATCGGCGGCTGACCCCGGACTCCGGACAGCAGCTTGGCCGCCTTGAGTCCCTCGATCATGTCCCGGGCCTCGGATCGGGCCACCGGGGCCATCCGAAACACCACGTCACGCCACACTTCGACATAGACCCCGCCCAGACCGAACATCAGCATGGGTCCGAACGACGGGTCTCGGCTGCCGCCGACGATCGTCTCCCGGCCCGGCGGAGCCATTCCCTGGACCAACACGCCCGTGATGACGGCGTCCGGCGCCCGCGCTCCGAGTGTGTCGACGATCCGGCGGTAACCGGCGCGCGCCGCATCCCCGCCTTGGACATTGAGGATCACACCGCCGACATCGCTCTTATGAATGATCGCGGGCGCCACCACCTTGAGCACCACCGGCCCGCCGATCCGATCCGCGATCGCCCCGGCCCGGTCGGCGCTGGTGGCCAGTTCCGCTGGCGGTGTCGTGATGCCGTAGGCGGCGAGCAGGGCCAGGGCGTCGGTTTCCGGAAGCTTCACGGCGCCGCCGGCCCGAGCTCGGTCGAGGATGGCCCGGGCCGCCGCTTGGTTGACCGCCAGCCGTTCCAACACCGGCACCGGCCGCTCGGTCCATTCGCGTTGCCGGCAGAGCACGGCCAGGGCCCGGGCCGCCGATTCCGGGAAGATGTAGGCCGGGATCTTGGCCTCGTAGAGCCCGGCCTTGCCTTGGGGCAATCCCTCGTGCCCCATCAGCACCGCCAGCACCGGTTTGTCGGTCCGGGTCACGGCCGCTTCGGCGATGGCTTCGGTCACGTCACCCTGCTTGACGCCTAACGGCGGTACGAAGATGGCCACGGCGGAATCGACCGCCGGGTCAGAGAGCAGCGCCGTCAACGCCGTCTTGTACCCCGCCGGCGTGGCCGAGGCGATCATGTCGAGCGGGTTTCGGATCGAGGCGTATTCCGGAAACAGCGGCGCGAGGGTCCGAACCGTGGCCGGCGACAATTCGGGAATCTCGATCCCGGTCCGTTCGAGCGCATCGGCGGCGAGAATCCCCGGGCCGCCCGCGTTGGTGAGCACGGCGGTCCGCCGCGACCGCGGCGTGGCTTGGCCCGAGAAGGCCATGGCGTAGTCGAACAGCTCCTCGACCGTGCTCGCGCGGAGCACGCCGGCTTGGGCCAGCATCGCGTCCACGGCCGCGTCGCTCGCCGCGAGCGCCCCGGTGTGCGAGGAGGCCGCCCGGGCCCCGACCCGCGAACTCCCCGACTTGACCACGATGATCGGTTTGACGCGCGTAATCCGAGAGGCGATCTCCTTGAACCGGCGCGGGTTGCCGAAACTCTCGACGTACATCAGGATCACCTGGACGGCCGGGTCGGGCTCCCACGCCTCCAGCAAGTCGTTGCCCGACACGTCCGGTTTGTTGCCGACCGACACGAACTGCGAAATCCCGATCCCGTATTCGCGGGCGTAGTCGAGCACCGAGAGACCCATGGCGCCCGACTGTGACACGAACGCCGCATGGCCAGCCGGAGGAAGATTGGGATAGAAGGTGCCGTTCATCGAGACGGCGGGGTCGCCGTTCAGAACGCCCATGCAGTTGGGTCCGACCATCCGGATGCCCCGCTCCCGCACGAACGCGGTGAGCCGTCGTTCCCGCTCGATCCCCTCGCCGCCGATCTCCCGAAACCCCGCCGAGATCACCACCACCCCTTTGACCCCGTGGTCGGCACACTCCGCCACCATCGGCTCGACGAATTCTTTCGGCACCACGATCACGGCCTGATCGACCGGGTCCGGCACGTCCCGGATGCTCGGATAGGCTCGGATCGAGCAGATCGACGAGGCCTTCGGATTGATGGGATAGACCGGCCCGGTGAAGCCGCACCGGACCAGACTGGCCACGACTTCATGGGCCACGGTGCCGGGGGTCCGGGAGGCTCCGATCACCGCGATCGAGCGGGGCCGGAGGATGGCGTCGAGATCGGGTCGGAGCATGCAGCAAACCTATTCGATCCCCCTCCGTCGGCCTACCCCGCCCCCGCTTGGACGGCCTCCGACGATTCGCTATTGTACTGATCATGCCATCGAATCCTCACCCATCCCGGTTGCTCGGGATCATCGCCGCCGCCGGGTTCCTGGGGTGCGGCGGCTCGACCATCACGCTGACCGGGATCGTCACGACCAATGACGTCCTGGTCAGTTCCCAAGTCGGCGGCCAGATCGACAGCCTGCTGGTGGCGGAGGGCGATTCGGTCCGGCGCGGCCAGTTGCTCGCCGTCGTAGCCCCCGCCGAACTCCGGGCCGAAAGCGAGTTCTACAGCCACAGCGCCCAAAGCTCGACGGCCCAAGTCCGCCAGGCCGAAGCGACCCTCCGGTGGCAGGGCCGGCAGACCGCCGACCGCATTGCCCAAGCCGAGGCCAACGCCGCGGCGGTGGTATCGCAGCAGCGGGCGGCAGAGGCCGACCTCGACATGGCCCAACTCACGTTCCAACGGGTCGAGGGCCTCGCGAGCCAGGGTCTCGAGACCTCGCAACAACTCGATCAAGCCAGGACCAGCCTGAACACCGCCCGGGCCCGGCTCGATGCCGCCGCCAAACAAGCGGACGCCGCCCGGGCCGCGCTCGATCTGGCCCGGGGCGACGCCGAGCAGAACGTGGTCCGCCAAACCCAACTGGACGGCAGCCGGCAGAGCGCGGCCGCGGCCGCCGCCCAGCGAGCCAAGGCCGGCGTCCGCCTCGGCTACACTGAACTTCGGGCCCCGGTGGACGGGGTGATCGACGTGCGGGTGGCCCGCCAAGGCGAGGTCGTGTCGGTCGGGCAGCCGGTCCTGACGGTGGTCAATCCGGACGATCTCTGGGTCCGGGCCGACGTCGAGGAGAGTTACATCGACCTCGTCCGGCTCGGCGACACCCTGTCGGTTCGGTTTCCGTCGGGCGAGGTTCGCCGGGGGGCCGTGTACTTCCGGGGGGTCGACGCCGCCTACGCCACCCGCCGCGACGTCAGCCGCACCAAGCGGGACATCAAGACCTTCGAGATCCGGGTCCGGCTCGACAACCGGGACCGCCGGATGGCGCTCGGGATGACCGCCTACGTCGCGCTGCCCGTGGGGCGTTAGGCGTGACCGGCATCGCCATCGACGTCCGGGGCATCGTCAAACGATTCGGCGACTTCACCGCGGTGAACGGGATCTCGTTCACCGTGAGCGACGGCGAGATCTTCGGCCTCCTGGGCCCGAACGGCGCGGGGAAGTCGACCCTGATCCGGATGCTCACGACGCTGCTGCCACCCACCGAGGGCACCGCGTTGGTCGGCGGCTTCGATGTGGCGGCCGACCAAGACCGGGTCCGGCGGGTCATCGGCGTCATCCCCCAGGCCATGACCAGCGACACCGAGCTTTCGGTGGAAGAGAACCTGATCATCTACGCCAAGCTTTACGGCGTGCCCCGGGAGAAGCGCCGCCGGCTGATCGACGAACTGTTGGCGGCGGTGGAACTGACTCAATGGCGCGACAAGCAAGTCCGCCAGCTCTCGGGCGGGATGCGACGGCGGGTCGAGATCGCCCGGGGGCTGGTCCACGAACCGCGGATCTTCTTCCTGGACGAGCCGACCACCGGCCTCGATCCGGTGTCGCGAGCCGCCGTGTGGGAAATGCTCCGGACCATCAAGGCCACCCGCGACCTCACCATTCTGATCACCACCCACTACATGGACGAGGCCGACAAGCTCTGCGACCGGATCGCCATCGTCGATCACGGGGAGCTCAAGGCGCTCGACTCGCCACTCAAGCTCAAGGCGGCCATCCCGGGCAAGAACACGCTGGAGGTGAGCTTCTCGTCGGTACCGGATCACTGGGCCGAGCGACTGGAACGGCTCCCCGATGTCGAGAGCGTCAAACCCCACGACCATCTGTTCCGGATCGCCTCGGGCAACGGCCCCGGCACCACGATGGCCTTGATGGGCGCCGCGGCTGAGGCGGGCATCGCCATCAATAGCCTCTCGGTCCAAAGCACCTCGCTCGACGACGTCTTCGTTCACTACACCGGCCGGGCCCTGCGAGATGCGCTCCAGGACAACCCGAAACTCGACATCTCCCATATCCGCCGGTAGCCAAATGCATCGAACCTTGGCGATCATCGAACGGGAGCTGCGCCGGTTCCGGCGGAGCAAGACCCTGATCGTCATTTCCCTCGTGTTTCCGCTGGTCCAACTCGTGGTGCTCGGGTACGCCTTTGGCGGCAACGTCCGGCACCTCAAGCTCGCGGTGGTGGACCGGGACCAGGGCGTGCCCGCGGTCCGGCTCCGGGAGCTGGGTGGCGCGATCAGCGCCAATGCCGGCACGTTCGACCTGATTGAGTACGCCGACGAAGGCGAGGCGATCCGGGATCTCCGCAATGGCCGGGTCAACGGCGTGCTGACCATCCCGCCGGACTTCTCCCGCCGGATGCTCCGCCACGCCGATCCCAAGGTGGCGCTGATCGAGGACAACACCGACAATTTCGTGGCCGTGAGCCTCGGCGCTACGGTCACGGCCATGATCGCCGCGTTGAACCAGCCCGCCGCCTCCGCTCAGCGGATGGCGGGCCAGCCAACGCTCGAGGTAGTGGAGATCTACCCCTACGTACCCTACATCCAATACCTGCTGCCCGGGTCCGTCGTCATGTCGATCTTCATGATGGTGATGATCGGGGGCGGGATCATTTTCATCGACGACAAGGCCCGCGGCCTTCACGAAGGCTACTTGGTGACCCCGATTACCAAGCTCGAGTTGATCTCGGGGTTCGTCCTCTCGGGGGCCATCAAAGCCGTCCTGGCCGGCTTGGTGTTGATGACCATCGGCTCATTCATCGCGGGGATTCCGAACGCGCTCGATCCGGTTCGCTTGCTCAAGCTGTCGGTAGTGGTCATCGTCACCGCGCTCGCGCTGATCAGTATGATGTTCCTGTTGATGGTCCGGGTTACCGATCCGTTGGTGCCCCGGGCCGTGTTCGGGGTCCTCAACACCCTGCTCTACTTTCCGAGCGGCGCGGTGTATCCGCAACAGGGCTTCCCGGGCTGGATGCGGGCCATCGCGGTGGCCGATCCGTTTACTTATTCGGTGCATGCCTTCAAATCGCTCTTGCTCAAGAACACCGGCATGCAGGCTATTGCCGGCGATCTGGCCTTCTTAGGCATTTTCACGGTGGTGGCCATGACCTTGGCAACCAAGCTGTTCCGCCGAACCTTGTAGGTTCAACCGACGATCCACCTTGGAGTTTGCGTGCAGAAAATGGCCCCCGCCCGAGCCCGCGGGCTCTCGACGCTCGTCGGCAACACGCCCCTCCTGGCCGTCCAGCTCCGATTCCGGGGCAGCGAGCGGACCATCTTCGCCAAATCCGAAAACCTCAACATGACGGGGAGTATCAAGGACCGGATGGCGCTCCACATCCTGCTCCAGGCCGCCCGCCGCGGAACCCTGAAACCCGGCGGCATGATCGTCGAGGCCACCAGCGGCAACACCGGGATCTCGTTCGCCGCCATCGGCCGGGCGCTCGGCCATCCGGTCACGATTTTCATGCCGGACTGGATGAGCGTCGAGCGAATCAACTTGATCCGGTCGTTCGGGGCCACGGTTCACTTGGTGAGCGCGGCGGAAGGCGGATTCCGCGGCTCGATCGAGCGAGCCGACGCCCTGGCCGCGTCCACCCCGGACGCGTTCCTGCCCCACCAGTTCTCCAACGACGACAACTCCGCCGCCCACGAAGCGACCACCGGGCCGGAGCTCTGGGGGCAGCTCGCGCATCTCGGACTCCGGCCGGACGCCTTCGTGGCCGGGGTCGG
>JANMHX010000235.1:0-20271 GCA_031375485.1 Gemmatimonadota bacterium | reverse complement strand
GCCTATTTGACACCTCTGAACGGCGGACCGATATTGTGCCTGCCGCCTCGACTAGCTGGCTTAATGGGGCGGCCCTACTACCGGGCTCCTTTGGGAGCCCTTTTGTTGTTGTGCCTGCCGTTGTTGTTGTGCCTGCCTTTGTTGTTCTGCCTGGAGAAGGCTCGAAATTGTGATGAAATCGTGGCGAAAGACCGACTGAGCCCGGCACGCGAAGGCTCTGGGGCGAGATGAACAACTTCTTGGAATCACTTCGTCATTAGCTTGGCCAGCATCGCCGCGGCCCGCGGATCCTTTCGCAGCCGGTCGTACCGCGCGAGCAAGGGAAACTGCACCACCCACACGTCGTGCCGGTCGATCGCCTCGCCGAGATGCTTCACCGCCGCCTCGTGGTCACCAAGCTCCTCGAGGGCCGCGGCGATCGACCCCATCGCGGGAACCTGGCGGGGCGAGCCAACGCCGATGGAGTCGAGGAGGGCCCGTGCCTCTCGGGCGCGCCCCGCGACCGCGTACGCATAGGCGAGCTGGCCGTGAGCTTCATCGAGATGGCCCGAAGGAAGACGAGCAACCTCGCGTTCGAGCAAGGCGATGGCTTGCGGGATCTGCCCCAGTCCGATCATCGCCTGGGCCCGCCAGGTCCACGCCAGCATGAAGGTCGAATCCATCGCCATCGTCATGCTGGCCACGGAATCCGCTTCCGCAAAGCGGCGCTCCGAGGCGAGAGTCTGCGCCACCCACAGGCGGGCAATCAGCGACGCCGGCTCGAGGGCGGCCCCCCGGGCAAACCGGTCATACGCGGCGGCGTATTCGCCGAGCCGTCCGGCCAAGAGCCCGTACCAGCCCCACGTGGTTGCCAAGGTGGAATCGAGCGCGAGCGCGCGCCGGAAGCTCTGGTCGGCCCGGCCCAAGTCGCCGAGGAGCGAGTACCCGTAGCCTAACGCGGCGTAGGATTCGGCAATCGTCGAGTCCATGGCGATCGCCCGTTCCGCCGCGGCCACGGCCCGGGCGAGGATTTTCGGGGTGCTGTCCTGGAGGTACGCCGGGAGCACCGCGAGGGCCATGGCCAACGAGGCCTGCGCCCGGGCGTATTGCGGATCCCGCACTGCGGCCCGCTCGAACAACGCGATGGCCTGCTGCACCGACCCCGCGCCGCGCCGGTTGAAGAGCATCTGCCCCTGCAGGAAGAGTGCATGGGCTTCGGGATCGGCCGTTTCTGCCCGCGGGGCCGACGCCGGCCCCGGCCTGCCAAGCGATCCAAGCAGCGTGGTGGCGACGGTCCGGGCAATCTCGTCCTGCACCGCGAACACATTGGTCAACGGCCGGTCGTACCGCTCGGTCCAGCGAACGGCGCCGTCCGCGGCTGAAACGAGCGAAACATTGATCCGCACTTGGCCATCGGCCCGCTGGACGCTGCCCGTGAGCAGCGAGCCCACGTCCAGTTCGCGCGCAATCGCGCGCTCGTCGAGTCCCCGGGACTGCAGCGCCCCGGCGCTGACCCGCCCGATGACCCGGACCCCTTTCTGCGCGAGCGCCCGGGTGATCTCCTCGGCGAGGCCGATGCCGAAGTAGTCGTCCGCCGGATCGCCGCTCAGGTTCGCCAGGGGAAGGACGGCAATCGACCGGTTCGGGTCCGGGCCCGGTGCGGTACCCGCGCCGTCGGGACGAAGCAGCCACGCCATGACGGCCACCCCGGCCAAGCCTAACGCCACCAACAGTCCCGTCAGCCGCCGGCCCGCGCCGGGAGCCGAGCGCGCTGCACGTGACGCCCCCGGGGTCACCGCCGCGTCGAGCGTCGCCAGCACCTCGGCCGCCGAGGCCGGACGGTGCGCCGGGTCTTTCTCCAAGCACCGCATCACCAGCGCGGCCAGGTCCGGCGACACCGCGGGATTTTTCCCTCCGAGCGGCACCGGCGCCTCGGTCATGTGCGCGGCAATCAGTCGCTGCGGCGTGAGGTGTTGCCCAAACGGATGGCGGCCCGCGAGCATTTCGTAGGCCATGACGCCCCAGGCGTAGAGATCGGTCCGGCTGTCGACGGCGTCGCCCACGGCCTGTTCCGGCGCCATGTATGCGGGCGTCCCGATCGAGCCACCGGCCTGCGTGAGCGTGGTGGAGGCAACGCCGCCCTCGGTGCGCGAGGCGGTCAGCGCCTTCGCGATGCCGAAGTCCGTGACCATCGCCACGCCATGAGAGAGCAACACGTTGTCGGGCTTGATGTCTCGATGGACGATGCGCTCGCTGTGAGCATAGGCCAGCGCCCGCGCCACGTCACGGAGGATCGCGACCGCCTCCCCCACCCCGAGCGGCGTCCCGCCGGCCAACCGCACCCGCAGCGATTCGCCCGCAATGAACGGCATGGTGTAATAGGGGAGGCCGCCGGTGTCGCCCGCACTGAGGACGGGAACGATGTTGGCGTGCTGGAGCCGGGCGGCCAGGCGGAGCTCTCGGGTGAATCGCTCGGCGCTCAAGCCCTCGGTCAGCTCAGCGGCGATGACCTTGATGACGACCTTGCGATCGAGTGCTGTTTCGGTGGCCAGCCAGACTCGTGACATGCCCCCACCACCCAGCTCGCGCTCGATCGAGTACGCCGTACCGAGCGTGCGTTGGAGGTGGTCGGGAAAAGTCACGGAGGCGGTGATCCTCTTGAGGTCGGCGGCTGGCCCCCAAAGCTAATTGGACTACGGACGATGGTCTTCATCGGGGCGGGAAAAAGCTGAGGCCGTCCTTTCGGAGCGGCCTCGCTGCCCGGCCACCGAAGCGCCCGGGGGGCAGTTGAACCAACGATAGCCAGCGAACGGCGAAGGGTCAACGACCGTCATACCTCAGGGTCAGCGATTCTTCAAAAGCTGTGGCGCGACGAGCGTCGGCCCGCGCCGCGGCCCGAAACCCAACCGGGAGGATCAACCGCCGTCGAGCTCAGCGCGAACCTGTTCCCAGGGTATGAGGAGGCCCGGGTTCGGATCGTCGAGCCGCCGATCCAGCTCGGCCCGTTGTTCGTCCGCTAGCGGTACGTCGGCGGGGTCGAGCGAATCCCAGACGGTCTCGATGAGCTGGAGGCGCTCTTCCACGGTCATGGCCCGGATCTGGGCCTCGGTCAAGGGTTGCATCCTTTCTAAGATCGATTGCGGCCGGGGACCTGGCAAGCGGCGGGCCGTTGGGCCGCTTTCACCAGATCGCGGCTCGGTCTCACCAGCAGGGAATCCTGGCATCGTCGGTCACCTTGGTTGCGCGCTCGTAACAAGTTAGGAGTGCGACCCCGACTACATAACCAGAAAATGGCGTTTGTCGCTTGACGGTCGACTTGGCCAGGTTCCGAGTGCTACTGGGCCTGATCGGCACCGCCGCGGTCGTTGGGCCCGGGGATCTGCGGCAGCTGGACCGGGTGGCGGCCTGCCTCCCGCTCGCGGGCCCGGAGCAGCTTGACCAGCCCCTCGAGCGAGCCTCCGGCCGCTTCGAGCAGTTGGGCTCGAGCCTCGCGAACGTCCGCTACGATTGGGTCTTCAGGCATGGATCATCCTTCCATCAGTTCCTCGACAGTGCAGAGCACCGGGGCGGCGGAGCCGGCCTCGCGGCCGGCGGGCCACTGGAGCCAACCGCGCCGCGCTGAACGCCACTACGCCGCCGCCTTCTTCGGGCCATGGAGCGCTTTGGCCACATCGCTGGACTTTGCACCCATGACCAGGAGCCCGCGCAACAGGAGATCAAGAGACACCGTCGGGTCAGCGGCTTCCATTTTGGCGACCCGAGACTGACTGGATCGGAGTTGCTTCGCGAGCACGGCTTGGGAGATGCCCTGCGCTAGCCGTCGGGCCCGCAGGGCCTCGCTCAACCGAACCTTGAGTTCGACCAGGGCCGCTTCGGCGTCCGTGAGCTCCAGAAAGTCGACCGCGGTACCAAGCCGCCAGCCCGCGTTCTCCAACCGACGCTGCTTTCGCTTGTCCATGACTTACTCCTCCTCCGATAAACAATTCGCCAGGTGGCGGCGGCGTCCGGAATCCGAAGCTCATGACAGCGCGCCCCGAGGACCGGCATCGGCCGGGAATGCGGCAAGGTCAGGCCCCTTCCCCGCTGGAGTACCCGGAGCATCACGCCGGCCTCGAACCGGGCCCTGGCCGAAAAGGGGGGCGTCCTGACCTCGCCGTGGAGCGACACGATTGGCTTGTCGGATTGGAGCATGGTATGTCAGTTGTGACATTGTCGCAAGGGAGGACTGGACCGAGTCTATCGGCCGCACCCGAAGGTCGCGCTGGTAAGTTGGTCCGGTCATTGTCCCAAAGCCGTCGCCGCGGCAACGTCTGGGGCCGGCCATCATGTCATTGCAAGGCAACGACTTGCTCCTGATCGTCACATCGCCGACTGAATTCGGGCTGTTGAGTTTCCAGAGTTCGACCGATATGTTGAAGGCACACACGTACTTTGCCGAACTGAGTTCCGAAAGGGGCCAGGCGGCAGATCCCGCGGCCGCCGGACATCCGGTGGCCGCGGTTGTTTTAGGGGCGTACGATGCAATTCTGTTATGTCGATGAGGCCGGTTGCACCGGCCTGCTGCCTTCGGCGTCCTCCGACATCCTGCTGGCGCTCGTGGTAGCCGGCGTCGCCATTCCGCACGCAACCCGCCCCCGCCAACCGCAACCAGACCGTAATCGGCTTCTCCCCTTCCAGCAATCGCGTTTTCTTGGTTATGTGACACCCGCCGGCCCATCGTATCTTGGTCCGCCGACCGCCTGCACTACGGGCGGCGGCGGGCGTCACGAGGAACCGGAGGATTGTTTAATGAGCGAGGATGCAAGGACTGCAGTCAACCGATTCGAGATCGTATTCAAGGAATTCGTCAGTCCGGCTTCGTTTGTTGAACCTGAAGCGGTGGTTTGGCTCATGCAACCCGATCCGGACCCAAGCGAACTCCGAGAGATCGATGAACTGCGGCGTGCGGCCATGGAAATAGCAGCCCCGCGCCCGATCTCGTACACCGGAACTTGAGTCCCACTGGAGTCATCCTCGGCCGTGGAAGGTATCGCAAACCGTTTATTGACATTGCTTTACATCAGAACGATGGATCAGAAGAGCCACGAAATGGACGCGGGGGGAGCGCGTTCAACCGAGCGGCGTTGTTCAGGGCCAATCGCGGCGCCGTCGCGCCGTTCGACCTGTTGGCCGACCGGAGATACAACGTCGCCCTGGCGGCGCTCGGCGTCGGCCGGTCTCGCCGAGTGGTCCCGGCCCCTTCGGCCGAGGAACGGGCCCGGCGATTACCGCCCGCTCCGGGGGAGATGATGGGCGCCATCCATGGCAAAGCCGGAATCGAGATCCCGGGTGGGCGAGCGGGAAAGAGTGTGAAGGTGCGGGGTAAGCGTAAGAGATGACCGCGGGCAAGGCGCCTGCAGAAACGGGCCGTCGCGCCGGGGACCTTAGGAAACGGCGAGCCGGTCCAGCGCCAACTGGAGCATCTCGTCGTCGAATAAGCCCTGCTTCCGGCTGCCCGCCGCCTTGCCACCCGGCCAATCGTCGAGCGCCCCCCGAACGGCGGCGACCGATGGCTCTACCTCCGCTCTGACCAATAACCAATCGACCGTGGCGAGCAACTCCATGCCGAGCGGCGACTCGAAGCCTTCGATGACGGTTGACGCGCGTTCAAGCGCCGGAAGCAAGGGCTCGACGCTCGGGTGTTTCAGATAATCTTCGACCACCGACCGTTTGCTCGGTTCGAACCAGATTGGGTCCAATGGCCCGGCGTCGCTGAGCCTTTTGGCACAGTGGAGGTAGCTGCCATCCAGGCTGTTCAGCAGGTGCCGGAGCCTGTCGGCATAGGGCCCGAACTTGTTCGCCGAGAATTCCAGCTTCAACGGGTTCGGGGCGCCGATCGATTGAATCGCCCGGTCAAGAAACCAGGCCAGCTTCTGGACCTCGAGGTAGGTACACTCGAGGCCGAGCAAGGCGTACCGCCGGACCAGTTCAGCAACCAGAGCCCGCGCTGGGGTCAATTCTTCAACCCCGGCCGGCTTCGGCGCGTTGTGATAGGCCGGGGCCGGCTCATAGACAATCAAGTCCACCTCGGGCAGGTCCGCGCCTACGAGTTGAATTTCGCGCTTGACCTCGGCCCACTCGAGGCCTCCGTTCCCGCAACCCAACGGCGGAATTGCCACCGACCGAATGCCCCGTTCACGAATGACCTGGACGAGGTCACGAAGCCCGGTCCGAACCCACTCGATCCGCGAGGGTTGTCGCCAGTGTCGCTTGGTCGGAAAGTTGATGATCCAGCGGGGCCCGAACAGCGTGGGATTGGCGGTGACGAACATCTTGCCTACGGCAATTTCTCCAGCCTTGGCCGCGTCGGTGTAGGCTCGGGTGTTGGCAGGAAATGCGTCTCGGAACATGAGGGCAATCCCCTTCCCCATTACCCCAACCTCGTTGACAGTGTTCACCAAGGCCTCGGCGGGGGCCTCGAGCAGGTTCCCGGTGGCGTATCGAATCATGAGAAGTACCAATCTGGCTTCGATGCCACGTCAACGTCGCACCCCAACGCACCCGCCAATTGTTCCAGTTCGGCCTGCTGCGAAGGCCCGCGGCAGACGATCGCGTCGAGGGCGGGCACCGGCACGTGCCGATGGACAAGCACCTCGGCCTGGTAGCGCTCGATTTTCCCGGGATCATTGGGATCTCGGCTGAAGTCGCGGGCCTGCAAGAGTGGCCAATCAATTCGTTCGAGCCCCGACGCGCCGGCGGTGAATTTGGCGGCGGCAAGGGCCGCGTGGCGGTCCGTGATCAGGAAACTGACGTGGTGTTCCGCAAGCCGGCGCAGTGACCCAGTCAAGATGACGATCTCGCGAGATGGAAGCTGCTTCACGCCGTTGTGCCCGGTGACGATGTTGTACAGCATTGGCGAATAGGGCGTCAGGTAGAACGGAATATAGTCGCTCAGCGACCCGCCCGGCCCGACCGGAACTGATCGGCGGTGTCGGCGTTCGATGATGTCGGGGTTCCCGATATCCCGATAGTTCGGATCTGAGACGCCGGCATTCCGACAATGGAGACCGTTCGCCAGGATCCAGGCGATGTTCTCAATATGAGTGATCCTGAAGATCCGACCGTTCTCGGGCGTCAGTTCGAGCATTTTCAAGTCTGCCAGCGCCGGACCACTGCGGCAAGGGCCGAAGAGCCTAAACGACGCCCGGTCCCGGCACTCGAAGCCCCGCCCTCAACTGCTCCGGCACCGCCGCCGCCAACCGCCACCACACCGTAATCGGCTTCTCCCCCTCCCAGCGCTGGAACTCCACCGGCCCGCAATACACAAACCCCGCCGTCTTCGCCCCGTCCTTTGGCCGCGCCCGAACAAACAGATGAATCGTGACGCCGAGTTCCCGATGCCGGGCCAACCGCTGCCCCGACTCGCTCGCCTGGCTGGTCTTGTTCTGGCTCTGCCACCGAACCTCGGTCGGGCTCAAGAACGAGTCCTGATACTTGTGCTTCTCCGGCTGGCCGGACTTGTCCAGGGTGACGAACAGCAGCGTCACCCCCGGCCGCTCCACCACGCCCAGCTGCGACTCGAACCCCTTGAACTCGAACCCGAACAACAGCGGCACCTTGGCCCGCGGGTCGGTCTGCCAGAGCGCGAGCTCATCCTCCCGCGGCCCCCGAATCGGCCGCAACAGGTACCGGTCACCCTGCCGAACGAGCTCGACGGCGTGACTGGTGCCCGGGAGCCCAGCATCCACCCCAAACCACCCGCGGAGCACGTCCGCCAACACGTTCCCCTCCCCGCCCTCGGCGTGAAGCACGTTCACGGCAATCTTCTTGAAATCCGCCTGGTACGCTGTCCCGTCCACGTCGACGTCGACCCACCCCTCCGGAATCCCCGCCATCCGCTCGCGCGGCGGCAAGAACAAGGTCGGCCGGCCCGACGCATGAGAGCACCTTGCAAACAATCCGGTCCGCCCCGGTCCCCGCCCCAACCCGGCGGAGGTAAACCGCCATCCGCCAGTCGACGATTTCCCGAATCAGATCCTGGGCGGCCTCCCGTTCAGCGCCCCGGAAGTCGAACCGACTCGCGAACCGACCGTCGTCATAGGTAAAGAACTCGGTGCCCCCAGTCCCCCGCCCCTCGGTCCATGCGTCGATCGGATGCTTCTCCAAGAACGCCCGCAGCGCCGCCGAGTCGTTCAGCGCGTCGCCAAGCTCGGTGCGGACCAATCCGTAGCGCCTCGCCAAGGCACGGATCATCCTCAGGATTGTCGGTTTGCTGAGCGGGCGCGGCCTGACCCAGACGGCCGCCGGGCACCTGCTCGGCCTGCCCCAGCCCAAGGTCTCGCTCTTGTTCCGAGGACAGACGGCCGGTTTCTCGACCGACCGGTTGATCCGATTCCTCAACCGCCTCGGTCAGGATGTCGACATTGTCATTCGGCACCGAACTGCCAGGCGAGCCGGGCGAGTTCGGGTCGTCGGCGTGGATAGCCCTTCCTAGCCCGGTCCTCGATGTCAGTTGTGACATTGTAGCAAGGGCAGCCTCGACCGAACCGATCGGCCGCCGCGACAAGATAGGGTGAAACCCGAAGGGGGAATAGCCAGAAGCATGCGAGCCAAAAGGGTCTGAAAAGTCTCGGCCGCCGGACCCTGTCGAAGCGGGCCGGCGGCCGAGGTGGGACTTGGTTCTATTAGGCCGGTTGGCGAGGCCTGTTCCGGAACATTGCTCGAGCCGTTACACGCTCTCGACCACGCCAGGCCGAGTGAAATGGAACCGATTCTCCACCAGCTCGACCCCCGCCACCGCCCGCGCCACAACCCGATACGTCGCCGCCTGGAGCCGGTACTTCTGAGCCTCTGACTTGGCCTGCCCCGGGGTGATGTCTTGTGTCTTGAAGTCCACAATCACGGTCGGATGACCGGGCCGGTACAAGTCCATCGCCCCGATCCGCCATCGCCGAGGCGACCGGAACTGTACGAAGCGCAGCTCGCGGAAATGCGCCCCCTCCACGTACCACCGCCACTCGGCGCTCGACACGACTCGCCGGATCTCCTCCTCGATGGCCGAACGAACGGCCGAATCTCGCGCCAAATACTCCTCCAGCTCCGGAGCATCGATGGCACCGACGACCACATCGAGCAACTCGGTGACGTCGTCTTCCTCCTGAATCCGTTCCAGAACGCCGTGGACCAATACCCCCCGCAGATCGGCCCGAAGCCCGCCGTTGCTCCCACCTTCACGGGCATAGCGCCAGACCGGCTGTATGCCATGCAGATACATCAGGCGATGATCCTTCCCGCCCCGAGCCCGACTCATCAACTCGGTCGCCGACCGGGTGTACTGGAGCGCCGGAGCCTCAAGCGGGGCGACGAGCGGCTCGAGTGTCCCGCCCGCCGTCACCGTATCCAGCCACGCGAGCGAAGGCTCGGGCATCTGTGCCACCGGTTCCACGCCACTGATCTCGGCGGTCATCGGCATGGCGGCGGTCCGGCCCCGTTTGGCCCACTCGGCCCGTCCCTTGTCGGCGTCCTGCGGCCCCGCCACGATCAACCGATCGCGGGCCCGGGTTGCGGCCACGTAAAAGACTCTGGCCTCCTCCGCGACCGCCTCGGCGTGCCGGCGCTCGCATAACACCGTGGCGCGGGGCCCCCGATCCGGCTTGTTCGGTCCGACGACCGGGCCGAAAGCGCGATCGATCCAGATCGAGTGGCCGGACTTGTCACTAATGGTGGTCAAGTCGGCGAGGAAGACCACCGGCCATTCGAGCCCCTTAGCCGCGTGAATCGTCGACACGGTTACGACGTCGTCTTTCCGGCTGTAAAGCGGCGCTTGAGGCAAGCCGACGTCCTCGTCTTTCCACTCGGTCCACAGCTCAAGGAAGCTCCCGACCGTGTGGCCCCGATACCCCTCGAGCACTCGGATGAATCGCTGGAGGTTCGCGAGCCGAGGCAACGGCTGTTCCATCAACTGGAGATGGAGCGAATAGCCACTCCGCTCGAGCGCCATCCAGGCCAGCTGGTCGAGCGGCACCCGCGATCGGAGCTCGACCAGATCGGCGACCAGATCCAGGCCCCGAAGGAGCCCTTCCTGCTCGAGCGACACGATGTCGCGATGCTCGGGCGCGGCGAACCAGGCCCCCTCGCGGAGGTACGCCCGCGCGGCCTCCAGCAAAGGCGCCTTGCTGCCTAACCGCATCCGGGCCAGCACCTCGTCGCGAAGGCCGACGAAGGGGGACCGAAGATACGCGAACGCGGCCAGATCGTCGACCGGATTCGTCACCAACTGGAACAGATTGAGGAGATCCTCGAGTTCGAGCTGCTGGTCCAAACCGAGATTGCCGGCCAGATAGTACGGTACCCCCCACCGGGCCAGGGCAGCGGCGAGTGCCGGCACCGCGGTCTTGGCCCGGACCAAGAGCGCCACATCCCGGTATTGGATCTGGCGGGGTTGGCCGGTATCGGCATCGGTGATCCACCCGCCGGTGGTATCACCGCGCGCGGGATCGATGGCCAGGTCACGAATCCTGGCGGCGATCATGTCCGCCTCTCGATCCCGTCGCTCGTCGGCATTCTTGCCGTCGGCGGCCAACCACTCGAGTGCCGGGCCAACGGTGGCAGGCGCCCGCGCCGCGACCAGGGCGGACCATTCCACTTCGGTGCCGGGTGCGGTCGCGGCCACCGCCGCCCGTTGTTCCTCCACGACCGACCCAGCCGCGCGGTTGACGTAGTCCACCACCGCCGGATCACTCCGGTAATTCCGGGTCAAGCCTAACGGCGACCCGATCTCCCCGATCACCTCGTTCCACACCGAGATATCGGCACCCCGAAAGCCGTAGATGCTCTGCTTCGGATCTCCCACCAGGAACAGGGCCGGTCCCGGCCCCTTCGGACCGGCCAAGCCAGCGACCAGAAAGGCAATATCTCGTTGGGCGCCATCGGTGTCCTGGAATTCGTCGATGATGAGGAGCCGGTACCTGGACCGAATCGCAGCCAGTGCCGGCGCCGCGGCACCATCGGCCAGCCGGTCCCGGCAGTCGAGTACCATCGCATCAAAGTCCCGCACCCCCTCGGCATCGAGGTGCGCCTGCCATTGCGACAACGCCGTCCGGGCCAAGCCGATGAGCGCCTCGGTGACCCGGGTGGTGTGGTCATCCTTGACGTCCCAGCCGGGGGCCGCAGTCTTGAGAGCGGCCACGTCGAGCCGCTCGTTCCGGGTCCAGGTGGCGTAGCGGTCCCCGTGCCAGCGGAGATCGCGAACCATGGCTGTCACCAATTTGACCACGCCGGTTCCGCCTTTGTCGCTCAGCGGGTCCAGCGAATAGTGCTCCAGGAGGAACTGAGCGGACGGGTCTTCGCGCTCGGCGGCGTCGAGGACCACCTCCCGGACCACGGCGCCAAGATCGAGCCGCGTTTCCCGGTCATCCAGCACGCCGAAGCCGGGATCGAGGCCGAACCGCAGGGCATGGTCCTTCAACAGCCCGGCGGCGAACGAGTGAATGGTGCCGATCGACGCCCGGTCGATATCCCAGAGCAGTTCCGGCGCAGCCGCCGCCACTTCCTCTCGGAGCTTGCGGGCCAAGTCGTAGGCCGCCTTTTCGGTGAAGGTGATGGCCGCCAGCTGGTCGAGCCGGATCCGATGTTCGGCGGGACACGGTGCCAGCAGCTGGCCGTCTTGACCCGGCGGGATTGGTAGGCCCAAGTGCCAAAGAATCTTCCCAACCACCGTCGTGGTCTTCCCGGTACCTGCATTGGCAGCGAGCAGCGTGTGCGAGGTCCGGGTGATCGCCGCCGCCTGTTCGACGGTCCACCGGCGCTCGCTCATTCGAACCGGCTCCCGCCCAGCACAGCCTGGGCCCGGTACATCGCGAGGCCTCCGGGCCAGTAGTCCTTCCAACCACTGGACGCCGGCGCTGACGGCTCGAACCGCCCAGCGCGAACGAAGCCGGGAACGCTCAAGGCAATCTTCACCGCCATAACGCACTCGTCGCTGTCCAACTCCAACGCGCCGCCACTCTTGGTGTCCTTGAGCGATCGATACTCCGCGGAGGCCACATCACGACCGAGGACCTCGAGCGCCCTGAGGTACAAGGGGGCCTGCAACGCACCGCCGTCCAGGTAAAACCGAGCGGTCGGCGTGAACCGGGTTTTATAGTCAATGATCCGTCGCGCCGTTTCCTTCTTTCCGACCTTGACGTCGATCCGGTCGATCCGGCCGCGAAGGAGTATTTCGGCCGACTCACCTCGAACGGTTGGGCCGGCGATCCGAACCGGCGCTGACGGGTCGCCGAACGCGAGCTCGAATTCCTCAGGCGTCCAGCCCTTGAGCTTGTCGAGCTCCCACTCGAGGTACTCGGCGATCATTTTGTGGAGGGTGACTCGTCGCACCCGCCAGAGGTGAGGCACCCCGAGCCAAGTGCCCTCTGCCTCGTATTCGGCAAATACCGACCGAGCGATCTCATCGAACTCATCCTTGAGCGAGGCGAAACCGCCGCTCAGCGCACCGCGGTGCTGTGCCATGAACCGCTCGAGCAACCGGTGGGCGATGCCTCCCTGCACCAGGACACTCGTTTCCTCATCAGCTTCCACTTGCTCGTCGAGATACAGCACCCGTCGAAGCAAGAACACGAACGGATTCTGCGTCCACGTCTCGAGTTGGCTGGCGGACCACACCCGGTCGGGCCCAAATCGCTGCCCAATGGCGGCCACCACCACCGGATCGCGAAGGGCACCGTTCCACGGGCCGAGTTGCCCAGCCGGCCGCCCCGACGCCTGGTGACCGAGTCGGGCCGACTCAATCACGGCTGCCAGGATGGCTCGCCGAACGGCTGTGACGTGCGGTGTCGCAACCGCCACCGGCCCAGGCGCCGAACTCTGCCGCAGCGCCTCGACCGCGGCCCGCTCGGAGTGGTGGAGCGTGAACGGTTCCGGCGGCACAAATTGGGTCCGGGGGATCTCGCTGCCCTCGTCGTGCCGTGGAACCATTAGGGAAGGCAGCAACGGCACCCCGGTGGCGTCCGCAGTCCGGTAGGTTATGGTCGTCGGCCCGCCGGTCACGGCCCGCCACAGCGCCTGTTCCCGCTCGAGCGCCAGATCCCGCGAGCCCAAGCCGAGCGCTCCCAGCCGAGTCCGTTCCTCGTCACTCAGCAGCCACCCGGGCGTGGCGGCCTTGGGAAACTCGCCGTGATTGGCGTGAATCAGGAACGTATGCCGGAATGGCACTAGCGCCGCTTCGTGCGCCTCGATCACCTGTACCCCGGTCCGGCGCGGCGTCGCCAAGGCGATTTCGCTGGCCGACAGGAACCGGTGCAGTCGATCGTACCACGCATCCGGCGGGAGTTGATCGTCATGTGGCGCCGCGTCGGCCCAGCCAAGCAGCTGCTGCCGAGCGGCGTCGACACCTTGTTGGTCGAGCCTGACGACATCGTGCCGGCCACCCACAGACCGGCAGAGCCGTTTTCGGAATCCGAACCACCCGGGGTCGAGCAAGGCTACGGTGGTCTGGATCCACTCCGCCGTCGACCGGGCGGGATCGAGTTCAGCAGCCAACACGGAGAATTCCTTGAACGCCGCGACCGTCTTGACCGCTCGCTCCGCCCGGAACCGGACCAGCTCGGCATCGTCTTGATCAGGTTTCTCGATTCGCTCAACCAGCCAGTTGAGTTCGTTGCGCCACGCGGCCAAACCCTCGATCCGCCGCTCGCCGGCCAAGTGGTCGAAGAGCCGAAGGTCCGCATTGAGCGCAAAGTAGGAACTCTCGAGCACATGCCGGAGCGGCCGGTACCGCCAACCCGAGCTAGCCGCCCGCAACAGCTGCAGCACCGCCGTGAGAGCGGGGACCTCCACCAGGGGTGTCCTGATTCTTGCGGCGGTTGGAATCCCGGCCCGCTCCAACGCTTCGTGGGCAAACCGGGCGTCCGCCCGGCCGGTCCGCGCCACCACGGCAATGTCGTCAAGCGGAACCCGCTGCTCCCGAACCAGCTTCTTGATCTCGGCCGCCACGAACTCGAGCTCTCGCTGTTCGTCGGGCACCGGCTGGACGACAGGAGTAGGCGGCGACCGGTCTCCGACCGTCCGAGTGTTCCCGATGAACTCGGCCCATTCTCCGCCTGGGCTGCCGAGGAGGTACAACACGACCTCGACATCGGCCGCCGCTACCAAGCTGCGGATCAGCTTGCGCCGGGTTCGGGGCGTGGTGAGTCCGTAAAGGTGTAGGCGGCGGGCCTGACCGATCGCTCCGGCCAACTCGCCAGCCCCGACCCGGTCCGCGACCAGGCTATGCACCGCGCGGGCGTCACACCACCGCCGGCCGGTAAGCTCCGCCAGGTAGCGACGATACACCGCCACCAGCCACTGATTTCTGATCCGATCGAAGTCATCGCGGGCGGCGTGGGCCATCAACTCCGTCTCAGCCGCTTCCGGCGTCACTCCTTCCGGGAGCCATTCTCCGATCAATTGATCGGCGCCGCGGCCCAATCGGTTCTGGACCGCCTGATCGAATCCGGCCGTCTGCCCTTCATCGATCGAAAGCCGGTCCAGCAAGACCTGCCGCTCCATCAGGCCGATGGGCCGAGCGCTGAGTTCGAACAGCCGCGGCAGTTCCGAGAAGAACGCGTGCGGCGGGCGGAGCCATCCCTTCAGTCGCCGGTCGCCGGCGTCCTTCCAAAGGCGGTCCCGTTGGAGCCGGTGGGTGAACCAGGCGCTGGCTGCGAAGCCGTCCGGCCCAGTCGTCCCGCCGACTTCATCGAGGAAACTTCCGCTGAAGGCATCCCAGAGCGCGGCCGTTGAACCGGCGCTCACGATCGTCATCGTCATATCGCACCCAGAATCCGGTCGAACCGCTCCCGCACCGCCGCCCGCGCCGACTCCGGCTCGAGCACCACCGCCTCGGCGCCATACTGCATCACGTACCGCACCAGCCAATCGAGATCCGCGAGCGGCATCTCCTGCACGAACGACCCGTCCGCATCCACCGGCTTCCCCTCCCGCTCGGCCACCCACCGCGCTGCCCCGGGCGCAAACCGGATCCGGACCCGCTCGGCCGCCGGCGCCGCGAAGGCCCGGCCGTTCTGGAACATCCCGGCGGCATCGAACGACTCCGGCATCGGATAGCGCTCGTCCAAGACCTCGTGCGACCGGATCCGGTCCACCCGGTAGACCCGAATTCCTTCGACCCCCTCGCACCGGCCCACCAGGTACCAATGGCCCGAGGCCGCGAGAATCGCGAACGGACAGACCACCCGGCTCGCCGATTCGCCGGCATCGGCCTTCTGGTACTCGATCCGGACCTTCCGCGATTCCCGGTAGGCCCCCCGGAGCGCCGCCAACGCCTCGGGGTCGGCCGTGGCGGCCGCGCCCGCGTGCCGGATCCCGTCCGGGACGTCGTCGTTAGGCAGTTTGGCCAGGGCGGTGTGGAGCCGGTCGCGGGCCCGGCCCAGCGCCGGCCACTCCTCGAGCGGCCGCTCGTGAACGAGGAGCGAAAGGCCAAGTTCCAAGGCGCCCACTTCGGCCACCGTCAGGCGCATCGGACGGAGAAAGTGGTCAGACCGGACGTGAAACCGGTCCGGTTCCAGGAACACCGCCACGCCCTCGACGAACCCCCCGGGATCATCGAACCGGTCGGCCAGGGCCCGGATGTCCTTGAGCAGGACGTTAGGCGGAACCCCGGCGCGGGCCGCCATCTCGGCAATCGGATGGGTTCGGTCGTCGGCGCACTCGGGAATCAGCGCCAGGATCCGGCGGAGTTGGAGCGTCGTGGCGTCGGTCATCCGGCCCCACCCTGGTAGCGGGCCAGGGCCGCTTCGACCTGGGCCCGAAACGCCGTCACCAACTCAGCCGGGGCAAGCGGCACCACGCCGCCGCCGGCGCCCAAGATCCACCGGGCAAATGTGTCGAGCCGGCGAACCCGGAACCGGCGGGCCGTCGGGTCGCCCTCGATCGGCTCGCCCAGTTTCCCGGCGGCCAACGCCGCTCCGGTGGCCGCCGTGACCCGGACGATCACCTCGGTCGTGTCGCCGCTGCCTAACTCCCAGGCATGCCGGGCCTCGGCGTGAGCTTTGAGGGCAAATCGTTTGGGGATTTGATAGTCGGCGGTGCCCGGCTCGGCGGGGTTCACGGTCAGGGCCTTGATCCGGCTCAACCGGAAGTTCTTGACCAGCTGCTCGCCCGGCGCGGGCGCCGCGAGATACCAGTGGTGGCCCAGAAAGAAGAGCCCGTAGGGATGAAGGACCCGTTCCGCGGTTTGGTCCCGGTCGATCGAATGGTAGGCGATGGTCACCCGCTTCCGCCGGGTCAGCGCATCGGACAGCCCGTCGAAGATCCCGTCTTCGGCCAGGGCGTTCGGCGCCAAATGCCGGACCCCGTCATCGAGGGCCAGGGGATCGGGGCCGAAATCGTAGCCGAGTTTCCGGACCGCCGAGCGGGCGTCGGCGGTTAGGGTCGGCATGCCGAGCGATTCGACCCGCCGGGCCGCGAGGGCAACAGCGGCCAGTTCGTCGGGCTCGAAGGTCAGGCTCGGAAGGCTCCGGTACCCGTAGCGGTCGCGCCGCCGCGGCGTGGTCTTCCGCCCGTCCTTCATCAACTGGAGATAGGGCATGTAGAAGTGGTCGGTCCGGAGTTGGTATCCCTGAATCTCCTCATCCTTCACGATGGTCTCGATCGGAATCCCGAAGCTTCGGAGCGCCTTCTTGTCGCGCTCGAACATCCGCCGAGCCGACTCAGCGTTCTTGTCCCCGGCATACCCGGGGATCTCCCGGGAGAGCTCCTCCAGGGAAACGGGAAAGCGGCGGCCGAGGAGGGCCGCGAGGAGGTCGATCCAGCGTCTAAGCGGTGGCGTCAATGGTGGCTTCGGGTTCGGAATTGTAGTCAACCTACGGCCCCGGTGTGACAGACCGGGGTGCTGGACCACCTAGCGACGAACCTTCCCCGTCACTTGGCTAACGACCCCGAGTTCCCCGACGCCGGAGATCCGGTTCCGCCACTGAATGGCCACCTCGCGGGTCACTACGCTGGAGTGGGCACCGGGGTTCCGGGCGCTGCGGAGCCCGTCGAGCACCGGGGGCAACTGCTCGGCAAACCAATTGCCCCGTTTCTTCCGGAGGTAGTCGAGCCGTTCCCGGTCGTCGCTGATGGCGCGGGCCAGGTCGTTGAGCCCGAGGTGACCGGACGCCCCGAGGTCCACTGAACGGCCATCCTTGTTGTAGAACCTCGCGGAAGGCGGTGCGCCCGACATCTCGAGCCGGAGCACCCGATTCACCTCGACCTCGACCGCCTTGGCCAAATTGGTCACCACCGGACTGAAATCGAACCCCGGTTCGTGGCGGTGATCGCGGAACACCTTTTCGGCCACGGCCAGGAAGGTCCGGGTGCTCGGATCGAGCGAGCCCCAGACCGGATCCCCGAACAGATTCTCGCGGAGGTCGCGTTCCATGGCGCCCACGCCGCCGGACTCGGCATCGAACTCGACCCACTTCCGGCCGTTGGTCAGCGCGTCCTGCTCAGCCTGGCTGAAGAACGTGCGCCCGTCGGCGCGGGTCACCACCAGCGGCAGTTCCACCATGCCGCCGTAGAGACTGACCGGCTGGTTGTGATAGCGAACGTTGGCGAGGGCCTGGAGTTGTTCGATCACGCCGTGGAGGTCGTCGGCCACCAGGCGGCGGATGTCGAGGAGCATGAACCAGCAATCGCAGGTCAGCTCGTTCTTGGCATAGTAGGCCGGGGTGTGCCGCGGGTCCCGGGCGTCCGGGTTTTCGGTTCGAATCGCGCCGACCTCGGCCACATAGAGCGACCGGTAGTCGGTGAGATAGAGATGGGTTTCGGGTGGGTCATCGGAGAGCAGGGCCCGGCCGAGGGCGAGGACTTGGTCGAGGTGGGGCATCGGCTGCTGGCGGCGACTGGAGCGGACCTTGCCCCACCAGACGAAGGCGTCGTCCCAATTACCGGTTTTCTCGGCGTCGTGAACCACCGATCGGAGCAACGAGGCGTGAGTGGTCAGCGCGTCGTCGGCGTAGGCGGGGTTCCAAACGGACAGGAGGTGCATCGGGACTGGCCTGTTGGGTCGGTGATCCCAATATGGTGGCAACCGCTCGGGGGTCACACCCAGGGACGTCGATCAAGACCGGCCCGCAGTCTCGATCGACGTGGCCCGCCTGGTGGCGGGCTTGCCAGTAATGGGTCTATGGGCGCCGAACCGCCATTTGGGAATCCTCGGCCGCCGCCATCAGCCCTGAAAGAGCCGGTGCTGCCGTCACCCTCGGCCCAGCCTGGTCCCGGGCCCGGCTCTCCGAAACAACCGGCGTTCCCAAACGAGCCGACGCCTGTAAATCGAGAAAGTCCCGCCGTAGATCATCCCCGGCAACGAGCAAGGAGTTGCTCGGACAGGCGTTGATGACGGGCGCCACGATGGCGTCGAGTCCGGTGACGCGGAAGATCATCGCTTTGGCCCCGGCATTGAACTCAGTGAACGCAAAGCCGAACCGGCGGGCAAGGGCCATCACTGCCGCGAAGGTCCGGCGTTCCACATTCGTCGGACCGGGATGCCACAGCGAGTTATACGAAGGAGCCAGCTCGCTCCACAGCCTCGAGACGATCGGACCGTTGTCAAAATTGTAGGAGACGAAGCCACTGCTGGTTACGAAGTTGCTCATCGCGACATAGACGAACAAGTAGCCCCCGGCCGTGCAGGAAATGATCAGGTCCGGATACTCGGCCGTCCCGAACTTGTTGGTGATCTGGGTATCGGAACGCAGGCCAATGCGAACCGCGCCGCCACTACTCAAGTCCGTCCAATCGTACCCAGTCGTTGAGCCGACCCAGTCCACCCCGTCAATCGTGGCAACCAGGGTGATCAGCCCGATCTTGAAGGGGACCAAAACCCCGTCGGGCGTCATCGACCCCTTGTCGGTCTCCACGATACTCCAAGTGACCGGGCGAACCACCACGGCGCCGCCAGCGAGACGGGCGGTCGCGGTAAACGTGTAGGTGTCCCCTACTTTGGCTTTGAGGGCACCGGTCACCACTACCGACGCTACGGGAGCAAGGACCGTGACCTGCGCCGCTCCAGCCCGCCCTTCGCTGGTGGCCGTGATCGTGGCGACACCTGCTGAGACCGCGGTCACGACGCCGACACCGTCGACCGTCGCGATGGCCGGATTGCTCGTAGACCAAGCGGTCGGCCGGCCGGTCAGAACATTGCCGGCGACATCGCGCAGGATGACGGTCAGCCCGCCCGAGCGCCCGATCACGAGCGAAGAGGTTGCCGGCGTGACGGTCACGGTCGCGACGGGCGCCAACACCGTAATTTGCGCGGTCCCGCTTTTCCCCTCGGCGGCCGCCGCGATCGTGGCCGTCCCCGGGGCGACTGCCGTGACGATCCCATTGGCGTCGACGGTCGCCGTGGCGGGGTTACTGGTCGACCAAACAACCGGCCGACCGGTAAGAACATTGTTGGACCCATCCTTCAACGTCGCGGCCAGCGCCGCGGTGGCGCCGACGAACAGAGATGCGCTTGGCGGGGTCACGGTCACCGTCGCGACTGGGGCCAGGACGGTGACCTGAGCCGTCCCCGTCTTCCCTTCGCTCGTGGCGGTGATCGTGGCCGATCCCGGCGCCACCGCGGTCACGATGCCACTCCCGTCGACCGTCGCGACGGCGGCATTGCCGGTCGACCAGGCGATGGGTCGGCCGGTCAAGACGTTGCTCGCGGCATCCTTGAGCGAGGCCGCCAGTGGCGCCGTGGCGCCGGTGAAGATCGAGGCGGTGGCCGGCGTAACGGTCACCGAGGCGACCGGAGCCTGCACGGTGATCTGCGCCGTGCCGCTCCTCCCTTCGCTGGTGGCGGTGACCGTGGCCGCACCGGGGGCAACCGCCGTTACCAGACCGTTCCCGTCTACCGTGGCTGCCGCTGTGCTGCTCGAACTCCAGGCAACCGACCGGCCACTCAGCGTGTTGCCGACTGCGTCCTTCGTCGAAGCGGAAAGCTGGACCGTCTGGGTGGGACCAACGGTTGCCGAAACGGGATCAACGGTGACCGTTGCAACCGGGGTCGGGGGTGGCGGTGGTGGCGGCGGATTGGGGGCGGCGGTTCCGCCGCCGCACGCGGAGGCCAGCAGAGCGACAAGGAGGAGGGCCGAGCTGGAGCGGGAGCTAGGGGAGGAACGCATTGACTGCCTCGCGTCGAAGAAGTGGTTCCGGCTCGATCAACCTGACGCCGAAGAGACCCGACGATACGGCAGGGGTGTGACACGGAGGCAACCGAGCCGGAGGGGCGGGGGCCTAGTCTCGCACGGACCTCGAGGAGATCACCGGCGCCTCGACGAGCGAAGC
>JANMHX010000230.1:0-2507 GCA_031375485.1 Gemmatimonadota bacterium | reverse complement strand
ATCGCGGCGGGGGAGGTGATCGGTCACGGACGTCCTCGCGGGGCATCGCCACTAACGCGCTCCGCGGCCGCGACAGGGCCTTCGCCGACGACAACGCCGAAGCGATGTGGCGCATGTTACAGCAGGCGGCGCCTGCCGAATGGTCACGCAGGGACTCGAACCCTGGACCTCTGGTATGTGAGACCAGCGCTCTAACCAGCTGAGCTAACCGCCCGAAGTGGCGGATAGTCTAACGGCCCCCCTCACCCCCGAGCAAGCCGAGTCCTTGCAGCCCCGGGGCCCTCACCGTAAGGTTCGGGATCCCTTCAGCCAACGGAGATCCCAAGATGTTCGACTCAGAAGGTTCGACCCATCGCCGCGGATTCCTCGGTCGCCTCTCCGCGTCGGCCGCCGCCCTGGGCCTCGGCGGCCTCGTGCCCCGGAGCCTCAGCGCCGAGCCGGCGCCCAGTTCGAGCGGCG
The DNA here is from genome assembly GCA_031375485.1 of Gemmatimonadota bacterium. Lineage (GTDB taxonomy): Bacteria > Gemmatimonadota > Gemmatimonadetes > Gemmatimonadales > GWC2-71-9 > SHZU01. The sequence goes on along the minus strand of JANMHX010000230.1, from coordinate 2,048 downwards.
CCGACCCCGCCTACGAAGCCTGGCTCGGGAAAATCACCGGCAAACACAAGATGGTGTTCGATGCCCCGGAACCGAACGGCGGCATGCCGATAATCTGGCCCCGGGTCTGGCTCGATACCACCAACAGCAATTACGGCACCACCGACGCGCAGAACAGTGCCGTGGTCATCGTCCGCCACGGCGCTGTCGGTTTTGCTCTGAACGACTCCATGTGGGCGAAATACAAACTCGGCGAGGCGTTCAAGATCAACGACGGGGCCACTCCCGCCACCCGAAACACCTGGCTCAAACCCCTGCCCATCCCGATCCCCGGCACCGGCGTCGAAGCCCTCCTGGCCAAAGGCGTCCTCTTCGGCGCCTGCAACGTAGCCCTCACCTTCAACTCCGGCGCCGTCGCCCAATCCATGAAACTGGACCCCGCCGCCGTCAAAGCCGACTGGATCGCCAACCTGATCCCCGGCATCCAAGTCGTCCCCTCCGGCGTCCTCGCCGTCAGCGGCACCCAGCAAAAAGGCTGCGTCTACTGCTTCGCCGGCTAACCCCGCCCCCCCGCCCGGCACCCGGCCCCCCAGCCGAGTGCCGAGCGCCGAGTGCCGAGTGCCGAGTAGTGGGCCCTCTGGGATTCGAACCCAGGACCTACGGATTATGAGTCCGCTGCTCTAACCGCCTGAGCTAAGGGCCCGGCCCGACAAATATAGGGTGTCGGCTTTCAACTTGGCCCCCGCCCCCCCATTTTTCGGCCGTGCGGGTTCTCGTGCTCTCCGATCAATCCGATGACGCCGGCCGCCGGGAACGGCTCCGGGCCATCTGCGGCCAAGGCTCTGAGGTGGTGCTCGCCACCGCCGGGGGTACGGCCGGAACCGATGGCGCCATCCGGTTAGCGCCGGTGGCCGTCCGGGGCGACCCGTCCGATCCCACGGGCCAAAGCTGGCACGCGGCAACCATTCGCCGGTTGCTGGCCGATGTCCGCCCCGACCTGGTGCACATCGAAGCCGAGCCGGAGTCGGACTTGGCCAACACGGCCTCGTCGCTCGCGGCCAAGGTCGGGATTCCCTACGTGCTGTTCTCGTGGCAGTCGGTGCCGAAGTCGCTCGGGTTCCTGAGCCGACGCCGAGCCGCCCGGGTGCTCCAGGGCGCGGCCGGGGTGATCGGCGGCAACCGCTTGGCCATGAACCTGCTCCGGGAACTGGCGCCGGAGGCCGTGGCCACATCGCTGCTGCCGGCGGGCGTGACGGTTGGCAATCCGGTCGAGCGGCCGGTCCGGGACGAGTTGGTGGTTGGGTTCGCCGGGCGCCTGGTGCCCGAACGCGGGCTCGCCTTCCTGATCGAGGCCCTCCGGCACACCTTCGGCAAATGGCGCCTCGTGGTGGCCGGGACCGGCCCTGAACAGGAAGCAATCGAGGCCTCGGCGCAGCGGTTGGGATTGGCGTCGCGGTTGAGTTGGTTAGGCGGTCTCCGCGAGGAGAGCCTCGCGACGCTCTGGTCGGAAATCGACTGCCTGGCGGTGCTCTCGCGCGATACCCCGACCTGGGTCGATCATCATTCACCGATCCTGCTCGAGGCCATGGGCCGGGGTATTACGCCGATCGTCACCAGCACCGGCGCGTTGGCCGAGTTGGTGGGCGAAGCGGGCCCGGTGGTGGCGGACCAAGAGGCGCTGACGGCCGCCCTGCAGGCCTGGGTGGCCGATCCGGCGAGCTGCCGGGCCCGCGGCGCGGTGGCCCGGCAATGGACGATGAGCCGGTTTTCCACCATTCCTGGGAACGGCGTGCGTTTGCCCTGACCCTGGCGCTAGGCATGTTCGGGCGCTGGAACATCGACATGTCGCGCTACTACCGCGAAAACCGCGATCCCGTGGACTACCTGTCCTCGACGTATTACGAGCTGTGGCTCAAGGGGAGCGAGCGGCTTGCCGCTGACTGCGGGCTGATTTCCGAAGAGGAACTCAAGAGCGGCCGGTGCCTCGCGCCGCGCGATCCGGCACTCGTTCCGCCCGATGCCTCGCGCGCACGCTACCTGCTGGCCCACTCGCGCGGCGCGAAGCTCGA
>JANMHX010000229.1:0-7983 GCA_031375485.1 Gemmatimonadota bacterium | reverse complement strand
GGCTGGCCAGCCGGCTTCGTCGTCGCGAGTGCCCGCTCCCGATCGGCGCTCCGTTCCCGGGCTGTCGCCTAACACGTGGTTGCAGGCGGACAGGCGCCCGGCGCTCCGGTTTGACAAGGCGCGGCCGCGCCCCGATCTTGGCTCAGGATGGCGCGGCCGCTCAGATCGGGGCGGCGCCTGCCGTTGAACCGCAATCGTTACGCAACATCCCACCACAAACAATTGAAGGGAACGACCCTTCCGGCAGCGATCCCAACCGGGTTCGGTCGGCCGTCATCCGAGCGGGTTCCGCCCGGGTGCCATCGCGGCATCAGCTCGCCGGGCCGGGGCGCCATCGGTGCCCCAACGGCCCGGCGGCCGGCTCCGGGACGGTCGCCGACGGCAATTGCCAGGCAGGCTCCGGACTGCCTCGCCGGGGCCGCAGCGACCGCCCCCGTCCGCCGCGGTGTTCGAGCGGCGCCGGACCGCCCCGCCACGATCGGCGTCAACGGCCCATCGAGCCTGGGTTTCGGCTCTGCGCTCGGCTGGCCAGCTGGATTCGTCGTCGCGGTGTCCGCTTCCGATCGGCACTCCGCTCCCGGGCTGTTGCCTAACACGTGGTTGCAGGCGGACAGGCGCCCGGCGCTCCGGTTTGACAAGGCGCGGCCGCGCCCCGATCTTGGTGGGGGACGGCGCGGCCGCTCGGTTCCGCGTGGCGCCTGCCGCTGAACCACAATCGTTATACCGCGGCGGCCAGCCACCGAGCCCTCCAAAGATCGACCAAAAGCCCCCCCCCGAGTTGCCCGTTTCCGCCCACCTGGCTTACTTCAGGGGACGGGCCCCCGGCTAGGAGAGACGCTCATGTCCGGTTCCACTGAACTCAGGCAACGGATTCTCGCTGCCGTCGACAAACTCCCGGCGGATGCGACGCTCGAGGATGCCATCGAGCGGCTGGTCTTCCTCGCCAAGGTCGAACGCGGCTTGGCGCAGGCCGAATCCGGCCAGCTGATCCCCCACGACGAGATTGCCAAGCGTTTTGGCCAGTGACGCCCGTCTTTTGGACGACCCAGGCCTCCGAGGACCTGGCTGCGATCTTTGCGTACATCGCCCAGGACTCCGAGCACTACGCCCGGCTGACCATTCGCGAGCTGATCGCGGCGACCGCACGACTGAAGGCGTTCCCGGAACTGGGGCGCGTCGTGCCCGAGCTTGAACGCGGCGATATCCGCGAAGTGATCTGGAGAAGCTACCGGCTTGTCTACCAGTATCTGGTCACGGCGAACGAGATCCGGGTGCTCACGGTCTTTCGCGCGGAGCGGTTGTTCCAAGTCCCGACCGAACTTGGATAGCCCGGCATCGGTAGCAGCCGCGGTATAACAAGGAATTGAAGCCGACGAAAGCGCTTTGCGCCTTCGCGGCTTAATTCCAAAGCGTTAGGCGGCAGCACGGGCATCAGCGACCACGAAAGGCTTACCGGTGACGAGCTTCGTACTCTTGGCAGCTACCGTTCAGCTGACAGTTGCTGCTTCGAACACCGGCGCTACCGGCCTTCGAGGGATCGTCCGATCGAGTGTAGACGCATCGCCGTTGCCGGCAGCCGTCGTGAATCTTTGCCGGAAACCTCATCTGTGCATTCAGGCTCGCACCGACTCGAACGGGGTATTCGAGTTCACCAGCATCAAGGCTTCAAGCTATCGGCTCGAGGTTAAGGCCCTGGGGTACCCCCCATTTGCCCGCCATGTTGCCGTAGCAGGCCGCGGCACGAAGTCCATTGGCATCTCGATGAAGGCACGCTGTGACCTCGACTCGGCCTCCGCTGTTCGCGATCTCGCCGCCGGCCGGCCCCGGATCGTGTTGCAAGGCGGCATCGCGCCGGTGATCACGCCCTGGGACGCGCGAATGCAGGCAAGATTCGGCTTTACCTACTTGGAACTCGGTGATGAGTTGCGCGCACCGACTGAATGTTACAGTCAGTACAATCGTGCAGTCTTTCGCTTCCTGGATGGTCGCTTTGGCCCCGCCTGGCGCGATTCGGTTCGCACTCGATAGCCGTTGCTCGCTGCCGCCTAACACGGTATTGCAGCGGACAGCCTGGCGGCCCTCCGTGTTGACAAGTCGCGGCCGCGCCCCAATCTTCGTTGGCGGACGGCGCGGCCGCTCAGCCCCCTGCGGCGGCTGCCGCTGAATACCAATCCGTTAGCCCGCACCATCGAGCATATGATCTACCCCGACGTTCTGGACGCGGCCCTCGTTGGCAAGTACCCGGCTGTTGCCCACGCGGGGGGCGGCTACGTCTGGGATGCCGTGCTCGAGTACCGAGTCTGGTGCCATCCTGAGAGCGGGGCCGCGGACCTCGCCGAGGGCAGTGACTACTACTATCCGTTCGCGAGCCACCAAGAGGCCGCCGCGTTCGCCGAGAGCACCCCCGGTGCCGAAGAGCCGATCGCGCTGGTCGCTCAGGACGAATACATCGATGAACCCGAGCCGGGTCGCTACCTGCACGTCACCCAGCGACGGATCACTGAGTGGCCGGTTGAATTCCTCGCGCGCCCCCGTCGCAAGCCGGCAACTATCCCTGACTTCTTCGCCGATGACGCTCCCGCGAACCGGCTCGACATCCTCCGTGGCCTGGCCTAGCAGGAGATGGTCTTGTGCCCCCGGGAAGGCCGGACGGGCATCGACTCCTCCGGCCTGACCACCGCCAGCATCGCGAGCGTGGTGCGGGCTAACCCGGTTTTGCAGGCTGACGGCCGCCCGGCGCTCCGGCTTGCGAAGTCGCGGCCGCGCCCCGATGTTCAGTCGGTGGATGGCGCGGCCGCTCAGATCTTGGTGGCGGCCGCAGCTGAAAACCAAGTCGTTAGGCAGCAGCCTAGTATCACTTTTCACCGGCGGTACACGGAGGCCAATGGTGGCAGTACAGCGCTGCCTTGCGAGGCGGGCAATCCTGTTCCTCCTTGGCCTGGGGGCGTGTACTCATGCGCCGCCGACTGGGGCGACGCCTCAAGAGCCCGCCCTCGATCGGCTCTTTCGCGCGGCCAGCCCTGATAGCGGAGCCAAGTGCCAGACGCCGGCCACCCCGCGGCTCACCATCTGCGAATACGCTCTCGCTGGCGGCGAACCGCTGTTTGCGGTAAGAACGAGTACGGGCGCTCTTAGTTCAGTCTCCTTCAGTACCCGTCCCGGTTCCACGAAGGCAGCCACGGTGGCACTCGATTCGATCGCAGCGACCCTCCAGGGCGTGTTCGGCAAGCCGCGCCGTTGCGTCGGATTCCTCCAATGGCGGCCGGGTACGGCTGTGATCGAGGCCGATGTCCGGTCGTCGGAGGACGTGCCGCAGACGAGCCGCCCGATGCTCGTCCGAGTCTATGTCGAGGGAAATGAACTCGGCCAGGGGAGGCCCTGCTGAGGGCGCGCCGAATGTCGACCCCTCTGCTGCCTAACCAAGTGTTGCAGGCGGACGGGCGCCCTGAGCTCCGTTTGACAAGTCGCGGCCGCGCCCCGATGTTGATCGGTGGACGGCGCGGCCGCTCGGGTCCGTGCGGCGCCCGCCGCTGAACACTATTCCGTTAGGACGCAAAGCCGAGGTTCGCGATGGGCGTGGACTGCCTGGCCGATTGCGGTGTGAACTACCCACGGCTGTGGCTCACCGCCGCCGTCCTAGGTTATGCGGGGTTCGCCTTGGGACGCCGGTACCCTCGCTCCATCGCACCAGTACTGTTCGCGATCGCGATAACGGTGCAGATCTTGACCTCCGGGGATCACTACGGCTGGACCTCCTGGGCCGCCGGGATCACCGCAGCGGTCATCGCGTGGGCAGGCGTCGGCCGTATAACGGCAAGGACGCTGCTGGCGGTCACGGTCGCGGGCTTTGCCGGGGCCGCCGTCCTGCTCGCCGTGACTGTTCGCTGGCACCCCATTGACGCAGTTCCCTCGTGGCTGCTCTGGCTGCAGGCCCCGGGCATCGTCGCCGAGATTGAGCGCTCAACGCCCTACGCCCAACTGCCTGGTTGGTCCCTGATGGTGGTTGGGCCCAACGGACTGGTCTATTCGGCGTTCGGCGCCCTAGCCTCGGCCGCATGGAGCCTGCGTCCCAAGCGCACCGCCGCGATGGGTACCCCCTTTGCGTCCTAACCAATGTTTGCAGACGGACGGGCGCGGAGAGCTCCGTTTGACAAGTCGCGGCCGCGCCCCGATGTTGATCGGTGGACGGCGCGGCCGCTCGCTTCCGAGTGGCGCCCGCCGCTGAAACATGATCCGTTAGCCGGCTGCCCGAACGCCGGCCCAGGACCGACGCCCCCAGTACGCAGGCGTTGAGAACCGGGAGAGTCGCATGCCAGTCCAGTTGCTCACTCCGAGCCGGCGCGTCGCCTACTCCGCCCTCGCCCTAGGCCTCCTCGCCGGCAGCGGCGCATCCGCTCAGCCGCCCGACACCACTAGGGCGCCCGGCACGAGGCAGCCTGTCTACGTCGAAGCCGAGGTCGACGAGCCCGTCCGCTTCGTGCGCGCCGACCGACCTGAGTATCCGCCAAACCTGCTCGCCCAGAGTATCTGCGGCTGGGCGAACCTGTCGTACGTGGTTGACGCAAGCGGGCGTGCGGAGCCGACTTCGTTCACGGTCCTCCGGACCACCGATCCAGCGTTCGGACCGTCCGCGATCGCGGCGATTCGCGGCGCCGTCTTCGGCCCAGCGCGGCGCCACGGCCTCCCAGTTCGGCAGCGCGTCTCCCAGCGAGTCAGCTTCAACTTGACGGCATTGGGGCTGGGGCAATGCCGCACCGGGGGTTCGTAGGTCGCATCGCCGCCGCCACAGCCGGCTAACCATGCGCTTGCAGCGGACGAGTGCCCGGAGCTCCGCTTCCCAAGGCGCGGCCGCGGCTCCATGTTTGTTCGAGGCCGCCGCGGCCGCGCCACTCCCAGAGGGCACCCGCCGCTGAACCGCAGGCCGTTAGGTGGCGCCCGAGGTACTACCAATGCGCCTATTCCGAGCGTTCTATGATCGCTCAAGAATCCTTGAGAGCCAGCGGCTGGAGACAGACGCGGGCCTCGACCGCTCCAGCCTCCTGGGCGAGGAACTCGCGACAAGTGACGTCGCCACCGGCGTCGGGCGGCTTGCGCCATGGCTTCGAGTCCCCTTGGACGGCGCCATACGTGGACTACGGGCCTACCAGACCCTGAACTATCACCTCCCAGACGGGCTGAGGTGGTTGACCTGGCCCCTTGTCGCCCTGGTGTCGCTCGCTAGCGTCATAGCGTACGCAAAGGGCGGTGGCCCTCAGTACCTGGTCGGCGCGGCGTTGGCTCCGTGGTTGGCAGCTGTCTGTGCATCGGCTGGCGCCATCTATGACTCGATTCGCGCATTTGTGGGCTCCTCAACGCGCGCTCGGCTCGCAGCGGCGGCCGCGGCTGGTTTGTTTGCGCTTGGACCATCCTTCACCGTCGCGGCGTCGAGCGCCGATCGTCCCTGGTATTCGTATCCCTTGGCGTTCGGCGCACTTGCAGGAGGCGCGATGGGCCTGGGCATCGAGGCCATCAAGCTTGATTTGCCCCGCCGCAAGCGAAGACCCCACCGCCGCGCCACCTAACCCGTGCTTGCAGGCGGACGGGCGCGCATCGTCCCGGTTTGACAAGTCGCGGCCACGCCCCGATGTTGATCGGTGGATGGCGTGGCCGCTCGGGTCCGCGCGGCGCCCGCCGCTGAAGCACAAATCGTTAGACAGCGCCGCAGTCCGAACCCAAGGGTGCTAGCCCCCATGGACGCCTGCTTCTGGAGTAGTCCCATGCGGTTCCTGCCCTCAGCAGCGATCGCCGCGCTATGCGCCTGCGGCGCTCCCCGTCCGGAGCCCCCTCCTGAGGACCGGATCGACGGTGCGACGACTATCATCTCGACGGAATCAGCAAGGCTCAGTGGACCCGTTGATCTTGCCGTCGATCACGACGGGCTGCTCTATGTGTTGGACTACGATGCCGCCCAGATCCTAGTCGTAACGGGCACCGGCGCCCCGGTCCGAGGCATTGGCCGAGTCGGGAGTGGGCCCGGCGAGTTTCAACGGCCTGGCAGCTTCAGTCTAGCCCATGACTCCTTGCGGGTTGTCGATCAGGGCAACGGCCGGTTGCAGACGCTGGCGCTCCCCGGACGGTTCTCGAGGAGTGTGCTTCTGCCACCAGTGTCGACCATGGGGCCCGTCGCCGTTGGGGACGATGGTGGCTTTCTCGTGACAACGGTGGGAATGCACGGCGCCTTGGCAGAGTACTATGACCCGTCCGGAAACCCGCAGTTGAGGCTGGGCACCCCCCCGGATTCAGGCCCTCCAGCCCTGAACCCGCGACAGTCGAAGGAGGCCCTTATCGCGGGCCGGCTGCCGGCCCTGTTCCGCAACGCAGTGCTGCCAATCATTTCGCCGGATCGGGAGTTGTGGCTCGTTCTGACCGGCGAGGGGCAGTTGCAGCGCTACTCAGCGGATGGCACGCTCAAGGTATCGGTGCCGCTGGCGGCGCCGGAGATGCCGCAGGTACGGCGCGAGGCCGTTGCATACGCCAAGGCAACCCTGGAGGATCAGCGTTCAGTGAGACCGCTCCGATTCGTGCTCGACGGGGCAGTCGTGGGCCGCGCGCTCTGGCTTCTGCTGAACGCCACCGAGAACGGACCGGCCGTGCTGTTGGCATTCGGGGCGGACGGTCAGGCCATCCGCAGGCTGACGTACCCAGCCGTTCGTGGTGCCCGTTCGTTTGCACTTGACCCGACCCGCGCCGTGGTGTTTTTCGCCCTACCGCGAAGCGCGAGTGTCGTTGTCGCCGCGCTGCCGCGGAATCTCCCAGGGCATTGAGTCCCGCTGTCTAACCCAGTGTTGCAGACGGACGGGCGCTGGGGGTTCTGTTGCAAAGTCGCGGCCGCGCCCCGATGTTACTGGAAGGACGGCGCGGCCGCTCGGTTCCTTGCGGCGCCCGCCGCTGAACACTTGTCCGTTAGACGGCGCACCGTCATCGGCCCGTCGCGGCCTCGTTTCGTAACTCCGCTGTAATGCCGGCGTTATCCCGCATCGCGACATTGGGAATGATGCCACCACTGCAACACGCTACTCGACCGCCTGCGGCTCGTGCGGTCGCCACCGTCCTTGCTCTCGGGGCCGCGGCGTGCATGCGACCCTGCCCACCCGATCGCTTCACGACGATGAGCCGCGACTCGATGGCCGAGGCCTGGCCTCGGAGTCTCCCTCCCGACTGGCTCCAGCTTGAGGCCCACGAGCCCGATCTAAGAGACAGCCCGCTAGCGCCGGGAGCGGTGGTCTACCGCCTCATTTGGCTGCGGGCCTTTCACGACCCCATCGTTGTGCGCCTCGTGGCGGACGCCGATAGTGCGGTCGTTCGCTGGAAGATCGGCAAGCAAGCGGAGCTTCCTGACCAGCCCGCGCTTCCGTATCGCCCGCCTTTCCCGTCCGCCGTGGCATGGTCCTGCGGGAACCGAACCGTTCCGTTGGCGATGGCCGCAGCCGTTGCTCGCGATTTCGCGCAAGCCGGCTTCTGGGCCCTGCCCGATACGCTCCCGCAACCCGATCCCAACGTGCTCCAGCTCGACGGGGCACACTGGCTTCTTGAGGTCCGCGGCGGCGGTCGCTTCCACCAAGTTGTCAGTCGTCCAGTCGACCCGGTGATCGAGCGCCTTGGCCTCACGCTCGTGCGCCTCACCAGGCTTCGCCTGGACCGGCGGGACATCTACTAGCACCGCCAGCAGCGCCGTCTAACCCGGTGCTTGCAGACGGACGGGCGCCCCGCGCTCCGATTTGACAAGTCGCGGCCGCGCCCCGATGTTGATCGGGGGACGGCGCGGCCGCTTGGGTCGGTACGGCGCCCGCCGCTGAAACACAATCGTTAGCTGTCAAACCCGCCCTCCCCTTGACCCGAGACTCCCACCGCCGCGATCTTACCGGTAAGACCTGACGGAGCAGATCATGGCCGATTCCGCAACGACTACCCTGTCGTCTAAGGGCCAAGTCGTGATTCCAGAAG
>JANMHX010000214.1:0-23683 GCA_031375485.1 Gemmatimonadota bacterium | reverse complement strand
TTCCCTTCGCACCGAACTCTATCACCTCGAGGACGAGGACTCCCGCTATCGTGAGTTCTGGGAATCGTACCAGGAGTACATGAGGTACGGCGGGCAAACCCGTCACACCGATCCGGTTCCCGCGAGCACTGAGCAAGAGTATATGGAGATCGGGATGGCGCTGCCGAAGAACGCCCTCGAGCTGTTCTTTCGGGTCGAAGCAGATCGGTTGGCCAATGCGGTCCTCCGAGGTTGGGAGGCTCAGCGGTTCACGGTCCTCGAGCAGATCCTCGGCGCCCGGGGCCGACCCCAGATCCGGTTCAACGAAGCGATCGACGCGGTCACCGGCGTGTCCCACCCGGTGTTCCAGCCCGACGGTGGACACCCGCGCGACTTCGGCAACTTCACCCGGGCCGCCATGATCGGCATCTACGAGCGCTACTTCGTGCCGAACAACGTCACCCTCGTCCTCGTCGGCGACTTCTCGCTTGCCGAGGCGATGCCGTTGGCGGAGCGGTACTTCGGCCGGTTGCCCCGCGGCCCGGAGCCGCCGGCCGATCTCGACCTCGAAGCCGAGCTGTTCCCCAGCGGGGCGGTCCGGTTGGACTGGGCCGAGCCTCTCTCACCGCAGGTCCATGTCCGCTTTCGCATTCCCGGCATCGGGCACCCGGACCGGCCCGTTGTTGACGTCATCGCCGCGTTGCTCACCGGCCCGGACGGTATGGCCGGCCAACGGCTGAAGACCAACGGATCGGCCCACGCCGACTTTCGGGTCATTCACACCAATCGCTTCGGCTCGACGGCCGGGCTCAACCTCGTCGCCAACGGAACCAGCGACGGCGACCTCCCTGAGATCGAGCGCGGGCTCCTCGCGGCGATCGACGACCTCCGCGAAGGACGAGTTGACCGATTGGCGCTGGAGCGAGCTCGGAAGCGGCTCCGCCTCGAGTGGGCGAAGACGCTCAACCGACCGGCGGAACTCGCCTTTGTCATCGGCCACTATCACACCATGAATCATTGGACCACGCTGCCTGACCTGCTTCGAGCCCGCGACTCGGCCACGGTCGATCAAATTGTGCGAGTGGCTCGGACGTATCTGCTGCCATCGAATCGCGTGATAGCCGTGGCCCGCGCAGCACCGGCCCCAGGCAGCGGTCCAATCTGGCTCGACTCGGCCTGGGCACCACTCCGAACGGGGGCAACCAGCCGATGACGACGCGTTACCTCTCCCTCCTGTTCCTGGTTGCGTGCGAGAAGGCCCCAGACATCTTGCCAGGCCACACCCGACCGGTGCTGGAGCATGACTGGCACCACCCACGCGACCTGAGACTTGCGGCGACTCCATTCAGCCCCGCCGATCCCGCTGCGGCGCTGTTTCAGGCGTCGAGCGGGCTCAAGGCTTTCATCGTTCCAGCGTCAGCGGATCGCATTGTCCGATTGTCGGTCGCGGTTCCGCTGGGCCGCCTCCATGAGGCCCCGGGCGAGGCAGGCGCCGCCCAGCTTCTGGTGAACCTCATCACCCGCGGGCGCGAAGTGTCCTACCGTCTCGCTGATTTGGGGGCCGGGCTCGATGTCGAACAATCGCTCGACGCCACCCGAGTGTCCCTCGACGTGCTGCCCGAGGATTGGCGGGTTGGACTGGATCTGGTCCTCTGGCTCATCGCCGACCCCGACCTCGACCCCAGAACCATCGCGGCTTATCGAACCGGACCGGGATACGACATGCCGATGGCCGGGATTGACGGCGACGGCTTCAGACCAAAGGTCGAGTTGGCGCGCCGGGTGTACGGGTATCCCTTGGCACCGCCTGATCCGGGAACGCGAGTCACGGCGGCCGCGGTGCGAGCCCTCGCGGCGCGGACGTTAGGTCCGGGGCAGATCGTCCTGGGGATCGGCGGACCGGTCGAGCGCCCCGAGGTCGAGGCCGCGATCGAGACCGCCACCCGAGCCTGGCGACCGGTCCCGCCGGTCGATCGCACCCCGACCCTGATTGAGGCTCGTCCGCCGGGTCCCACGTTTCACACGGTGGATGTTCCGAGCTTGGAAGGCTGGCTTGCGATCGGCAAGGTCATCGGACCGGTTGCTGACGCCGATCGCGCGCCGCTCGCCGCCATGGCCTTCATCCTCTCTGCGCGGCTCAACATCGCGGCACGAGAAATCCGCGGTCTCACCAATCGCGACGCGTTCGTGCTGCCTGAAACCGGTTCCGGGGCGGGGTTGCTGCAGATCCGAACTGGAGGTCGCCCCGAGGCGGTGGCACCGCTGATTCGGTTCAGCTGGGACGAGATCGAGCGACTCCACCGTCCGACGGAGCCGGTGACCGAGGCGGAGCTAACCCGCGCCAAGGGCTGGCTGATCAACGCGGAATGGCGGGGACGCCTCGAGGGCTCGGCGCAAGCGAGCGCGACCTTTGCGCTGGAGCAGGTTCGCCATGGCGGGACCGATCGGCTGATGCAATGGCCCAGGGCGGTGGAGGCCGTCACGGTCGATCAAGTGAAGGCGATGGCGAGCCGAACCCTCGACCCCGCCAGCTTGGTCACGGTCGTGGCCGGGCCGCTGGAGGCGATCCGGGCGGCGCGTCATCCCCGATGGCCGATCGCCCTGAACGATCTGGTGCCTGCCGTGAGCGCGAAGTAGCCCAGAGCCCGGTCAGGAGAGGGCTGGCGTCACAACCCGGCCTGCGGCGCTGCCTAACCGGCTACCACCGAAACCGGCCCGGGTCGAACGGCTTGGCCAAGGCGTTGCCCTCGCCCGTCATCAGATCGGCCATCACCTCCCCGGTCACCGGGGCCAAGGTCACGCCGAGCATTGCGTGCCCGGTGGCCAGGAACAGGTTGTCGAACCCCGGCACCTTGCCTAACATCGGCAGGCCGTCCGGCGTCAACGGCCGCATCCCCACCCATTCGCTTCCCTCGGCTTCCCCGAGCGGCTCCGCCAGGTAGTCGCCGATGCCCTTCCGGATGCCGCGGACCCGGCGCCGGTCGAGTTCCGTGTTGATCCCGGACAACTCCATCGTCCCGGCAAACCGCACCGATCCGTTGAACGGCGAACATCCAATCCGGGCCTCGCCCAGATAGACGGGCCTGGTCAACTTCGGGCCACCGCCGTTTACGGTGATGCTGTAGCCCTTGCCGGCTTGGACCGGGAGCGGCACCCCGAACAGTTCGGTGACTTGGCCGGACCAAGCCCCGGCGGCCACCAACACCTCATCGCCCGACAGCGACCCGCTGTCGGTCTCGATCCCCGTGACCCGCCCGCCGGTCCGCGCCGCCCGGACGACCCGCACCCCGCTCTTGACCTCGACGCCGAGCTCCCGGAGCTTCGCCAGGTATCCGGCGGCGAGGGTCTCCGGGCGGACGTGGGCCTCCTCCTTGACCAGGAATCCGGTCGTTACGGCCGCTGACACACCGGGCTCGAGCCGCCGGATGTCGGCACCGGACATCCGGTCCGGCACCGAGTAGCCGTAGTTCTTGTAGTAGTCGAACTCCCGGCGGACGTTCTCCATGTACCCCTCGTCCTTGAAGACGAAGAGCAATCCATCCCGATGGAGTTCGAAGGCCACCCCATCGCGTTCCAGCTGGGCAAAGGCCGCATGGGTCGACTGGTTCAGCGAGGCCACCGCATTGAGCCCGGCCACGAAATCGCGGGGATTGCAGTACCGCCAAAACCGCCAGAGCCACCGGGCCAGTCCCGGGGCGGCCACCGGCGAGATATAGAGCGGGCTATCGCTCTTGAGCATCCACTTGATCGACGTCAACGTCAGGCCCGGGGCCGGAATCGGCGCCGAGATCGAGGGGGTGATCCAGCCGGCGTTCCCCTTCGTACAGGCTTCACCTGGGAGACCCATGTCGACGACCACCACCTCGCGCCCGCGCCGCCGGAGCGAGTAGGCGCAGGCCAACCCAATCACACCGGCACCAACGACAATGGTTCGGCTCATCGTGTTCCCATCAGTTTGCGGGCAAAGAATTCTGCCGTGGCATGGTAGACCCGGTTCCAATTGGCGTAGGTCAGAAAGTCATGGACGTCGTCCGGGAACACGAGCTGTTCCGGCTCGACCCCTTGTTTTCGGAGCGCCTCGACCAGCCGCACCGTCTCGTTGAAGTTGACGTTCCGGTCGTCGTCGCCGTGGATCAGTAACACGGGCGATCTCCAGGTATCGACCCATCGGAGCGGTGACGACTCGAACGCCAGCCGGGCGAGCTCGGGCTTCTCGAGCGGGTTGTAGTCCGGCACGAAGTTCTGGATCCCGGAGTTCCAGTCGTGCACCCCGTGAATGTCGACCCCGGCCGCAAACAGGTCGGAGGATTTGGCGAGACCCATCGCGGTCAGATAGCCCCCGTACGAACCGCCCCACAGCCCGATCTTGGCGCCGTCGACGTCCGGGCGACCGCGAAGATAGCCGCCCGCACCCAGCACGTCATAGTACTCCGAGGCGCCGGTCGCGCCGAAGTTCAAGGCCTCACGAAACTCCATCCCGTACCCGACGCCGCTCCGGTAGTTCACCGACAGCACCACGTAGCCCTGACTCGCCAGCCACTGGTTCATGGCGTAGGTGCCGTGATAGTAGAACATGTAGTGGAAACCGAGCAGCATTTGGCGCCGGGATCCGCCATGGAAGAACGCAATCGCCGGCCGGCGTTCCCCCGGTTTCAGGTCCGGCGGCAGAAACAACTGTCCGTGGATCGGCAGCCCGTCGGCCGACGAGAACACGATCAGTTTCGGTTCGACCAACCGCTGGGCAGGAAAATCGGCGGGCATCGATGCCGGCGCCAAGGACCGCGCCTGGCCGTCGGCCAGGACGGCGGCATGCGACGGATGCTTGGCGTCCGACCGCAGGAAGGCGATCCGTCCGTCGCTCATCGGACGGGGAGCCCACTCGATGCCATCCGTTTTGAGCAGCGCCACCGGCGCCCCGCCCGCGACGGACACTCGGAATAGGTCCCGCCGGTCGATGTCGCCGATGTTGCTGTTGTAAATGACCGACTGCCGGTCCGGCGTCATCGCGACGTATTCCACTTCGCCTTCGCCGGTCGTCAGCAGCACCGCGTCACCGCCCGAGGCGGCCACCGAATAGAGATGAGCCCAGCCATCCCGCTCCCAGGGAAACACCAACCGGTCACCGGCACCCCACAGCAGACTCGGCCCCTCGATTGCATGCGGCGCGCTGCCCTTCCCTTCGGCCGCCCGCCAGGCCGGCTTGGCCAGCCCGGAGGCCACGTCGCCGACCCAGATCGACCACGGCCGGTTGGTTCGCATCGGCCCGAACAGCGGCGGATCGAACCCGGCTGGAATCCGGATGAACCCGATCCGGGTCCCGTCCGGCGACCATGCCGGCGCCCCGTCGCGATCGGCGCTCGGCGCGATCCACCGCAGGGTTTTCGCCGTCACATCGAAGACCCCGATGAAGGCATGGTCTCCCCGGTTGCTCGTAAACGCGAGCTTGCTTCCGTCCGGCGACCACGCCAACTCGCCGGCGCCGCCCCGGGCCTTGAACAATTGCTTGCCCTCGCCCGGCCCCCCCACCGGGGCAACCCAGACCTGCCCGGCCTTGGTAAAGGCCACCCAATCCCCCCGTGGCGACACCGCCGGCCCCGTGGCATTCCCGACTTTTACCGGTGGGCCACCGGCCAGGGCCACTCGCCAGACCGCCTGCTCCTGACCGGCGGGATCGCTGGTTGGGTTCGGAATCTCCCCGCGGCGGTTCGGGTCGCCGCCCCGCACGTAGAAAATCACCTTTCCGTCGGGCGACACGACGACGTCTTCGATCTCCTGCCCATCGTCTTGGGTGTACGCGGTGAGCTGCCGGCCTTTGAGATCGACGCCGGTCGCCACCCAGACGTTCCGAACCCCTCGGGTATTGTGAACCCAAGCGACGGTGCCGCCCCCCACCGCGAGCGCCTGCGCGAACGGCGCCCCGGTGATCTGTTCGATCGTGACGGACTGCGCCCTCGACGAGCCGGCCAGCAGCACCGAACCCACCAGGCCAATCAACCCATTTTTCATTGTCGCTCCCGGTTGCACTTCAGCGAAACCAGAACCACCTTTGCTGAACATCCACTTCAACGAGTCGCCATGACCGATCCGAACCGGCAGCCAACCCGCTTGATCGTGTTGCTGTCGCTCTTGAGCCTCGTCGGCTACGCTCTTCGCTCCAACATCGCCATTGCCCAAGAACTCATGGCCCCGGAACTCGGCCTCACCATGGCCGACATGGGCAGCATCAGCGCCTGGGGCTTTCAACTGGCATATGCCGTCTTTCAAGTCCCTGCGGGCTTCCTGGCCGACCGCCTCGGCGCCCGAGTAGTGCTCGGCCTCGCGGTGGTTGGCTGGGCGGTCGCATCATTCGCCACCGGTCTGATCGGCGGCGGAGCCGGGGTGTTCTTGTCGCTCTTTGCCGCCCGGGTCCTGCTCGGGATTTCCCAAGCAGCCACCTATCCCGCCGGATCGATGGCCATCAGCCAGGCCGTCCCGGTCGAACGCCGATCCACCGCCAACGCCATCTTCATCTCCACCGCAATGCTCGGCTCAGCCTTGGCGCCACTGACCCTCGCGCCGCTGATGGTCCACGCCGGCTGGCGGTCGGTCTTCATGGCGAGCGGTTTGGTCGGCCTTGCTGCGGCCGGCCTCTGGTTTTGGCTTGCGCCGCTCCCAAAACGCGGTCTGGGCCTTGCCCTTCCGCTCCGGGAGCAGACCAAACAGGCTCTGTCCCTGCTCAAGCATCGGGACTTGATGGTACTCTCAACGGCGTACCTGCTTCACTCCGCCGTCTTCTTCGTCTTCATCTTCTGGTTCTTTCGTTACCTCACCGACGGCCGCGGCATGAGTCTGTTGGCCAGCGGCGTCTGGGGGAGCATCCCCCCGTTTACCGCTTTTCTTCTCGGCCCGCTCGGCGGGTGGGCCGCCGACCGGCTCGGCCGGAGATTCGGCCAGGGCCGAGCCGCCCGCCGGGTCGCCATGGGGTGCCTGTTCGCGGCGGCCTCGCTCGTCGTCATCGGGGCCAATCTGTCGAGCCCGCTTCTGGCCATCGGGGCGTTGTCGCTTTCGGTGGCGTGCATCAGTGCCGCCGAAGGCCCGTTTTGGACCACGGCCACCGCGTTGGGTCGCCATGCGCCCGGCGCCGCGGGCGGGGTCTTGAACCTGATGGGCAACCTCGGCGGCGTCATCTCGATCTGGGCCGTGCCCCGGATGCGCGACCCGCTCGGCTGGACCGGCCTCCTGGGTGTCTGGGCCGGGGTGGCCGTCGTCGCCGCCCTGCTCTGGATGGCCGTCCGGGTCGAGCGCACCGCCCCGACCGCTACCGCCTAACGAACCCGACGTTCTGCATCCGGCCGGCGCTGACCCGGTACCCCGTCACCTTGCCGGCCCGGTCGCGCTCGAACTGGACCCGGGCCCCCGCTACGGCGAACCGGTCTTGGCTGATCGGCTGCAACGTGACCCACGCCGCCCACCGGGTCCGGGCCCTCAGCGTGTCGCCCTTGGCCTCGATCACCGACCAGGTATCGAGCTCATCGCTCATGTAGCGCCCCGCGAACGCCTGAAGGGCGGCGCCCGAGTACGAGGGCGGCGGCCCAAGCCGGACCACTGGATCGACGATCCCAAGCGCCTTCACCGTCATGGCCGGCCCGGTCGCCGTGGTCCGAAAGGCCACCCGGTCGGCCATTGGTGAGCCGTCGAACGTCGAGTCGTCGATCGCGGCGAGAGGCATCACTTGCCCGAACACGCTCATCGTGAGCGCCGCGCCGTCCCTCGTCACCCGCCCCACCGCTCCGGGCATCAGCTCGTAACTCCCAATCCATCGGTCCAGCCGGTCGGCCGCGATCGTCGCGCCGGCGGCTTTGGTCTTCGGTCCGGCCACTGGCGCCAGTCGGTCGGCCAGATACAGATCCGCCACCTGTTGGGCCATCCGCTCGGGCTGCGCGGTGTAGTCGTTGCAGAGCACGGCCACCGAGAAATGCTGGGCCGGGAATCGCAGCAGCTGGGCCCGGTAGCCGATGAATGACCCGCCGTGCTCGATGACCGGCTGGCCGCGGTACTGCCCGGCCATCAGGCCGAACGCGTAGGCCTGGGTCTCACCGGAGGTGAGCCGCCCGGGCGTGGTGACCTGTTCGACCAACGCCGCGCTTCGGGTTCCGAGCCGGTTGGCGTAGAAGTTCTCGTCCCATCGAGCCAGATCCTCAACCGTCGTCAGCAACCCACCGTCGCCGACCAAGGCAAAGCTGGTTCGGACGATCTCGAAACCGCCGCCCGGCAATGGCTGGTACCCTTCGGCCCGCCGCCCGACGATTTCAGCATTGTTGTCGTGGAAATGCGTGGCCGTCATCCCGAGAGGACCGAAGATGTTGGCTTCGGCAAACTGGCGGAGGGTTTTGCCGCTGGCCCGGTGGACGATCACCGACAGCAGGAAATAGCCCGAGTTCGAATAGGAGTACCGGCTCCCGGGCTCGAAGTCGAGCGCCTTCTGCCGGACGATCAAGTCGAGCCCCACCTCCTCGGGGATTTCGTCGGCAAAGCCCCGCCCGGACGTACCCCAGAGACTGAGATAGTCGCGAAGGCCGCTGGTGTGATGCACCAAGTTCCGGATCGTGACCTTGTCGGTGAAGCTGGGAAGCTCCGGCACCCACTTCCGGACCGGATCGTCGAGGGAAATCTTCCCCTGCTCGGCCAACAGCGCGGTACTCATCGCCGTGAATTGCTTCGAGGTCGAGGCAATGTAGAAGACGGTGCTCGTCGAGATCGGGACGCCCTGATTGAGATCGGCCATCCCGTAGCCCCGGCCGAAAACCGTTTGCCCGTTCCGAAAAACGCCCACCGCGCAGCCCGGCACCGTGGTGTGGTCGTACTTGGCAAAGATCGCGTCGATGGCCTTGGGATCGGGATCAGCGGCCGATCGCCCCGATACCCCGCCGATGAGCACGAGACCAAGGGAGCCGAGCCAGGCAAAGCGGGTCATAGAGCGGTCCGAGAGGAGGAAGATGTATACAATATCGTGTGCAAAAGGTAAGTTCAAGCGACCCCAACAGGCCAGCCCAATGATCCGGTTCGCGATCCTGCTGCTCCTCCTGATGACTGGCGGCACCGCGCTACCCGCCCAAACCGCCGACCGGTTCGCTCCGGTTCGGGCCACGATCAAGCGATTCCTCGATTCGACCAACACGGCGTCGGTGGCCGTCGCGGTGGCCAAGGACGGGAAGATCCTCTGGGAGGAGGGATTCGGCTGGGCCAATCGTGAGAAGAGGATCGGCGCCACCCAGCACACCATGTACTCGCTGGCCTCGATTTCTAAGCCAGTGACGGCCACCGGCCTCATGATCCTGGTCGACCGAGGCCGGGTGGGGCTCGATCAACCGGCCAATGATTACCTCGGTCTCGGTAAACTCACCGGGCTGGCCGGCGATGCGTCGGGGGCCACGGTGCGCCGGGTGCTCAGCCACACCGCCGGCCTCCCGCTGCACTACCAGTTCTACTATGCCGACAAAGGGTACGGCCCGCCCACGATGGACGAGGCGATCAGCCGGTACGGGAACCTCGTCTTCCCGCCCGGCAAGCTTCACGAGTACTCGAATCTGGGCTTCGGGATCATCGACCATATCATCGAGCGGGCGTCCGGCCAACGGTACGCCGATTTCATGCGGAGTGAAGTCTTCTTGCCGCTCGGCCTGACCCGCACGGCCATCGACATCCCGCCCGGCATGGAGGACGTTGCCGCCGAGCGGTATGACGGCGACCAGAAACCGATTCCGTTCTACACCTTCGACCACGTCGGGGCGTCGGCGGTGTATTCGAGCGCCCATGACCTGGTTCGGTTCGGGATGTTCCATCTCAGGAACAAACTCCCGGACCAGCGGCCGATCCTCAAACCGGAATCCATCGACCTGATGCACCAGCCGGTGGCGCCGGCCTCCTATGGCCTCGGCTTCCGGATCGCGCCGGACGACATGGGCTTCCTGCGCTTCGGCCACACCGGCGGGATGCCGGGCGTCGCCACGGCGATGAACCTCTACCCGACCGAGAACCTGGCCATCGTGGTCCTCGCCAATACCGGACTTCGGCCCGACTTCATCGCCCAGGATATTGCCGCCGCGCTTCTACCCCGGTATGCCGATTCGCTGAAGGTGCGCCGAGCCCGGCCGGCCCCCGCCCCGCGGACGTTCGTCGTGACGCCGGAGTTGATTGGAAACTGGTCGGGAACGATGCGCACTTCTGACTCAACGGTGACGGTCCGTCTGCTGGTCAAGCCGGACGGCGACATCCACGTCTGGTTGGGGAATCAGCCGCGGGCCATCCTCAACGAGGTCAGCCTGACCGACGGCCGGCTGTCCGGAAGGTTTGCCGGCGAGATTCCGACCCGGGACGCCAAGCGGTGGCCGCACTTCGTGATGCTCGGGCTGCTGCTACAGGACGGGACGCTCAAGGGGCAGGCCAATGCGATGTCGGTGACCGACCCGATCATGTACTCGTTGGCGTCCTATGTCGACTTGAAACGGCAGCCGTGAGGGCCTAACGGCGGGGGAAGTACTCCCGGTAGCGATCGATGAAGTCGCCGACCAGTTCCAGGGCGGCGGCGCGAACCGACTGCTCGAGTTCCGGTCGTTCGACGATGTTCGAGAGCATCCGCCCGGCCCAGACCGTCGTCCAGCTCGGTGCGTTGCCGAGGCGGTCGCGGTAGCCGAGTTCGAGGCGGGCCGTGAAACCCACCCCGAACCGGGCCCGACCGGCGCCGGTGGCCAACCGAACGTCGAGCCGGAGCGTGCAACAGTCGTCGGCCCGGGGGTCTCCCCGCTCGTAGAGAATGTCGGCCCGGGTCAGCTCCTGCCGGACGACGTCTTCGAGCAGCCGGGCCAGCCGGCCGTTGTCGCCGGGGCCGAGGATGTCGGCCCGGACGGTAATCGACTGAATTTCCTCGATGGCGTCATGGGAGTAGCTGACCTGGGCACCAGCCCGGCCCGGCGCTACCACCAGTACCCCGAATGCCAGCAATAGAGTCCGCATACCCCTGAGTATCGGCCACCGGGATTCGAGACTTGAGGTCATTCGGGCACTCGCGTGAAATGGGCCGGAACCCACAGATACAGATCCGCTTCGGCGACGCGGCGGGTCACATCGATCGTGAAGTTGAGATAGTTGGTTTCCCGGGCCGGATTGTCCCAGACCGCCCGAAAGGTGTCGAACTGCAGGTGCTCTAGCCGCCCGGTGAATTCCGGCCCGAACCGGGCGCGGAGGATCCCGTTTTCGATCGTGACGACGAGATCCCCATAGGTCGGTTCGCGATAGGTGCCGGCATAGCCGGCCAACGGCAGGGTCGGTTTGGTCCCCGCCACCAGTTGCCGGGCCCGCTGTTGGTCCTCAGCCCGGCCGGCCGCCTCCGCCGTTTGGGTGAGCCGGAGGTATTCATCGCTCCAGTCCCGAGCCGGTGCGTCGAGATAGGCGTCGAACACCCGCATCATCACGGCGAGCGGGAGTTGGTTGCCGTTGAGATTGCTCAAAACCACGATCCCGACATCGGCCTCGGGGAGGAGCCCGACCATCGCACTCATCCCGTCGATGCCGCCGCCGTGCTGCAGCAACTGCCGGCCCCGGTAGTCACTCATGATCCAGCCGAGCCCGTAGGCCATGAAATGACCTTCCGGGCTCATCATCGCCCAGGAGCCTTCTCGCTGAATCAGAGTCTCCGGCTTTCGCATCCCTTCGAGGAAGGACCGGCCCACCAACTGACGGCCGTCGACCGCGCCGAAGGCCAACTGGAATTGCAGCCATCGCGCCATGTCGCGCACGCTCGAATTGATCCCGCCGGCCGCCGCGGTGTTGTCCATGTTCCGCCACGCTACTGGGCGCGGCTCCCCGTCGGTCGGGTCGTGGGGGGTCGCAACATTGCCGCCGGGCGGGAGAGACCGAACGCTGGTGACGGTCGCGTGCATGCCGAGCGGGTCGAGAATCCGGGTCTTGACCAAGTCGTCCCATGACTGAGCGGCCACCGTGGCCGCGACCTGCCCGGCCGCAATGAACATCACGTTGCTGTAATCGAAGTGGGAACGAAACGGCCATGCCGGGGCGATCGTGGCGGCCCGCCGGACAATCTCATCACGCCCAAACTCGCCGGTGGCCCAGAGGAAATCGCCCCCGGCGACGCCGGTGCGATGGCTGAGCAGATCCCGGAGGGTCACCTCCCGAGTGGCCACCGGATCGGCGAGCCTGAAATCCGGCCGGTACCGAATCACCGGCTCGTCGAGCCCGAGTTTGCCTTGCTCGGCCAGCATCCCGATGGCGGTGGTCGTGAAGGTCTTGGTGGCGGAGCCGATGGCGAAGAGCGTTTCGTCGGTCACGGGGTCGGCCGATCCGACCCGCCGGACCCCGTAGCCCCGGGCCAGGATCACCCGACCCTGGTGGACGACGGCCACAGCCAGCCCCGGGACCTTCCAGGCCCGCATCGACGACTCGATATAGCGATCCACACCGGCCAGCGGTGCCGGCTGCGCCCGTCCAACTCGCGGGGCCGCGCCCGCCATGATCAAGCCGGCAGCCACCCCAAGGCGGTGTCGAACGATCGGGTGCATCACGTTAGGCCTCCAGCCGGGATTCGAGCCACCAATGAGTCAGGTACGCCAGGGGCCAGAGGAACAACAAATAGCCGGTCATCGTCACGCCCCAGAGCACGCCGATCACGGGTTCGAAGAGCACCTCGATCCGGCCGCCGTTCGACCGGAGGAATCCGAAGATCCCACAGGCCAGACTGAAGCCGGTCGCTCCGAGGTAGACGCTGACCAGCGCCCAGAACCCGCGGAACCACCCCTCCGCGCCCAGAAAGCGAGGGTGCACCAGCCCGGCCAGACCGACGCCGATGAACGGGCTCGCGATGACGCCGCCCCAGACCGAGGGACCGATGGCCCGCGCCCCCAACAGCCAGGCAAACGCACCCCATGCGGTCCCGGCACTCACTGCGATGAAGACCAGGCGAGCTTTCAGACGTTGGTCCCGGCTAGGGCTATCCCCTATTTTACACGATGGACGTGATCCAGGCATCCATCCCGCTCTTTTTCCTGCTGATCGGCCTCGAGCTGCTGGTGGCCCGGCGGACCGGCCGGCATCTCTACCGGCTCAACGACTCGATCAGCGACCTCTCGTTAGGCACCGTGAGTCAGTTGGTCGGAATCTTCGTCGCGATCGGCACGATGGTCGTGTACGGCGCCGTCGAGCAGGCGGCCTCGATCCCACGGTGGTTAGGCCTTCCGGGCTGGATCGACCGGACGCCCTTCCCCGCCACGGACAGCCTCCTCGGCTTCGGCCTCGATGCCTGGGCCCTCGGCGCCTGGGTCACGGTGTTCGTCCTCGACGACCTGGCGTACTACTGGCTTCACCGGATGTCGCACGAGGTGAACATTCTCTGGGCCGGCCATGTGGTCCACCATTCGAGCGAGGAGTACAATCTGACCGTGGCGCTCCGGCAGTCGAGTCTCCACGGGCTGATGGGTTGGATCTTCTACATGCCGCTCGCCCTACTGGGCATTCCAGTCACCATGTGGGTGGTCTGCCACGGCCTCAACTTGATCTATCAGTTCTGGATCCACACCCGGGCCATCGGCCAACTCCCCGGGCCGGTCGAGGCCATGATGAACACCCCGTCGCACCACCGGGTTCATCACGGCATCAACCCGCAGTATCAGGACCGGAACTATGCCGGCGTCTTCATCATCTGGGACCGGCTGTTCGGTTCGTTCGAACCCGAGGTCGAACCGCCGGTCTACGGCATCACCAAGCCGCTCGCGAGCTGGAACCCGGTCTGGGCCAACCTGCATGTGTTCGTCGAGATCGCCCGGAAGGCATGGCGCACAGCAGCCTGGCGGGACAAGCTCCGAGTCATCTTCGGCCGCCCCGGCTGGAACGAACCCCCGATGCCGGTCACTCCGGCCACCTATCACAAGTTCGACCCACCGGTCGCCCGCTCGTTCCAGGCCTACGCCGCCGCCCAATTCGGCGCCACGATGATCGGAGCCGTCGCCCTCCTCGCCGCGGCCAAGACCCTGCCGGTCGGCCAGACCCTCGCCGGCGTCTTCTACCTGATCCTGACCCTCAGCAACGTGGCCGCCGTCCTCGAATCCCGCCGCTCTGCCCCGATCAGCGAGACCGTCCGCCTCGTCGTCCTCGCCGCCGCCGCCACCCTACTCTTGGCCCAAGGCCGCGGCCCCACCCTCCTGATGGCGGGTTGTCTTGGCTTCGCCGTCGCCTCCGCCCTCTGGATAGTGGTGCTCGGCACTCGGCGCTCGGCACTCGGCGCGCGGCCTTGACAGCCGAGTGCCGAGCGCCGAGTGCCGAGTGCCGAGCTACAAAATTCCGTCGAAATAGAGATCGAACCGCCAGCCTTTGGGGGCGCGGAGGCCGCGGGCGAGGTCGAGTCGGACCAGCCCGTCGAGAATACTGACGCCCACGCCGGCGCCGATGAGGGGCTTGCCGCTCGTGAAATCTGCGCGGGGGCCGGCCCAGCCGATGTCGCTGAAGGCTGAGAGGCGGAAGGCGGGGAAGCTATTGGCCACTTCGGCCCGGCCGCTCCAGAACGCGGACCCGGAGGTGACGCCACCGGCGTAGCCGCGGAGGTTGGTCGGGCCGCCGAGGTAGTGGCGACTCTGCACCGGCAGGGTCCCGGTGCTGGTGCCGGCCGAGGCCCCGAAGGCGAGGGCGATGGGGCCGCCGGGAGCGATGTAGGCCCGAAGACCGGCCGATCCTTTGCCGAAGTCAAAGTCGCCGGTGGCGCCCTCGAGCGCGACATCGCCCCCGAGGGTGACGGAGCGAGACACCGGGCGGTCGAGCCGGAGATTGAGTCGGACCCCGACCTGGTCGGCCCGGTCGGCGGTGATATTGGGCCGGAACGTGGCATCGCTCCCGAACAACCGGGGTACGGAGAACGTCGTCTCGGTCCGGGCCTGGGTTTGTCGCTCCGCATAGGCCCGCACGCTCCACCATCCCGACACTGTGTTCTCGACCACCACCTCGCCGCCGCTGGCCCGGAAGTACTGGCCGTCATCGCGATGCGCCATCAGCCCGAAGAACGAGTTCACGGCCCCAAACGGCCGGGCCTCCGGATTGGCGGCGGCGAGGCGGCGATAGCCGGCGAGGCGGAGGCGGGTCCGGCTTCCGGGCACCGTGGCGATCCCCTCGAGATTGGGCCAGCGATCGGCAATCCCGAGCCGGCCCCGGCCTTCGAGGGAGAATCGCCCGAAGTCGGCCTTACCCGACAGACCGAGCGAGAGTCCCTCGACCCGGTTGTAGCGGGCCTTTTCGAGGAGCGAGCCAACGCCTCTGGGCAACTCCACCCGGCTCGACAGCGGCGCCTTGGGAAGCCCGCCGATCGCATCGGCCAGGCCCTTGATCTCGCCTTCGGTAATCATGTCGCCCATCTTGAGAATCGGTTCGCCTAACGTCGGGCTCGTGAGCAGGCTCGCGGTGTCGGGCGGCACCACCACCACCAACGTCGAGTCGTTGTTTGGCCGAGTGCAGCGGCCGATCCGGACCCGGACCATCCGGCGCTCCTCCGCGCTTCGGCCGACTTTCTCGGTGGCTTCCTTGACACACTCGTCCACGACCCGCCGGATACTGTCGGACTGGGCCTTGCGGGCCACCGAGTCACCGATCGTCTCCAGACCGCGCCGCCGGGTCGTACCGGCCGGCCGGAAGGTGTTGGCGGGGTCCGGCGGGGTCCCGCCCTCGACCTCGTAGTCGGCGTAGATCCGCTCCATCCGGAGCGGCATCCCGAGCCACGAGCCCACGGTCCCGACCGCATCGAGCGCGACATACCGGAGCATCCACCACCGGTTCTCATAGAGTCCGTACTCGAGGGTCACGAACTTGACCTCGCCCGAAGCGTTGACCCATTGGGGAACATCTTCCCGGTCCTCGGGATCAGCGTCTCTCCGGAACTCGTAGGGACGGGCCGGCCGGAACACGGCCCGGACCAGCCCGTAGCTGTCAGCATCGAACCAGAGCGACCCGGACATCAGCCGCCACTCCGAGCGGCGGGGCGTGACCTTGAGTTCGACCAACCGAATCCGCTTGCCGGTCGGGAGCGAAATGACGGTGGAATCACCAATAGCGAAGCGGTAGTCCCGTTCCCCGCCCTCGCGGAGCGGATAGACGAAGCCATCATCGTCGTCGTCGAGCCCCACGACGCGGAGGTAGTCCTCGGCGGGGTTGATGACGAGCCAGCGGGTTTGGCTATCCAGATCAGAAGGGACATGGTCGCCGCGGGTCACGACCGGGAGGGCTTCCCGGGCCCCGGTGACTTCCACGCGGCTCGGACCATCGCGGTGCCATTCAATCTTGGCGGCCAGCTCCTGGCGGAACAGCATCCGGTCGCGCGACAATGCCTTGATGCCGGCGCCGAGTCGCTGGGTGACGGTGGCGCGGTATGAGGTGACCAGCCGTTCGTTCCGTTCCCGGGCCTTCCGGGCTTGGGTCACCAAGACCCCCGTCGCGGAATCGGCATAGCTCCCGGCGGGGGCAGTACGAGTCGTGTCTTGGGCGGTCAGGAGAAGAAGCAGGGCGGCGGGAAGCATCATAGACTGCCTTGTACGGGCGAGGCGCCCCGGTGGTTTCGGCCCGCCGGCTCAGCGGACCTCAAAGACCCCCATCATCCCCGTCTCCAGATGCTCGGCAATATGGCAGTGCATCATCCACTTGCCCGGATTCGACATCTCGACCAGCAAGTCGGCGGTCCCGCCGACCGGCAGGAGTACCGTGTCTTTCCAGACCAAGTTCCCGTTCGGAACATCGTTGTGAGCCAGGACCAGGAACCGCTGGCCGTGGAGGTGGATCGGATGGGACATCGGATGGAGCGAACTCCGGTCGTTGCCGATCCGGATCTTGACCACGTCGCCGAGCTTGAATTGCCAGTCGACGGCCATGTTCTCTTTGCCGGTTGCCGGGTCACGAAGCACCCACTTGGTTTCTCGGGCGGTCGGCAGCCAGTCCATCATCGGCATCGTGCCGCTCCACTCGACCGGATGGGAGTACATCACGTCTCGCCGGAGCATTTGCATGACCCCGAACGGCAGTTCGCCCAGGCGGAGGGTCAGAAACAGCTGTTTGTCGGCGGGTTTGGCAAACCAGGGCCGGTACCTGGCGATGTCGGTCACCACGTCCCGGTTGGTACGAAGCCGCTGATAGCTCTTCGTCAGATCGGGCGTCATGGCCGGACCCGTGGCGGTGACCGTGCCGAGGGTGTCGTGCTCCGCGTAGAAATTGCCGACGTTGTGGTCGATGGCCTGGATCTGATTGATCAGCGAGAAGCGGCCGGCGGCGGGGAACCGGACGTCCACGATGTACCGCTGCGCCGGCGCGATCGACACGTGATCGGTCCACTCCTCCCGTTCGTATCGGCCGACGTCGGCGCCGGCGAGCTTCATCTGGGCCCCGGGAATCGTCAGGTTGAAGGTCCGGGTATTGGCCACGTTGGTGAAGTAGAACCGGACGATCTCATTCGGGCGGACCGTCAGGCGATAGTGGGGATCGCCGTTGGCCAGCAGAATGTTGCCGAAGCGCCCCATCAACGCGTGGGTGGCGTCATCCTTCCCATACGGCACCAGGCCCGCCTCACCGAGGAGAATGTCGTCGAGCATCACGGTCTCTTCCCGATGGCTCGGCCCGAACGCATCGGGCCGTTTCGGCCGGACCAGGATGTTGCCATAGAGGCCGAGGTCTTGCTGGACGTCTTCCCGGACATGGGGATGGTACCAATAGATTCCGGAGTCCCGGAACCGAATCCGATAGGTGAACCCCTGGCCGGGCTCGACGGCGTCCTGGGTCACCCCGGGGGCCCCGTCGCTCCGATTTTCGAGGCGGATGCCGTGCCAATGGACCGCCGTCGGCATATCGATGGCATTGTGAAACCGAACCACGACCGTGGACCCCTCGTCGACCTGGAGCAGCGGCCCGGGATATTGCCCATTGTAGGCATACATCACCAGCGTCCGGCCGTTGATCGTGCGGCGGACCAACGACGCCGTCAAATCGAGGGTGTCGCCGTTCCGGAGACGAGCCACGGTGCGGGGCTTGGCCTCGGGCAGGGTGGCCGCATCGAGCCCGGCGCCCGGCAGGAACGGATCAACCGGTGGCACCAGCCCATCGACACCGGGCATCGGCACCATCGGGGTGCCGGCCCGAGCGGGCGGCATGACCCACCGGGTACCGCCGTGATCCATTCCCGCCATGTCGTGGTGGGCCAGAGTGGAATCGGGAGTCCGGTTCATCATCAGCATGGAATGCTGTTGCATCCGGATACTCGGCGACATGCCCCGGAGCACCAGCCGGCCGTTCCGCTCGGTCACATCCGGCCGGGCCTCCGCGGTGACGAAAATCAGGAACTTGTCGAGGCTGATCTCGCCGAGATGGTTCCGGCCGTTCGACACCGCGCCGAGCGGAATCATCGGATCGAGCGACGGGGAGGTGACCCACGCGACATAGGCGGTATAGGGCCCGAGCGCGCTCGGGGCCGGGAGTCCTCGGAGGACCAGCGTCGCGTCAAACCGCTGGTTCCCCAGTCGATTCGTCGCGATGTCGAACGGCGATTCGGCCCGGCCAAGCTCCACGGTGGCCGCGGCCGTGCCCGGCAGATCCGGCCGGGCCACCAACTCGAGGCAATAGAGGTCCTGACTGGGCCGCAGCCGGTCACCCGCCTCCGGGCCGCAGAGCGGCACCGGAGCGGCGGCCGGCATCGACCCGCCTAACAGGAGCGAGCCGACCGCCGCCACCGCAACCCGGATCCGGAGCTGCATCAATGCTTCAGGTACTTCGCGGGAATCGGATTGGCCGCCGACTCTTGTTCCCAAAGGACCGTGGTGATCCACCAGCGGGTGCCATCGTCGAAGAGCTGGATGCTGTTGATCCCGCGCGCAAACGGCTTTTCGTCGGCCGCCAACCGACGGGAGTCGTACGCGCTGAAGGCGTGGACCACTTTGCCGTATTGCTCCACCGTTCGGCCGATTTCCTGCTCGAAGAACCCGTTCGTTTCGAGGCTACCCCCGGCCGTCTTGACGTAGTCCTCGACGCTCCAGACGATCACCCGCCCTTTCCCGGCGGGATCGCGGCCGGTGGGCATCAACTGGGCCCCGGGCGCAAACAACGAACGGAACCGGTCCCAGTCGCGTTTCTGCCCGGCCGGGCCCGAGATCACGTGGTAGAGCGCCCCGACAATGGCGTCGACGGAGCTGACGTCCTCGGGTTTGGCAACCGGGGCCGGAGCTTGGGCGGCCAGCGGGGCAAGGTTGGCCGCCAGAGCCACCACCCCAACCACAATTCGAGCCAACAGAGGGCGCATCGGAGTTCCTATCTGGCTTAAGGAATCAGTTCGAGATCGGGCAGTCCGATGGGACTCCCGGGCGGAGCATCGGCCGGCGGAATCATCTTGGTCGGATCGTAGGGGCGAGCGCCGAATCGGCGGATGTCGGCCGCCATCAGCGCTCGGGCGGCCCGGTTGTCGGCGGTGCCAGTGGCGGCCCGGAGCGGACGATCGGCGAGTTGCAGGAGCTTCTGGGTGGCCACGGCCCGGACCTGACTCATCGGAGCCGACGCGGCCAGCGCCATCAAGCGGTCGACCACGACTCGTTGCACCGCCCGGCCGACTTCGGCCTCGTACGGCGAAGCGGTGGCGGCGTCGAACGTCGCCGCGAGGACCCGGTCGATGACGAATTCGAGCCCCGGCTGGCCGGGATCAAGGGCCCGTTGTTGCACCAGCCGAGCCGCCCGTTCCGGGTGGAAGAGAAACTGGACGACCATGTCGGCCGCCGCGGCCGCTGGGCTGATCGCATCAAAGACCAACCCGGTGGACCGATCGAAGAGTTCCCGATGGGCCGGATAGTTCACCGGCCGGGGCGGAATCTTGGCCAGAATGCCCCTCGGCAGCGTGAGTTCGGACGGCCGAAGCGTGGCGAGCACCGACTCCAGGGCGGCCACCTGATCCTTCGAGGCCACCGGCTTGACCGGCGCGACCCCGTCACCGCGAAACGCGTAGTCGTACCACTGCCCGCCAATGACTTTGGCGGCCGCCTCGACTTGGTAGCGATGATGCAGGTAGAGCGGGACCAATACTTCCTCGAGGGTCGCCATTGGCGCGCCTCGCGGAATGGCCCGTTCCCCGAACTGATCGAGCGCCGCCCGGCGCACAGTCATCATCCGGTCGAGTTCCCGGGCGATGTTGGTGCCGTTATCCCAGAGATGGGCTTCCGGATGGGCGCTGCCCGCAGGCCGGGCGTCCTGATCGGTCAGGAACGTGAGGCCCCGGGACCGGGCGGCCCCGATGATACCGGCGAGGGCCGCCTTTTCATCGGTGCCCGCAGGAAAGTCCTGATACCCGAACTTGATCGCCTCTTTGTCCCACGCCCCAATGCCCTCCAGATACGCCTCCGACAGATCGATGCGTCCGTTGGTGAGTTTGACGTACGGATGCGGGTAGTCCATGACCGACGCCCGGCCTTGGCTGCTCGAGATGTAGTTGTGCTCGATGCCCAACGTGTGCCCCACCTCATGCGCGGACAGCTGCCGGATCCGGGCCAGCGCCATCCGTTCCGCCTCGGACGCGGTCTCGTCACCGGTCAGAAACGGCGCGGTCAGGCCTTGGGCGATCATGTAGTCCTGGCGGACCCGCAACGAGCCGAGCGACACGTGCCCCTTGATGATCTCCCCGGTCCGCGGATCGGTCACCGTCGAGCCATAGCTCCAGCCCCGGGTTTGCCGGTGAATCCACTGAATGACGTTATACCGGACATCCATCGGGTCGGCGCCCTCGGGCATCAGTTCGACCCGGAAGGCATCCCGGTACCCGGCCGCCTCGAAGGCTTGATTCCACCACCGGGCGCCATCGAGCAGGGCGGTCCGGATCGGTTCCGGCGCGCCCCGATCGAGATAGTACACGATCGGCGTCACCGCTTCGCTGACGGCCGCCCTGGGATCCTTCTTCTGGAGCCGGTGCCTCGAGATGAAGCGCTGGAGAATCGGGGCGCTGATCGGTGTCGCATAGTCGGCGTAGCTGATCCCGAAGAAACCGCCTCGTGGATCGCTGACCCGGGGCACGTAGCCGGGCTCCGGGAGGGCCACGAAGGAGTGGTGCTGCCGCACGGTGACCGCCTCCGGACTCGCGGCCACGTCCCGGACCCACCTGCCGGGGTTATCGCTCAAGAAGGTGAGGGTGGCCTCGATTTCGGAGTTGCGAGGGAAGCCCCGGGTCCGTTCGAGATAGAGGGCTCCCCTCGACGGGTCGAGCCGGAAGGTCCCCTGCCCGCTCCGGCGCATCGCGCCCACCACGTCGTGGGCATCCCGCATCACGAAATCCGTGGCGTCGATCAGCACCGAGCCGTTCGATTCCGCCTCGACCTTGAAACCCCAGACGACGGACTGGGCAAACGATTGCTCCACCGCTCGCCGTTCATCGGGATTGTCGGTGACCGCCCGAAACCCGTAGTTCGGCTGGACCAACAGCACTTTCGGGCCGATCCGCTCGAAGCGAACGATCCGCTCACCGCCCAACTGACCCCGATCGAGGCCGATGTCATTCGACCCGACCCCGGCCGGCAGCGAACTGATATAGAGAATTTCCTGGCCGAGCCGCGCCACCTCGAGCCAGAGCTTGCCGGCTTGGGCGTCCCAGTACATCGGCACGAACCCATCGCGGCGCTCAAAGGTCTTGACCTTGTCGGCGATGGTCGGCACTTGAGCCATGGCGAGCGGGGGTAACGCCAACGAGAAGGCGGTGGCAAGCAGCAGACTTCGACGCATCCATGACTCCGGAGTGGTAAGACGGAACCTCCGAATTTGGCCCGGTCGCTGTCCGGGCGCCAGAGGAATCGGGTCCCCCATTTCGTCCACCCCGAGTCGGCGGGAACTGAACCGCTCGCCCCCGCGTTCTGGTGGGTTCCAAGGAGCTATGTTTCGCCATGGGTTTTGTCGTTGGAATGGTCCTGGCGGTCAAGACGTACCTGCTCGTCGGGGTGGTCTTCGCCGCTTGGTTTGCCGGTCGCGGAGCCGGGCGGCTCGACCAGGCCGCGACGGCCGGTACGGCCGGGTTTCGGCTCCTGCTCCTTCCCGGCGCCGTCGTCCTCTGGCCCTATCTGGTGTTCCGCCTGAGGAGCCGGAGCGAATGAACCGGTCGCTTCGGTGTCAGCACCGGTGGTGGGCCGGTTTTCTCCTCATCGGCGGCCTCGTAGCCCTCGCAGCGGCGCTGGTGGTCCGCTCATGAGTCATTCGTATCAAGCCGTCAACTGGAACCGGCAGAAACGGATCTACGACACGGTCCTCGGGCTCGGCGTCGTCGGGTCGGTCGGACTGTTCGCCGCCGTGACCCTCGCGGCCCACCCGACGGCCACCGCCGAGTCGATCTTGATCCGGGGCTTCGGACTCACCGCCTTGATCCTGCTCCATGTCATCTTGATCATCGGCCCCGCGGCCCGATTGGACCGCCGCTTCCTTCCGCTGCTGTACAACCGCCGCCATCTCGGCGTCACCCTGGCGTTGCTTGGGGTCGGCCACGCTCTGCTCGCGATCATCCAATACCACGGGTTCGGGAACGCCGACCCCCTAGTCAGCCTGCTGACGGCTGGGTCCGACTGGACGACCCTGGGGACCCTGCCATTCGAGGTCTTCGGCGTGGTGGCGTTGCTCGTGCTTGGCCTCATGGCGGTGACGAGTCACGATTATTGGCTTTCGGTGCTGACGCCCAGCGTTTGGAAGCGGCTCCACATGCTGGTCTATGCGGCCTATGTCGCGCTGATCCTCCATGTCGGACTGGGATTCCTTCAGGACGAGCACCATCCGCTCTATCCGGCGGTGTTGGCCGTGGGCATCGCATTGGTCGGGGGGCTCCACCTCGCGGCGGCCCGACGAGAACGGGCCGGCGACCGAGCGGCCGACGGAGCCGACTGGGTGCCGGTGTGCCGCCCCGAGGACATCCCCGAAGGTCGCGCCCGGGTCGCCACGGTCGGCGGCGAACGGGTCGCCGTCTTCAAACACGGGGGCCGGCTCTCGGCGGTGACCAATGTCTGCCGCCATCAAGGCGGACCGCTCGGTGAGGGGCGGATCCTCGACGGGTGCATTACCTGCCCGTGGCATGGTTACCAATTCAAACCGGAGGACGGCCGATCGCCGCCGCCGTTCAACGACCAGATCGCGACCTACGATCTCAAAATCGCCAACGGTCAGGTCGTGGTGCGGAGCACTCCCAATCAGCCGGGGACCCTCGTCCCGCCCGTCACCGCGGTTCCCGAGGGGCCCACCGACGAGGAACCGTTCTACGTCGGCTATCTGCCCACCGCCCCGGTTTCGTTGGCGGGATTCACCCGATTGGCCGTCGTGACCCTTCTGGTACTCACCGGAGGCTTGATGACGGCTTTCGCGCTTGCGCAACGGACTTTCGGACCGTCAACTTACGAGTATGGAGTTCCCCGGACGCTGGCCGGGACCCTTCGGGCCGCCCCGGTTCCGATCCTCGAGGTGGCCGATACCGGGGCGACGATCCGGCGGTATTTGCTGGCGGCCCCTGGAAAGTTCGGCGCCCAGGCCGTGGCAACATCCTGGGACGGGCGGAAGGTTCGGGTGACCGGGCAGTTGGCCTATCGCGGCAACGGACGGCTGCTCGAGATCGCGACCGTTACCGAAGCCGAGGGCACCCCGGCGCCGATCCAAGCCCCGGTCGATTTGGGGAGCTTCCGGCTCGACGGTGAGATCGTCG
>JANMHX010000115.1:0-7185 GCA_031375485.1 Gemmatimonadota bacterium | reverse complement strand
GCCCCGCAGCCGGCGCTATTGACGACGATGAAATCGGCGCGGCCTACGAATGCTTGAACGTTGCCCATCGCGAGGGCCCGGGCACCATCTTGGTCACCGGCGTGGTCGTGCAGCGCGCCACAGCACCCTTGGCCCTCGACTTCAATGACGCGATAGCCATTCACCTCGAGCGTCCGGCGGGTTGCGTCGTGGACATGACCGAACAGTCCATCCATGACACACCCCCGAAACAAGGCTACGGTACCGCGGCTCGGCTCCCGCCGTTCCGGATGGCCGCCTTTCTCCCGGCGAACGGGGCGGGTGGCCGCCACCATGCCCGCCAGGAATCCCAGCCGGCCGGCTCCCGAAAAGATGCCGGCCAACCCGCTGGCCCGGGCCACCCGAGCGAAGGCCGTGGCCAACCGCCAGCGCCACGAAGCGCTGAACATGCCGAGGATCACCCGGGCCTGACCGGGGAGGCCTCGTTCGGCGGAGATCCGGGCCCGAGCGGCCTCGAGGCCGCGGCCATATCCGACACCCGAGGGACAGACCGGCTCACAACCACGACAGCCGAGGCACGCATCCAGATGCTGGACCAGCCCGGGATCATCGGCGGCCAGTTCGCCTCGTTCGAGCGCCCGCATCAAGAGGATCCGGCCCCGGGGGCTCTCGCTCTCGTCGCCGGTGGCCAAATAGGTCGGACAGGCCGGAAGGCAGAACCCGCAGTGGACGCACGGGTCGAGCGCTTCGAATCCAGCCCGCGCGGTCGAGGGCGAGACGTTAGGCATCGCCGGGCCCCTCGAGCGGGGCCATCAGCAGGCCGGTCGGATCGAACACCGCGCGGACTCGGTCGCTCAAGGGCCGGACCCCTTCCCGGAACGCGCCGAAATGCCCGGTCTTGGCGCGGAAGCTCCAGGGCGCGCGTTCCACGGTGACGGGAATTTCCCGGGCGGCGAGTTGGTGGCGAAGCGCGATCAGCGCCTCGGGCGGCGGATGCCCCGTCCATCGGAGACCGCCGCGTCCGGCCGACGCGCTCTGCCGACCGGGTCCGAGGCGCTCGACCATGAGATCGGCCACCTCGGGGATCGACTGGGGCAGGACGCCGAGCCGGATCGTCACCGGCCCATCGAGCGCCGCTTCCGCGATGGCCGATTGGAATGCTGCCCCCGCCGGACCGGAAAGAACCTCCCAGACGAGGTCGGCCCCGATCCGCCGGGCCCGCTCGGCCTCCGCGAGGACGCCCTCCTCGGTGCCCGCGATCTCGACCAAGAGCCGCCAGCTTGCCGAACCGGTGGTGGCCGGTGACACCAGTTCGACGGTGACGGCATCGACTCCGGCCTCGACCAGCGCCCGCGCGGCGTTGGCGAGTAGATCAAGGTCGCCGATGGCCAGCAGAGTTCGGCGGCCGGCCGGCAGGGCTCGGAGCCGGAGGTTGGTCTCGGCGATGACGCCAAACGCCCCAAAGCCGCCGATCTGGACCTTGCTCAAATCGAACCCGGCCACGTTCTTGACCACGACGCCGCCGGCGCGGACAATCCGGCCGTCGCCGGTGACGACCGTGGTGCCGAGGACCTGATCGCGAAGCGGCCCGAACCGATGCCGCACCGCGCCGGTCGTGCCGGTGGCGAGGATCGATCCCAGCGTGCGGTCGGGTGATCCGGGGGCATCGATCGCGACCCAAGTCCGGTGGGCCACCAGGCGCTCGGCGACCGCGCGCCGGGTGGCGCCGCCCTGAACCGCGGCCACCAAGTCGGACGGGGCCACGGAAACGATCCGGTCGAGCCGTTCGGTGCTCACGGCCAGGTCGGCCGGCGCGTCGGCCGGCATCCAGGTCCGGGCGCCCTCGATCCGGACCTTCCAGCCCTGTTCGTTGGCCAGCCCCAAGACGGCGGCCAGGCCGTCGACCGAGTCGGGACTTACCCGGGGCCGTCCGTCGGGCGCTTCGGATCCACCGAGGCCGAGCGCCTTGATCCGGCCGAGAATGCCGGGTGTCATGCGAGTGGTCCCGGCCGCCATTCGCGGCAGTAATGAAGGGGCACCACCTTGCCGGGGTTGGCCGACTCGGACGGGTCGAA
Source organism: Gemmatimonadota bacterium (assembly GCA_031375485.1). Classification (GTDB taxonomy): domain Bacteria; phylum Gemmatimonadota; class Gemmatimonadetes; order Gemmatimonadales; family GWC2-71-9; genus SHZU01. The sequence goes on along the minus strand of JANMHX010000115.1, from coordinate 5,131 downwards.
GGCCCGCCGCACGGCGCACATCGTAGCGAGGGTGGTCGGGTCGAAGATCAGCGGCATGTAGTCGATCTTGTCGGACCCCACGCCGTGTTCGCCGGTGATCGATCCCCCCGCGGCGATACAGGCCTTCATGATGGCCGCGCTGGCGGCTTCGACCCGCTGGCGGAGTTCAGGGTCACGGTGGTCATAGCAAATATTGGGGTGGAGGTTGCCGTCGCCGGCGTGAAAGACGTTGGCGATGGTCAGGCCGTACTGGCGGCCTAACGCCGTGATGGTGTCGAGCAGGTCGGGCAGCGCCGTCCGCGGGACGACGGCGTCCTGGACCACCAAGTCCCGGGCGATTCGGCCCATGGCGCCGAAGGCCTTCTTTCGGCCCTGCCACAATTTGGCCCGCGCCTCCGGGGACTCGGCGGACCGTACCGACCGGGCGCCGAATCGATGGAGCAGGGCTTCGACGACCACGGAATCGGCCCGCACGCCGGACTCGGTGCCGTCGAGTTCGACCAATAGAACCGCCGCCGCGTCGGTCGGGTAGCCCGCGGCGTAAATCGAGGCCTCGACCGCCTTGATGCAGGCCTGATCGAGCAGCTCGAGCGCGGCCGGCACGACGCCCGATTCGATGATGGTGCCGACCGCTTCGGTAGCGGCGCGCACCGACATGAAGTCGGCGAGCAGCGTCCGGATCGCGGCCGGAATCGGCTCGAGCCGGACGGTGATGCCGAGGGCAATGCCGAACATGCCTTCCGACCCGACGAACAGGCCGACGAGGTCGGGGCCCCAGGGCTCGCCTTGCGGGCTGCCTAACGTAGCGAGGGTGCCATCGGCCAGGACGACGTCGAGGGCCACGACATGGCTGGTCGTCGCCCCGTATTTGAGGCAATGGGGCCCGCCCGCGTTCTCGGCGACATTGCCGCCGATGGTGCAGGCGGTTTGGCTCGAGGGATCGGGCGCGTAGAGCAGGCCGTAGGGCGCGGCCGCTTCGGACAGCTTGGCATTCACCACGCCCGGCTCGATCACCGCCCGGCGATTGACCGGATCGATCGAGATGATTCGGTTGAGCCGGGTCAGCGGAATCAGGACGGCGTTCGGGTCGGCCAAGGCACCACCCGACAACCCGGTGCCGGCGCCGCGGGCCACCCACGGGACCTGCCGGGCCGCCAACCGGCGAACGACCGCGATGACCTCGTCCGTCGAGCCGGGGAGGACCACGAGCATCGGGACCGACGCATGGGTTGGCAGGCCGTCGCCCTCATAGGTTCGCCGTTCGGCGTCCCGGATCTTGACCCACCGGGTGCCGACGATGGCGGCGAGTTCCGCCCCGAGGTCGGCTGCCGTCGGATTCATCAGGGGTGCGCTCCGTGTCCGTTCCGGCGGGCCCGGGCATGGATGGCGGCCCGGGCCTCGAGATCCTCGACCAAGGCGGGCATCACGTCGAGTAGCCGGACGACTCGCTCGCGGTCCGACCGGATGGCCAGAAACGCCCGTTGGGTCTCGAAGTCCCATTCGAGCAGCGCGGCTACCTGAAAACTCAATTGCCCCGGGTCGTTCGAGAGTTCGGACTCCGCCGGGCTGTCGGACATCGCGGTTTGGGCCGCCGCGTATCGCTCCCCCAGGTGTCGCAACGCGAGGTAGTCCGCGGGGCTCGGGCCGGTGGCGTCGAACCGGTCGGGCAGTCCGGTCGTCTCGCCGAGGAGGTACGGCGTGTCCGCGGCCAGAATCGCGAGCAGGACGACCCGTTCTTCGCCCGAGACGACGAGATTCGAACGCCCGTCGGGAAGGGGCTGAATGGCTCGGATCCTGGCCACCGTGCCGATCGTGCCCGGCTCGGGTGTGCCGCCGGCGGGCCCCGGCGGAAGGATTACGAAGCGATGATCGTTCTCGGCGGCGTCCGCCACCAGACGCCGGTACCGCGGTTCGAAAATGTGGAGCGGAGCGAGCGCCCCGGGGAAGAGCACGAGGGTCAACGGAAACAGCGGCAGACCGGGCATCCCGGTAATCTAGCGAGGCCACGAGAGGGGGGAGCCGTGCTCCGGCCCTCTCGTGACATTCCCGGCCCGGCCGACTAGGCGAGCGGGACGGCGTGCTGCAGGTACTTCACTTCCTGGGAATTCCGGAGCTTCTCGAAGGCCCGCTCGCGGATCTGCCGGACCCGTTCGCGGGTGACGCCGAGCAGCGCCCCGATCCCCTCGAGCGTGAGCGCTTCCGAGCCCTCGTCGAGTCCATAGTACAGCGAGAGGATCCGGCGCTCGCGCGCGGTCAGGTACTGCTCGAACAGCTTGCCGAGGAACTGCTTCTGGAGGCCGGCATCGACGAACTCCTCGATCTCGCCGCTGGCTTGCCCGGAGACCCGTTCGCCGAAGGTGGCCGAACCCGAGTCGCCCTTCTCCACCGGGGCGTCCAGGGAGATTTCGACGGTGGACACCAGCCGGGAGGAGCGGATCGTATCGACCGACTCATCGAGCACCCGGGCCGTTTCCGCGTCGGTCGGCGACCGGCCCAGTTCCTGGCTGAGCAGGCTCTCGACCTTGGCCATCCGGAGCAGGGCGGCATTCTGGTTCAGCGGGATCCGCACCGTCCGGGTCTGCTCGGCCAAGGCCTTGAGCACGCACTGACGGACCCACCACACGGCATAACTGATGAATTTGACGCCGTGGGCCGGGTCGAACTTCTTGACGGCCTTGAGCAAGCCTTCATTGCCGATCGCGACGAGCTCACCGAGGTCGAGTCCGTGCCCCTGGAACCGCTTCACATAGGAAATGACGAACCGGAGATTGGCCGTGACCAGCCGATCCATCGCCTCGGGGTCGCCTTTTTGGGCCCGTTTGGCGAGCCGAATTTCTTCTTTCGGATCGGTGATCATCGGCAACTTACGGATGTCCAGGAGGTATTGATCGAATGAACTGCCGGGAGCCGCCCGGCCCGCTAGACGCGGGCGGCGTTCGCGCTGGATACGCATTCTACCTCGACCTCGAGTGACGTTCTTCGTTTGTGTTCGTTGGGTGCTCGCCTAAGCGAGCGGAGGGTGTTGGTGACTGCAACCAACGGCACCAATCTAGGAAACTGTTAGGCTGGGAGTCAATAGCGTTAGGCCGTCAACACGGAGACGTCGTTAGGCGACAACGACTTGCGGCGTTTGTCTACGTCGGGTGGAAAACCCAAAATCCGCCGATGTGGAGAGGTGATGTAACCGGCTGCCGGGAAATGACTTACGCCACCGGCGGTGTGGATATCGTGTGGATAGCCGTGCCCGGACGACGGTTCCGGTGGCTGCCTAACGCTTGCCTAACGACATCGTCCGGGACCTCGGTGGTCCAGTCGGCGGCCTCGGCCAGGGCCCCCGGCACCCGGGGAAGCGCCAGGCGGAACGCCCCGTGCCGGGCCTTCTTGTCGCGACGCATCGCGGCGAGCAACTCGTCGTCCCGGTCCGGGTCGGGCAGCTCGAGGGGCACCCCGACCCGGACCAACCGGTCGCTGAGGTCGGTGGCCAGGGTGTCCGGCGCCAGGCCGCACCCGGCGGCAATCCTCGCCTCGATGACCAGGCCCAAGCCGACGGCGTCGCCGTGGGGCAGGCGGTAGCCGGTGAGCCACTCGAGGGCATGACCGACCGTGTGGCCGGCGTTCAGGATGGCCCGCCGCCCGTGCTCGTACTCGTCGGTCGCAACGATCGCCGCCTTGATCTCGACGCTGTGGCGGACCAGGTGCCCGACCACGGCCGGATCGCGAGCCAGCAGTTCGGCACGGTGACGATCGATCCAGTCCCAATACCCGGCGTCGGCGACTAGTCCGTGCTTGATCGCCTCGACCACGCCGCCCCGGAAGTGGGCCGAGCGGAGGGTGCGAACGGCGGCCGGATCGATCAGGACCCCAGCGGGCGGGTGGAAGGCGCCGACCAGGTTCTTGCCGTGGTGGGTATTGAGGCCGGTCTTCCCGCCCACGGACGCGTCGACCATGGCCAGCAGGGAGGTCGGGACCTGGAGGTAGGGAATGCCCCGATGGAAGGTGGCGGCCACGAACCCCGTCAGGTCACCCACCACCCCGCCGCCGACGGCGACGAGGCCGGCGTCCCTGCCGAAACCCAGGTCCAGGAGCTGGTCGGTCAGATCGCTCCACCGTCGCCGAGTCTTCGAACCTTCGCCGGGCGGGACGACCAGGACCGGCGCTTTCAGATCGTGGTCAATGACCCGCGCGACGTTCCGGTCGGTGATGATCGCGAGGCGTCGTCCAGGCAGGGTTTCGGCCGCGAAGGCGGCGAGGCGGCCCAAGGCGCCGGTTTCGATGACCACCGGGTAGCTCCCGGTGCTGTGGCGAACCGTTACCACGTGACGTCGCCACGCCCTTCCCGGTGGTTGGCCAGTCGGGCCATGGTAAACAGCAGGTCGCTGAGCCGGTTCAAATACATCACGAAGAGTTCCGGCACCGGCACGGCGTCGCTGAGCGCGACGAGGTGGCGTTCCGCCCGGCGGCAGACGGTCCGGGCGACGTGGAGCGCGGCGGCTTTTGGGGTGCCGGCGGGGAGCACGAACGCCCGGAGCGGCGGCAACTCCTGGTCGGCCTCGTCCATGATCCGTTCGAACTCGGTGACCCGGTCCGGCGACAACTGGGCCTTTTCCAGCGCCGCCCGGACCTTCTCCGGATCCGGGGTGGCGAGATGGCCTCCGATCGAAAACAGATCGCGTTGCACCGTGGCAAACAGGTCGTCGAAGAATTCCTCCGGCCGCTCGGCCCGGACCACCCCGATGACGGAGTTGAGTTCGTCGATATCGCCATAGGCCGCGACCCGGGGGTGGTGCTTCGGCACCCGGCCCCCGCCAAACAAGCCGGTCGTGCCTTCGTCGCCGGTACGGGTGTAGATCTTCATGGTCGCTTCGGTGTCAGGTTGCCCGTAGTATAGACGACAGAGCGGCGGGAGGTGCAGCGTCCGAGATCGCCGAGGGCGACCACGACACTGTCGATCGCCTGAATCATGGCCCGGCCGCCCAAGGTGTGGTGGTTGGCCTGCACGCTGAAGGTCCGACAGGGATCTGGGCCCAGCGGGTCCCGTTCGAGGTACCCGGACAAGGCGTTCACCTGGCCAATACTCCCGGTCTTGGCGCGGATCCGGCCTTCGAGCGGGCCGAGGCGAAACCGATTGCTG
>JANMHX010000133.1:0-1810 GCA_031375485.1 Gemmatimonadota bacterium | reverse complement strand
GGATCGACACCCTGTCGGCCCTGATCGCCCGGATTCTCCGCGGCGACCGATCGGCCTCGCTCGAACTGGCCCGCCAGCAGCTCGAGGACGCCAAGTCCATGACCCTCGGCCCCCTCCACACCCTCGCCCCCCATCTCGAGCCGGCCCAACTCGCCGAACTCCTGAACGACCCCCATCGGATCTACGGCTACGCTCGGATCCTTGCCTTCGAAGCCGCCCTGACCCGCTCCGCCGGCTCCCCCACCACCGCCGATGAGCTCACCCGCCAAGCCCTAGCCCTCGCCGACGCCGCCATCGCCCGGATCACCCCCGTCCCCCCCGAATGGACCGAGTGGATCGCCGAGTGCCGAGTGCCGAGCGCCGAGCCCCGAGCTACTTAGGCCTCGGCCCCGGCCGCCCGCGGGTCACGGCCTCAAGCTTACCCCGGGCGTCGAGCAGCGCGGCCCGATATTGCGGCGCTCCGGCCAGATTCCGCGCTTCGAGAAAGTCCTGCCCCAAGTGATAGAGTTCCTCGACCCCGTCACTCCGCCGAATGTAGTGCAGACTGTCGACCAGCAAGGACCGAAGCGATCCATCGAGCAGCGGAGCGGGCGGAAACTTCGTGAGACTCGGATGCCAATCGACCTCGGAGAGCAGCGTGTCGGGCGGGACGTCGAGCGAATCGGGTCCCCATAGGCGGGCCAGCGACTGGCCGGGAATCGGGCTGGGTCCGACCCGGGCCAGATCGACCAAGGTGGCCGCCAGGTTTCGAAGCGACGTCGGGGCTCCGATCCGAAGCCCTCCCGGCACGAGCCCCGGCGCCCACACCACGAGCGGCACATGGAGCAGCGGCAGGAACAGACTGTTGCCGTGCTGAATCAAACCGTGCTCGCCGAAGTGTTCTCCATGATCGGCGGTCAACACCACGATCGTGTTCTTGAGCCGGCCCCGCCGCTCCAGCGCATTCAGCAGCGAATCGATCTGAGCGTCCTGGTAGCGGAGCGAGCCGTCGTACCCGTCGAGATACTCGGTCAGCAAGTTCGCGGGAATCGGACCCGGGCCGAACACTCGCTCCACGCCGGCCACGTATTGCTCCGACAGTCGTTCCTGGTCGGCGCCGCGGTTGAACGCCGTATCGTAGGGTGTGGGAGGCAAATAAGGGGAATGGGCGTCGATATAGTTGATGAACCCGAAGAACGGCCGGTCCGTCCGCCGGTCGACCCAGTCCAGAAATTCCCGGTTCACGTCCTCGGCATACTTGGATTCGAAGATCCGGTGCTCGGCCAGCCATTGCTGGAGCCGGGGGATTCGGAGCGCGCGGCGGGTCAGCGCCAGCATCCGGAATGCCTCGGGAGCGTCGGTGGGGTAGTCCTCGTAGCGAGAGAATCCGCGGGCGAGCCCGGTCGATGCCCCCGTGTACCGATAGTTGGCCACGAATCCGCCGGTGGCGTAGCCGGCCTGGCCCAGGACCTCGGCGACCGTCGGATCGGTACCGTCGAGCCTGGTGGCCCAACCAGCGCTCAGATCGGCAGGGAACCGACCGGTGAACATCGAGGCGTGGGACGGCAGGGTCCATGGGGCCGTGGCCAAAGCCCGGTCGAAGATCACACCCTGTTCGAAACGGCGATCCAAGAGCGGCGTGGTGTTCCGGCCGTACCCGTACCATCCCAGGTTCCAAGCTCGAACGGTGTCGAGCACTAACAGAAGGACGTTGGGGTGCTCGGCCGTCGGGGGGGGACGGGTCAAGGCGGTCCGTTCCGCCCACTGGTCGTACGCCCGTTGCCCAACCGCCGCCAAGGCCACGATCGCCGCTAAGCCAACGCCCCCCCGA